>JAFGEV010000351.1 GCA_016931385.1 Prolixibacteraceae bacterium
ATCAGGTTATCAGGGGACAACTACATTCTTCAAAACCTCACTTTAGGCCCTTCAAATGCTGATGTTATCAATATTTCGGGAGGAACAAACGTGTTTATCACCAAATGTGTTTTTCACGACAGTAAGGATGAATTGTGCTCAATGGTGCAGGCTGCCGATTATGTAACTGTATCCTGGAGCCATTTTTATTTCGATGAACCCGACAGCCACTCTTTTGCACACCTGATTGGGAACAGCGACGATAATACAGGCGACCGCGGGAAATTGCATGTAACCTTTCACCATAACTGGTACGACTATGGTATTGACGGACGAGTTCCTCGGGTTAGGTTTGGACACGTGCATATCTACAACTGTTATTACAACAGCACAGGAAACGACTACTGTATCGGTACCGGTTTTGAATGCAACATCCGTGTCGAAAACTGTTATTTTGAAAACACCAATAACCTCTGGAAAGATCAGAACGGTGTTGGTAATGGTGCAACAATCGGATGGGATAACCTTGAACTGGTTGAGGCATCTGTTCCAAATTTTATCCCTAATTCATATCCGGTATTTGATCTGCCCTATACGTTTGAACCTGATGAGGCTGATAAAGTTAAAGCAATTGTTAAAGAAAGGGCAGGAAATGTTTTCGGAAATATCCCCGGTAGCTATCAGTTGGAAATCATTACACCTGCCGACAGTGCCAAATTTGCCAATAATGCTTCAATTTTAATTGAAGCTCAAATGAAAGACCCTGAAAAAACGCTTACCAGTGTCGGTTTTTATTGCGATACTTTATTATTAACCGACAATGAAGCCCCTTACAGTTTTGAATGGAAAAACCTGCCTCCAGGCCATTACAAAATTTGGGCGATGGGAACAACAGCTGTTGGTATCACCGTCCGTTCCGAAGAAAAATCGGTATATGTCGCAGATGGAGTTTATATTTCACTACCGGAAGATGGCCAGATATTGAAGGTTTATGAAAATACCAGCATTGTGGCCGAGGCCTGGTTTTATGAAAGCAATGTTGCAAAGGTCGATTTTTATGAAGGGAACAACCTGATATTTACTGATACCGAAAAACCATATACCTGTGATTTTTCCGATATGGCAGCCGGTAGTTATGTTTTTTCAGTTAAGGCAACTGACGACCAGGATGTGACGATTGAGGGTAGTTTCACGGTTTCAGTAGAAGTTACCGGAGGCCCCGATGGCTATGAGTTTTGCAGCGTTCAGGGGGAACAATGCTCAACCGAAAAACTGGTTGATATTGCCTTTGGAGCCGACGGGCAGTTTAATTATATCTACAATGTTAGCGATAAAACCGATTGCAACTCCGATGTTTTTGGCGATCCAATACCAGGCGTTGAAAAAGCTTGTTACGTTAAAGAAGCCCCTACCCCATACGTGATGATCACATTTCCGGCCGATGGCAAAGAATACAATGCACCTGCACAGGTTCAGATATACGCGAAAGCATTCGATAACGATGGGACAATCGACAGTGTTGAGTTTTATGGCAACGATGATTACATTGGTTCAGCTTCTGTAAATTCGAATAAAACAGCTTCATTTAAATGGAGTGATGTTCCCGGAGGCAGTTATCTTTTAACTGCAAAAGTAATTGACAATGAAGGTAACATAGCTGCTTCTGATCCAATTTATGTGACTGTTATGGGAGGGAATTCAATCATTGACCACAAAACAGGCTATATAAACGTTTACCCCAATCCGGCCAATAACAAATTAACCATATTGATAGAAAACTGCCCCGATAATGCAGGAATAACGCTCGTGGATATAAACGGGAATGCAATCCTTCAAAAATTTTCCGAAGGAAAAAAATCCCAGATCGAAATGCACGGCCTCCCTTCAGGCGTGTACTTTGTGATCATTAGCAATGGTGATGAAAGAATAGTAAAAAGAATTATAAAAAATTAAAAAACATTTTCCAGGCTATGAGCTTACGTAAAATCACTACGGGACTGTTGTTCCTGACGGTGGGGAAATTATTTCTGTGTGCATCCGATTCTATTTATTCTGAGCTTTGGGTGCTTGATAACCTCGAAATAATTGGGGGGCATGAAGTATCTGTTTTGGGTAACCCACAGGTGGCTGAAACCGATCTTGGTAATGCAATTGAGTTTGACGGCAATGCCGACCAACTTATCATAAATTCCAATCCTATTGATACTGCAAAAGAGTTTACTGTTGAACTGATCTTTAAGCCTTTTGCCTGCTACCCCGATAATATTGAACCTCGTTTTGTTCATATTCAGGGCACCAACGATCCCCAAGAGAAGCGGGTGATGATGGAGCTTAGGGTGAACAAGAATAATGAATGCTACCTTGACGGTTTTATGAAGACCGACACCGAAAACCTGACCCTCATTGATGAAACCCTTGTACACCCTACTGAAGTATGGCACCATGCTGCCATTACTTACAAACAGGGCACATTTACAACATATTTCAACGGGGAGAAGGAAGTCAGCGGAACCGTTAATTATTCCAAAGAAATCATTAAACCTGAAGGCAAAACTTCATTAGGGGCACGAATGAACAACAGGGCATATTACAAGGGAATGATGAAAGTTCTGAAAGTTACCCATACTGTACTTGATCCTGCCGGATTTATGAACCCTGAAGATTTCATGCAGAATGTTACGGAAAATTCCTATCAAAAATCATTTGCTGACGAAATCAAAACATTTCCCAACCCTGTTGACGAGGAGTTGAAGATAAGGTTAACGGATCACATTCGAGGGGCTCGAATTTCTGTGAAGATTATCAACATTGAAGGCAAAACCATCTTTTCGAATGTTTATAGCCCGGAAGAATTTACAGGCTACTTGTCAATATCTACTTCACACTACCTTGAGGGTACTTATTTTCTTCAGGTAAAATCACACAAATTTGTTGAGAATAAAGTTCTGTTGATCAGGCACTGATTAAAATGTCCTTAGATAGTACATAAAGCTTCAACTATTCGGTTAAGAATAATAAAAGACTGCCCCTAAATAAAGGAGCAGCCTTCCGGTTACTATGACCTAACTAATGTTACCAGCCCACATTGTGATGGGCTTTCTGTTTATTGAGAGATGCCTTTATTCAATATATGCCGGGTTTTGCGGATATTCTCCCGAGTCGAGTGCAATGGCACTTAGCGGTATTGGCCGCAAAATTTTGTAATGTCCGTTTGCGCCCATGAAAGGATCAGCGCCCGAATCATATAGTGCTTTAATATCAGGATTGTATTTCCTTGTGCGCTCCATCAGTTTTCCAGTACGTTTCAGGTCGAACCAGCGATGCCCTTCGCCGGCCAGTTCACGGGCACGTTCATCAAGCAGGAAATCAATTGACAGGTCATTTTCGCCAATTAGCATGTCGTTATCGTGATCGTCCATTGCGGCTCTGACACGAACCAGGTTAACAAGTTCCGTTGCTTTTGCTTTATTTCCCATCTGTAAATAGGCCTCAGCGGCATTGAGGTAGGTTTCGCCCACGCGGCAAAGGAACAAGTCGTGAGTGTACTGAATGTCTCCATTTTGCAAACGATCGAACTTCTTCAAAGGTGGATAATCGCTTTGGTTGTTGCCGTCCCACCAATGTTCGCCCAGAGGAACAATAGTGGCATTTTCGCGGAATTTTCTTCTCATGGCCACCCATCTGTCAACACCGGCAATTTCTTCTGCATTTCTCGGGAAATAATACTTAATATCGGAAGTATAGGTGTATAAAACTGCATTTGAATAAGGCGATGTGAGGATATTCCAGAATGTACCCGTAAAACGTGTATCCCATTCTTCATATACCCTGTAAAGGTATTCGGTCGGGTGCAGGATATTTTTCTTTGATACACCCTCGTCGGCTCCCTGAATCAGCGGCCCCCAGGGGAAATCCCAGTTGTGCGCACCGCCATCGAGCAGCGACGATTTATCGTACTGTACCGAAAACAAAACCTCACCATTATTGTCCAAAAGGTATTTGAAAACATCTTCATAATCTCCGGCAAGCGAACGGTTGCCAATAACCAGTTCTGCTTTTTCGGCAGCATTTTTAAAGTCGTTTTCATCTGCATAATCTTCATAGGCACGGGTGAGGTACACTTTCGACAACAAGTGATTAATTGCATCGATGGTAACCCGACCGTAATCTTGTTGAGTTTCAGGCACCAAAAGTGCTGCTTCTTCAAGTTCGTCAATAATGAATTGATATACTTCAGAAGCAGGGTTTCGTTCAAAATGGGTGATCGGTTCCGAAACCATGTTTTTAACAAGGGTAACATCGCCAAACGATTGAACGAGGAGAAAATAATAATTTGCCCTCAGAAATTTTACCTCAGCCAGCCTCGATTCCAGTGTGATTGTTCCTTCGGTTATACCATTGTAATGAACGGCTGTGTTGCACACTTGTATGCTTTGATAAAGTTTCTCGAAGAATTCAGTGACATGCGTTGAACTGGGGGTTAACGATTGATAGGTAGTCAGCGCCAAAGGAGCATCCTGATGGACTCCGAAAAACAGGTCGGTTCCTGCACAGAAAATGTATGGAGTTCCGCCGTAAACATTCCGAAGGGTTGAATAGGCTGAGTTTACAAGCGCTTCATAGCCACTTTTTGTAACATAGAAATTTTCAGCAGTTGCGCTGCTTTTGTTTTCCTCGGTTAAAAAATCTTCACAAGCAAAGGTTGCCAGAAGGAAAACTATTCCAATGATATATTTTAGATTCTTCATGGTAGTCCTCATTAAAAGGTTAAGTTAATTCCAAACTGATAAATTGAGAAGGAGGTGGAGTTTTGGTTTTCACCATCTACGCTGGCTCCTGCCCATTCGGGGTCAAATCCTTCGTAATCGGTCCAAACATACGGATTAACCGCATTCAGGTATATCCGGCATTTGCTGATTTTCAGTTTTTGAATCAGCTTTTCAGGTAGCGTATAGCCAATTGAAGCGTTTTGAAGCCTAACGTACGAGGCATCTTTGTTGTAGCCTGGATATCCATATTCATCAGCATCTTCGCCCCAGTAATCACCCTGGTAGGTAGGCTGTGGGTAAGTATTCGAATAACGGGCTTCGGTATAAGGGTTTTCACGCACGTAGTATGGAACATCTATGATCTGTTTACTGTTGAAATCGGTAAATTCCCTGTGAAAAGGACTGTAGATGAAAACCCCCTGTTTGGTGTACAAGGTAGCAGTAAAGTCCCATCGCTTGTATCTTAAACGCGTTGAAAAACTTCCCGTCCAGTCAGGAATTGGCGATCCCAGCACCATCATGTCATGGTCAATATCGATCTTTCCATCGTTGTTTAAGTCTTTCATTTTAGCTGTTCCTTCCATCTCCTGTAGGTCTTCAGTCGCCAGTTCATCTTTTTGCCAAACCCCGTCGAAAACCATTGCATAAACCACTTCAACCGGTTGGCCTATAAACCAGCGGTTAACTACATCGTCTTCTTTTTTTCCGTACAGGTCAACTATCTTGTTGATGTTACGTGAAAAAGTAAGGCTGGTTTCCCAGGTGAAATCGTCGGACTGGATATTGATGGTACGCACCTGGAATTCAATACCTTTATTACTTACAGAACCCACATTGTCCATCATGCTGGCCCAGCCTGTTGGAACGGCCAGTTTACGTTCCATTAGCAGATTAAGCGACAGTTTATCGTAGAGGTTTAATTCTCCTGATATTCGGTTTTGAAGAAATCCAAAGTCAAGACCAAGGTTCCATTCCCTTGTGCGTTCCCAGGTGAGTTCCTTGTTGGCAATGGCGCTTGGTTTAAATCCTATGGCAACCTTACCGTCCCAATCATAATAGGTTTGGTTGTCAACGGCAAACTGTGTGACGTATGGGTCGATGTTATTGTTTCCGGTATAACCGTAACTGATTCTCATTTTCAGGTTTGAAATGAATTCGACCGTTTTCATGAAATCTTCTTCTGATATCCGCCACGCAACAGCTGCTGATGGAAAGTAAGCCCATTTGTGTCCTTCGGCCAGTTTCGACGAACCATCCCACCTTACCGAGGCAGTAACCAGGTATTTGTCCATAAATGAATAGTTCAGCCGGGATGTAAACGATACCAGGGTGTTTTTCTGAAAGCCACTGGCAGTGTTCAATGTTGTGGCGCTTCCAAGGTTATAATATTCAGAATTAAACGGCAGTGACCAACCGTAGCCATATAAATATTCGTAGCGGTTATATTGTACCGAGTGAATTAAATCGAAATTGACATTGTGTTTGCCAAATTCGCGTTCGGCATGAAGCTGATTGTCCCAAATATACGAGAAATTATTCGACATGGTCATTGATGCCCCACCGGTGCTTTTGGTCGAAAGCGGATCCCAGTACTGCCCTAACCTTGAATATTTTAAATTAGGCGAAAAAGTTGATTTCACACTCAACCATTTGATCGGCATGTATTCAAGGTAAAAATTGGCAATGGCATAATAGTCCTGCGTGTTGTATTTGTCGTATTTCATCACGGCCAGAGGGCTTACATTGCCTGAAATACCGACCATCGGTACCTGTATCATCTCTCCGTCACGGTTGAATGCCGGTGTCCAGGGTGGCATTCTGAACAATTGCTTCATAATATTCGGACTGCCAAGCTCCCTGTCGGTATGTGCCAGGCTGATGTTGGCCCCCATTTTCCATTGTTCGAGGGCATGAAAATCGATATTTGCCTTGAAGTTGTATTTGTTGTACGACTGGCCATTAATGTTGCCATCGTCGCCCTGGTAACCAACCCCTATCATATAGTTTACATTTTGATCGCCCCCGGCAGCCGATACAAAATGGTTGGTATTAATAGCCGGTTTGGTCATCAGTTCAATCCAGTCGGTATGAATCCCGTTGTCAAGAACTTCTTTCCAGTATGCATGAACAACCGGATCGCTTGTGGGAAACCCAAACATATCGTCAATTGCAACAAGTTCTTCACCTTTATACAATTTTCGGGTAATGTCCCTGTTCATCGTGTAAAGTATCCCTTCTTCATAATCGAGGAAATCGGGCATGTTCGAGATGGTTCGAAAACCCACAGAACCTGAATAAGAAACAACAGCCTTGCCGGTGACAGCCTTGCCTGAGCGGGTGGTAACAATTACAACGCCGTTGCTGCCCCTCGATCCGTATATGGCCGTTGATGAAGCATCTTTCAAAATATCGATGCGCTCAATATCGTTAGGGTTAAGGAAGTTAATATTGTCCATCATAACACCGTCGACAACAAATAAGGGTTTACCCCCTGAGAGGGAGTTGATCCCCCTGATTTCGACATCAAAATCGCTACCTACAAGGCCTGTTTTTGCGGTTATGTTTACACCGGCAACCTGCCCCTGCATGGCAGCCATGGCACTCGATGTGCCAACCGCCACCAAATCTTCGTTGTCTACTGATGAAACAGCGCCGGTAAAATCTTTCTTTTTGATGGTTCCATAACCAACAACCACAACTTCCTGTACATCGACAGTTGATTCAGCCATAACGACCGACAGGTTTGTGCGGCCATTTAAAGGGATCATTTGTGTGACCATACCTATAAATGAAGCCATTATTACATCTTGCTCACCCACATTCATAAGGGTGAATCTTCCGTCCACGTCGGTTATAGTCCCATTCGTTGTACCCTCTACTACAATTGTAACTCCAGGGAGTGGAATCCCGTTCTTATCGGTTACCAAACCGATAATTTTTTGGTTGCCTTGTGTCCCAGTGCTATGCATTTCGGCAGCATCTGGATTGTAGGCTGGTAAACCAATATTTGGTGTATTTCTTCCTGAAGCCGATGAAACAAAAGCAAATAAAAGAAACATAAATACTGTTAGTTTCATTTTCATTAACTTTTTCCGATGGCAGGTTTTAAAACAACCATCCGAATCAGGTAGGTACTTTTTCATAAGTTAGTTAGATGTTTAAATGAATATTTATGTTTTCAGAAGGCTTCAACTTGTCAATAACCTTCTGCCCAATTTTTTATGTAAACGTTACCAAATATATCAAAAATCTTTTAGTTCAAATTCATAATGAATATGTTATAAAATGATATAGATAAAATATCACAGTAAAAAAGTTGATTTAACTTGGGTGATGACAAAAAGTGAAGTTCGAAGTTTATTCAATCCGACCAACAAGGAACGGTGAATGAGAATGTGCTTCCTTTTCCAGGTTCGCTTTTAACAATTAACCTGCCCTGTTGTTTTGTTACAAATTCTTTAACCAATAATAAACCAATGCCTGTGCCCTTCTCCTGATTTGTGCCCAGGGTTGATTGCTGAATATCAATTCTAAATAGATTTTCCAGCTTTTGCTTTTTCATTCCAACTCCATTATCGGTTATGGAAACGGTTAAATATTTTTCATCAGGTTCTAACTGAACTGAAATCTTCCCTCCGTTTTGTGTGAATTTTATTGCATTGCTGATTAAATTCCTCAAGATGGCATTTAATAATTGTATATCGCTTTTGACATAGTAATTACTTTCTTGAAAGGTTTTTTCAAGTGTAATTTGTTTTGCTTGTGCCATAGCCGATTGAAGTGAAAGGACATTGTTTATGCAATTATTCAGATCTATTTTTTCAGGCGAATATTCAATTAATCCTCGTTCAGAACGCGACCATTCCAGAAGGTTCAACAGAAGCTGGTAAAGATCGGATGAAGAATCATTGATTGTTTTAACTGTCTCCATTTTAGCCTTTTCGTCCCATTCAGAAAAGTTAGTTAGTAACAAGTCAGTAAAGCCTAATATTGTTGAAAAAGGATTTATTAAATCGTGTGCCAGAATGGCTAAAAATTTATCCTTTTTGTCATTAGCTTCTTTCAATTGTTTTGTCCTTACAGCAACTGTGCTTTCCAGAACTTTTTTCTGTTTATGTAACGAACGAACTCTGAGTAAAAAAATCATGGTTATTATGGCCAAAACGAAAAATACAACTGAGATTCTAAACCACCACTTCATCCACCAGGGCGGCTGAATATTGATGACAATTGAAGTTGCTGTTTCAGGCCAGGTTTCTTCATTTAGCGTTGCTTTTACTTTAAAAATGTATTTGCCGGGAGAAAGGTTCGTGTACTTCGCAATTCTCATATTTGCATCAGTAACCTGCCATCCCTTATCAAAGCCTTCCAGAATATATGAATAGAATATCTTTTCAGGTTTGGAATAATCAAGAGCCGAAAATTCAAAAGAAATATTGTTTTCCTTGTAAAACAGGTTAATATCATCAAGTTCGTAAATAGCTTTGTTTAAAACTATCCTGTTGTTTATTGTATCTCCAATTGTTACACTTTGGTTAAACAATTTGAAATCGGTTAGAACAGTTTTTAGGGTTTTTCCTTTTGAAATAATTTTTTCGGGATAAAAACAATTGAATCCATTCGTGCCTCCAAAGAAAAACATACCATCGCTGGCCTTAAAACAGGATGTTTTTATAAAAACGGATGACTGCAAGCCATCTGAAGCATAGAAATTTTTGAATTTCCCGCTTTTTACATTGAAATATGACAATCCATTGTTCGTACTTATCCATGGATTATTGTCACTATCGAAAAGAATTCCGTTAATAATGTTATGTGGCAATCCGTCTTTCATGGTATACGTGCTAAACGTATTCGTAGACAGATCAAGTTTATTGAGTCCCCCTCCCTTTGTCCCGATCCATATATTATTGTTGTTGTCTTCGTTTATGTAGCTTATACGGTTATAGCTTATGCTGTTTTCTGAACTGTCTGACATATAATGATTGAAATAGAGTTCAGGTACTGGTTGAGAAAAATCAACAAGGTTCAAATCAACCATGTCGAGGCCATATTCGGTTCCAATCCATAACCGGTTGCTTTTGTCAATAAAAAGCTGGGTAATATTAATAGAATTCAATTGATCGGGACCATAATGATTTGCAATTGTAGTTTGATAATGAACAAAAGTATTTGAACCGTTTTTTAATAAATCCAAACCTAAATCAACGGTTCCAATCCAAATGTTTTTCATTTTATCCTGGGCATAACTCCACGGACTGTTGCTTATAAGTGAAGTTGAATCATCAGGATCGTGAAAGTAGTGGACAAATTTTTGTGTTTCCCAGTCAAATCTATTTATTCCACCAATGTATGTGCCAACCCAGATGTTGTAATCATAATCACGAAAAAGGGACATTGTTGTGTTCGTACTAAGACTTGCAGGAATTCCTTTTTCATGTTTATAATATGAAAACTGATCTTTTTCTCTGTTAAAAATATTTATACCTCCGCCATCGGTACTGATCCATATCCTGTTGTTTTTATCTTCACAAAACCCCGTTACAATGTTGTGACTTAGTCCATTTTTTGAAGACGAAGAGTAATGGTAGCTCCCAAAACTGATTTTATCGGGATCATATTTGTTCAATCCCATCAGGTAAGTGCCAATCCAGTACATTCCGGTTTGATCTTCATAAATCGAGTAAATTGCATTACTGCTCAATATGGATTGATTATCCAGATTGTTATAAAAATGTTGGGCTTCATTTTTCTCAATATCATATATAACCACGCCTTTACCATCTGTTCCGATCCATATTCGGTTAAGATGATCAATCATAATCGATCGTACATAAACTAATTTTATGTTCTCAAGTTCTTTTGATATTTCATAAATCGAAGAAAAGGTATTGTTCTTTCTATCCCAGTGAATTAAGCCTAAACTAGACGTAGCAATCCAAAAATTGTCATTTTTATCGGCAACAATTTTCACTGTAAGTCGATTCAATTTATCAATCCCCGGTAGGTCGATTTTATGTTTTGAAATTTTATTTTGTTTATAATCATAACAATCTAAAAAATAAGAATTTGTTGAAATCCATATCTTTTGTTGTTTATCTTCATATATTGAAAAGACATTATTATTGCTGATGGCCAATGAATCATTTTGTAACCTTGTAAAAGTATAGATATCTTCAGTTTTTATAGATTGAATTTCAGGACTTTTAATTTTTATCCTTGAAACTCCGGTATACGTTCCTGCCCATAAATAATGGTTTGAGTCGAAGAATAAGACATTGATTAATCCGTTCAATTGCAGATGATTTGGCTGGGTGGGCAATTTTACAATCTGGTCGTTATTTTTATCGTAATAAAATAATCCTTCAGAAGTGCCAATCCAAAGGTTTTTGTAAACATCCTCGGTAATGCATATATATTGAATGTTTTGAAAAGAATTGTTTTCGTTGAAATCGGCCCGGTATACTTTGAAAGTATACCCATCGTACCTGTTTAAGCCATCGTCGGTACAAAACCACATGAATCCCCAGCTATCACGATATATGTCATTGATTGTTCCGTTTGAAAGCCCGTCATCTGTTGAAATTTGCTCGAAATTAATTCTTTCCTGCCCAACCGATATGTCAGGTTTAAAAATGAAACAAAAAATCAACAATACAATTATCAGTATCGAATCAGATTTACTTTTAACCATAAATATTTAAACTTTTCCCCTTTAAAACGACTTTTAAGTTACAATAAAAAATCATTACAATACAGGATTTATAACGGGAAACTGAAAATATAAGCGACAAATTTATTTTATAAAAAAGGAATACTTACCAGAACCAACTTTCAGGACCAGCTTGCAGTGCTCTATTTTGGCAGTTTCAATAATATTTAAATCCCTTAGTGCTTTTTTACTTTCATAAATAGTTTGACCTGTTTGAACCGGAATTTCAAGCAATGC
>JAFGEV010000352.1 GCA_016931385.1 Prolixibacteraceae bacterium
AGCAGTTGAAAAACGCATGGATGCCGATGCTCCGGTTGGGTTTCTTTGCAGTGGAGGACTTGATTCGAGCCTGGTGTGTGCAATTGCAGCGCGTTTAACCGATAAACCAATTAAAACCTTTGCCGTTGGAATAAACGAAGATCCCATCGACACAAAATATGCAAGAGTTGTTGCCGACTACCTCGGTGCCGATCACACAGAGGTTCTGTTTACCCGACAACAAATATTCGATTCTCTCAGCACTCTGATATATAACATCGAAAGTTGGGATATCACAACCATCAGGGCATCGATGGGCATGCATCTTATTTGTAAATACATTAGTGAAAACACTGACGTTAAAGTACTATTAACAGGCGAAATCAGCGATGAAATCTTCGGTTACAAATACACCGATTTTGCTCCCAATCCCGAAGCTTTTCAAAAAGAAGCTGAAAAAAGGCTGAAGGAGATTTATATGTACGATGTGTTAAGAGCCGATCGATCCATTTCATCGAATGGATTGGAAGCAAGAGTTCCATTTGGCGATATTGATTTTGTGAAGTATGTTATGAGTATTTCGCCTGAAAAGAAAATGAACAACACAGGCATTGGAAAGTATTTGTTACGTAAAGCCTTTGAAGATAATTATCTGCCTAACGAAATTCTTTACCGCGAAAAAGCAGCATTCTCTGATGCAGTGGGTCACAGCGTAGTGGATAGCCTTAAAGCTTATGCCGAAGAAATTTATTCAGATGCTGATATGGTTAATGCAGTACATAAGTATCCATTTGCTACACCAATCTCAAAAGAATCACTGATGTATCGTGACATTTTCGAGAGTCATTTCCCTGGACGAGCTGAATTAATCAAAGATTTTTGGATGCCTAACAAAGAATGGCAAAACTGTAATGTAAACGACCCCAGCGCCCGCGTGTTACCAAACTACGGGAACAGCGGAGTATAATAACACATCTAAACCAACCTATACCTGATGGATTCGGGGGCCCTGCTACTTTGGGGATTGTGTGTGGCGGCCTCCGGATTCTTTTTTTTTACGAATGATGATTCCCAATTAAAAAACAGATTCTGTTAAGCTGAACAGGACTAATCTCAACACCCGAAAATAATTGAAGGGCCACAAGAGGCCCTTCAATTTCCTGATAATGTCCGCTGCAGGAATTGTATTTCTGCTCAGCGTCTTTTATTCCAATATCATGTAAAATGCCGCGATGTCAACAACCAGAAACTCTTCACGGGGGAGGTTTTCTAGTCGGGCAATACAACTGCATAACCATATACTTTCAGTGCATGGTTAATTCGACTCACATCGGGCGCATTATACTCAATCATTCTTTAAATGGCAGCAGTCATTACTAAAGATTTCTATCTTGCAAATTGTATCCAATCCACCTCAACGGCTCCACCATCCTTAAGCATAACCTCCAGATTATAAACCCCGGCTTTCAGGCCGGTAATCTTGGCTTCAACCACCTGCCATGTATTTGTCCGGGGAATGTTTATTTTAGAAACGACTTCTCCTTCCGCATTCTTTAAACGTATCTGCAAAGTACCTCCCGATGCCGACAAAGCCTTAACTTTTATCTTCTTCAGTTCTTTACCGCTAAAAGCCACCTTATTGTACTGCACCCAAGCACCCTGGTTATTAAAAATTGTTTTCCATCCCTTGAAAACGCTCGAAGAATCATTAAATGCAATAGATGCTCCCGATTCAGCAATTGCACTATACCGGTCAATTTCAATAGGTTGTGAAGCACTGGCAATACCAACACCACGTAGGGTTGGCGTCACTTTCTGGATAGTACCGTCAGCATTAAAGAAGAGACTATCAACCCTTACGGAGCGGTTCTTATCAAATTTCGGTGAATAATCGTTATGATGGTAATACAAATACCATTGTTGATTGTACTCAACAACTGAATGGTGGTTTGTCCAGCATCCTGTGGGCGACTCATCCATAATAACACCAGTCATTTTAAAAGGCCCCATGGGACTATTTCCCATACCATATTCAAGTCGCTCAATAGTATTTTCTACATGGGGGAATGTCATATAATAAATTCCGTTGCGTTCAAAAACCCAAGGACCTTCTTTCATCCCTTTTTGAGGCAGATCAGCAATTACCATTGGTTCTGAATCGAGTTCCAGCATATTTTCCTTAAGCTTTGCAACAAAAATCTGCCCCATCGACCAATATATATATGCCTGTCCGTCTTTATCGATAAGCACATTAGGATCAATTCCGTTTATTCCTTTAATGGGTTCCTTTTGCGCAACATAAGGTCCTTCAGGCTTATCGGCAACAGCCACGCCAATCCCAAAACCTCTGCGCCGTTGTTCACCATCAGATTTGACGTTTGCAGGGAAATAGAAATAATACTTACCATTCCTTTCCACACAATCGGGTGCCCACATGCTATAGGATGTGGAATCAGCCCAGGATGGATCGTACTGGCTAACAATCATTCCATGGTCTGTCCAATCAATAAGGTTTTCGGAGGAAAACACGTGATAATCTTCCATACAAAACCAATCCTTACGCAGTTTCTTTCCTTCAGGAGCAAGGATGTCGTGCGACGGAAACACATAAACTCTCCCGTTAAAAACCCGTGCTGACGGGTCGGCTGAAAACTGGTTACGGATAATCGGGTTCTGTGCAAAAATGGTATTCCACTGCACAGCAAAAATGATCACCAACACTATTAAAGTCCTGAATAATCTAAGATTTTTAATCATTTGATAAATATTTAAATTAGTTATTTGAAAGACAACAAAATTACTGCATCAAAACAACACCGCCATTTGTTGGAATTACAACCTCTACCTCTTGATTCTTGCGGAGTTTTACCGTGGTTACACGTCCATTCAGCTCCTTGTCGTCGCTATACATCTTTAACTGGGAGCCGCCATCTATCATGGGTAAATTCAATTTCAACTTCAACGTTTCATTTTGGGCATTGATTCCAGCAATAAACCATTGCTTTCCCTTACGGCGCGCCAAAACAACATATTTCCCGGGATAGCCATCAATGAAACGCACTTCATCCCACGTAGTAGGTACCTCTTTCATAAAGGCTACAGCCCATTGAGGTACATCGGTAAGATTATTAGGTGCCAGCGCGAAATGCTGAACACCACTTTGAAACAAAACAGCAGTAGCCAGCGCGAACACATCGGAGGTCATTCGTTTGGAACCCCTATTGGGGATATTTCCAAAATTGTAAAACTTATTGAGTGCGCTACCTCCAAAATCCATACTACCCACGGCATTGCGAATAAATGGATGCAGACTGGCGCTAAAAGCCTCCCTGTCGCAGCTCCCCTGGCCAAAGTGCAGATTCTCACTGGCCAAAACAGCCTCACTTGATGCGAAGTTAGGAAACATACGCTCCCAGCCGCGTGGCAGGGTACATCCATGAAACACAACCATCAGACCAAAATCATTGGCATCGTACAAAATATCTTCGTACAACTTCATGGTGATCTGTTTATCCCCACCAAAAAAATCTACCTTTATTCCCTTTACTCCAATTCTTTTCATCCAGGCCATCTCTTTACGACGTGAAATGGGATCACTCATTATCCCTCGTGGGCCCTGTGGTGCATCATTCCAATAGCCATTTGAATTGTACCACAAGTATAGAGATACTCCCTTTTCGGCTCCATAATTGGCCAACTCTTCAATTTTATCGTAACCAATTTGCGTATCCCACAGGGCATCTACCAAAATGGTTTCGTACCCCATGGCTGCGCTAAAATCAATGTACTCTTTTTGAACATCGAAAATCGTACCTCCATCCATTTTCATGATCCAACTCCACGAACCTTTTGTGTAAGTATAATTTTGCGATGCTTTGTAACTGGGTTCCACCACATCGAAAGATACCGTGGTTTCAACAATAGGCGCCAGCGACTCACCAACAGTGAGGGTACGCCAGGGTGTGTAACCGGGCAGCTGAATACCGGGAGCTGAAGTTCCATTACCATTATTCTCTCCTTCCTGAGGAAATCCTATGGTGTATAAACCACCGGCATTCCCTATCAACCGGCTGCCACAATAACGACTGTCAACACCGGTTTCCGAAATCAACACCCAGCCAATATTATTCACCCTGAATAGAGCGGGGAAGGTATAACCTGCACTCCAGCCATTTTTACCCATCGCATCGTCGGCGGTATAGGATGTTTCGTAACTCGGAGCAGTTCGGGCAAAACCTGTCATGGGTAACATTTGCGGACACAAAAAAGTGGTACTTCCTTCAGGTAATACAAAACCCGTTGCTTCTTCATTTATTACAACCGACAACCTGTCGCCCTGAGGATATACTTTATAACGAAAAGCCACATCGTTGTTGCTCACCCGAAAGATGATGTCAAAAGCCGGCTTTTCATCCTTCAAAAAGGTTAAAACGGCTTCGTTTGCCCGGTAATGTACATTGCTGTTTTTAATGTTGGACAATGAATACGATTCATCCAACTGGTTCTGTTGAACCTTTTCGATCAACGCTAATCCCATGGAAAAATCGCCCACATTGGTTTTTAATCCCAGAGGCGATGCCTCCAAAAACGTTTTCCCTTTGTATACTATATTATAAAAGGGAGTACCCCCGTTTTCAACTATTATCACTTCCAGATTTCCATCCGGACTAGTAACTTTTTGTTCACCAGCCCTCGAAGCGCCAATAAAACAAAAAGAGAAAAATAAAAGAACCCAATACTTCTTCATTATAAAAGTTTACATTATTAATTTTCTGTGATCTGATCACTAATACGGAAATAATCAAAATCGGCGGCGCCACCAATGTTTTTGGTAGCATAGTTAAACAACCCAAAGCGGTACCCCATAAAATGCTCCATCAAGGTATATTCCATTTTCAACTGGTTACCAATAACATTCCA
>JAFGEV010000353.1 GCA_016931385.1 Prolixibacteraceae bacterium
ACACTCCATTTCAGAATTCCAGGTCAACTTTTTAAAGGAAGCCGTGCCGGGAGATTTGTTGAGGGTTGGATCAGAAGCAATAAATGATGTTGAATTCCTGAGCAATATTATGCGTGAACCCGATGGCGTTGAAATGGTGCGTACCCGGATTAACTGGAGTTATTGCCAATAGAAAAACAACGGCTGTATGGTTTTACCATAATATCAAAATAACTACCTTTGTTCTATGAGAGCTATTAGAGAAATAGAATTAAAAATAAATCAATTAACGCCTGGGTTAATTGAAGAACTCGACCATTATTTGGATTATCTGATAAATAAACGGTTTGTTCGCAAACCAGGAAAATTACGTCAGGATTGGGCCGGGGGTTTAAAAGATGTTAAGATGTCCTCTATGGATCTTCAAAAAAAAGCACTTGATTGGAGGCTGAAGTAAGATATTTGGTTGACACCAATGTTTGGTTGGAGCGTCTTCTTGACCAAGACAAATCGAATATTGTTAAGAGATTTTTTGATATTATATCTCCTGAAAGTATTTATGTGAGTGATTTTGCAATGCATTCGATTGGGGTGATATTATCAAGATTGAACAAACTTGATGTTTTAAGCAGGTTTATCGAAGATTTGTTTAGCAATGGCCGAATTGAGCAATTATCACTTGATGCAAAAGAATTACTTGATGTTGTTAATAATATGGGGAAATTTAAGCTCGATTTTGATGACGCATATCAATTTACCGTAGCCCTGAAATATGGATTGACTATTGTGACTTTCGATAAAGATTTCGATTTAAGGGGTGTAAAAAAGCAATCACCAGATGATATTATAAAAACATAGTAACTTATGTCAATAATGTTTATGCTATAAAACAATTAATTTAGTTTACCTTTCAAGCAAATAATTCGAATTTGCCCCAAAAACCGATCAATCATGTACAACAAATATTTTCCCGAAAATGAATACCACACCCCGGCCGACCATAAGCGTTCGGTTTGGGATATTTTGTCGTTGGGCGGCAGCGCTTACTTTAAAATCAGGTTTTTGAAATTTGTACTTCAAAACCGAAAATTTGCCCTCAATGGTGTTTATGATACTGCAAGATGGGCGCTAAGTTCATACGAGATTTTTAAATTTGTTGAGAATTGTGGTGGTAAATTCCACATTACAGGATTTGAACATGTTGATGCTGTGAAAGACGAACCCGTTGTATTTATAAGCAACCACATGAGCACCCTCGAAACCATGATTTTTCCCTGCCTGATTGCCCCGGTAAAGGAGGTTACCTTTGTGGTTAAGGACAAGCTTATTACCAGCAAAGTATTTGGCCCGATTATGCGTGCCCGCGATCCCATTGCAGTTGGGCGTAACGATTCGCGAAAAGATTTAATGACTGTTCTCAATGAAGGAAAAGAAAAATTGGCCAGGGGGACATCGGTTATTATTTTTCCGCAAAGTACCCGTATTCTCAACTTTATTCCCGAAGAGTTTAACTCGCTGGGTGTAAAGCTGGCTCAGAAGAATGGGGTAAAAATTGTTCCCATGGCCATTAAAACCGATTTTTGGGAAAATGGAAAACTGGTGAAAGACCTTGGAATTGCCCGGCGAAAAAAACCAATATACATTACTTTTGGTGAACCAATGGAAGTTAAAGGCCCGGGCAAGGAAGAGCATCAGTTCGTGGTCGATTTTATTCAGGAACATCTTGAAAAATGGTCAAACAGCCACCAGCAATAAGCCAAAAGCCCTTTGCCCATTGCTCTTTGCCCTGCGCCCTCAGCCCTGCGCCCTAGGCTCACAGCCCAAAGATTATCGGATCATTTCATAGGAATGGTGAACTCGAATAACGATCCTTTTTGAGGTTCGGAAGTGACCCAGATTTTTCCACCCAACAGTTCAACAATGCTTTTTGAAATGCTAAGTCCTATTCCTGTTCCTGAATATATGGTTTCTCTTCGCTCAATTTTGATAAAGCGGTTAAAAATGATTTTTCTATCTTCTTCCGAAATCCCTATTCCCGTATCTTTTACATAAAACCTTAACATTTCACTTTCAATTGCAAAGCCAAATTCAATACTGCCTTCCGAAGTGAATTTAAGTGCATTGTTTAGCAGATTGACCAGTACCTGCTTTAAGCGGTATGCATCGGAAAATATTTCTATATCGGGTTTGTTTAATACAGGGCAGACAAGCTTTACATTGTCTTTGCCTTTTTTTCTGATATCTTCTTTATAAATGGAGTATATGTCAGAAAATATGCTGTTTAGTTTAAAGTTTCCTTTTTGTATTTTTAATTGGCCGGCTTCAATTTTTGAAATATCCAGTATGTCCTCAATTAGTTTTAGCAGTAAGTTTGAATTGTTGTTTATGATATTTGAATATTGTTCACGCATTTCTGCGGTGGTATCCTCATCGTTCAGCATCGATGAAAAGCCACAGATTGCATTCAGGGGAGTTCTGATTTCATGTGACATGTTAGCCAAAAATGAAGTTTTGAGTTTGTCCGCTTCTTCTGCCCTTTTTTTGGCTTCTTCAAGGTCTTTTGTCCGTTCAAGGACTTTTTGTTCAAGTTGAGCCTGGTTTTGTTCAATTAATTTATTCTGATCATTTATCAGTTTGTTTTTTTCAAGTAACTGGTCGTAAGCTTTTTCAAGTTTGATTGTACGTTCGTGTACCATATTTTCAAGTATGGTTTGCTGTTTTTTATTCAGCCGGTTTCTATAAATCAGTACTGAAGCCGTTAATGAAACCAATAGGATGATTGTTAAAAGCCTAAACAGCAAGGTTTCCCAAACAGGAGATTTAATAATGATCTGGCACGATGGTGTAGAGTCGGACCAGTCGCCCAGTTCGTTGGCAGCCCTTACTTTAAAAGTGTAGTTTCCCGGAGGCAGTCCGGTGTAGGATGTATAATTCCGGTTCCCGTTTTGTATCCAGTTTTGGTCGAATCCTTCAAGGATATATTCGTATTGATGCCTGAACGGATTGTTAAAATCCATCAATGTAAATTCAAACGACAGATAATTCTGATCGTATTTGAGTGTTAATGACTTTGATGAGTCAATATCCTGAACCATCAATTCATCCAATACTTTTACTGAAGTAATCAATACAGGTGTTGTCGACTGAATTTTTTTAATATCGCCCGGATAAAAAACATTAAATCCGGCATCCCCTCCAAACAGCATTTCTCCCTGACCAAATTTCCACGATGCATAAGGTTCGGCAATATTGCTGAGAAGCCCGTAATCGCTGTTAAAGTTCTCGAAGATTTCTGTTTCAGGATTAAACTTCGATAATCCGTTGTGTGTTCCGATCCATAGGTTGTATTTGTCATCTTCCTGTATACACAATGTTAAATTCGAAGGAAGCCCGTCTTTAATAAGGTAATGCTTAAAAGTACCTTTTTCGGGATCCATACGGTTTAGCCCGCCAAGTTTAGTCCCAATCCAGAATATGCCTTTTGAATCCTGGAATACAAAACGGATCATATCGCTATTGATCTTATTCGGGTTGCCGGTTTCTGAATTGAAATAAACAATGCTGTCGTTTTGAGGCATATAACAGAATAAGCCAGAATTTCGTGACGAGAACCACAGGTTTCCATCAGTATCTTCAAGGATGTTATTAATGTTCAATAGGTTGTTTTGGAAAAGGGATACTTCATTGTTTTTTGATTGATACCTTTGTAAGCTTTTTCCATCATTTGAAAGGACATAAATTCCTTCGATTGTGGTTACCCATGTTTGGTTTTTCGAGTCGGTATAAATAATATTTACGGTAGAATTATAAATTGGGTGAAATTTGCTTTGTTCCTCATCAAACCATTGTAAGCCCCTGTCGGTACCCACCAACAGCCTGCCCATGAAATCGCGTGATATTGCCTGTATCCTGTTTGAAGCTACTGAGTATCGATCATTTGGATCGGTACTGTAAAGCAAAATTTCATTGGTTGTGAGGTTTACCTTGAATAAGCCCTCCAGTTTAGTCCCAACCCAACACACCTCATCATTGTCAGCGAAAATTGAAAAAATATATTTGTTCTTAAGATCAGAAAGTGCATTAAGCCGTTGAGGCCAGTTTTTGAAAATGTTAATGGTTTTATTTAATTTGAAAAGCCCTTCGAATTTTGTCCCTACCCAAAATGTTCCAACATTGTCTTCAAGTATATACTTAATATGGTTGCTGCGTAAAGGATACTCTCCACCCGATTCTTTTGATATCCTTACATAAGTGTCATTTTCCAAATTGATAATTAAAAATCCATTGGTGTACGAACCTGCCCAGAGTTTTCCTTTCGAATCGATAAATAAATTGTTTATCCCTTCTTTTTCCAGTATTGGTTTGTCGGGTTCATTGAATTTCCAGTGTTTGAATTTTTCATTTTTGAGGTCGAACCGGTCAAGTCCACGGTGTGTGGCTATCCATAAGTTTCCATATTTGTCGGGTAGCAAGTCGTTAATATTTCCATGAATGGGTTCTTCATCTGTTTTTCCTTCTGCCAGCCAATACTTATATTCGCCCGAATGCAACATATGTTTTACTAAACCCTGGTTTGTGCCGAGCCATAATATGCCCTTTGGATATTCACACAATGAGCTTACGCTAACGGGCTGATTTATATTTTTTTTATCTCCGACTATCATGAAATTTTCAAAGGAATAATCAGTGATATTTAGCCTTGAGAATCCGTTCACAGTGCAAATCCATAAATCATTGCCCGAATTGTAATAAAGGTTATTGCAAACATTGCTTCCAATTGAATTTGCTTGTTTCGGATCATTCAAAAATACCCTGAACCGGTTTTCTTCGCGTATGTATTGGTTAAGTCCGTGATCGGTTGCAATCCAAAGGTTTCCGTTACAGTCTTCAATTATTTTGTTTACAAAATTACTTGAGATTGTATTGGGGTTTTCGGAGTCGTGCATAAAATGGGTGAACTTATGCCCGTCGTAACGGCAAATGCCCATTGCTTCAACAGCAATCCACATGATGCCGTAGTGATCCTGTATCTGGTCGCGTAAATTTGTGCCCGGCAAGCCATGTTCATAAGTTAACTGCTTGAACGAAAGCTGTTCGTTTTCTATTGAATAACTTTTTGTAAAAGTAAAAGTGTATAGAAAAGAAAGTATGAAAATAAAAAGTACCCTTTTCAGCATACCCTTCCCTGTTTATATGTTTTTCTCTTTTGCCTAACCGTTTTAAAAATACTTTATTATTATTGAAATCGCAATGTTTTTTATTTTTGTTTTTCTAAAATGGACACAATGAGACCTATAATTACTTTACTTTTTATTGCTTCGCTGTTTTGCACTTCCTGTAACGAAAAAAATAATTTAAAAGAGTTGGATAAGGCAACAACTGCTGAATCGATCCTTGAAAACATTTCAGAAGCAGTTATTCCTGATTTTATTCTGAAGTTCGATGAAGTTGGCGGGGTAGGCGATTCGCTAACCGATAACCACGATGCATTCAAAACGGCCATCGAAACCATTGCTGAAAAGGGCGGTGGAAGCCTGATTGTTCCGCCCGGAAATTACCTCATTAACGGCCCCATCCATTTAACCAGTAACCTGAACCTGCACCTTGACGAAGGGGTACGGCTGTTTTTTGGCTCAAACCCCGATGATTACCTGCCTGTGGTGAAAACAAGCTGGGAAGGTACTTTCCTTTACAATTACAGCCCGTTTATATATGCACGCGATTGTTCCAATATTTCAATAACAGGAAAAGGAACCATCGACGGGGAAGCATCGGAAACCTGGGGAACCTGGCACACAAAGCAAAAAGCCGACCAGTTATTAAGCCGCGAAATGAACCATAATGGGACCCCCATTGAGGAACGTGTTTTTGGCAGCGGGCATTACCTGAGGCCACACCTAATTCAGTTCTTCGATTGTAAAAATATTAAAGTTGAGGGTGTTTCGATTGAAGATTCACCATTTTGGTGCCTGCACCTGCTGCGCTGCGAAAACGTGATTGTTCGCGGCGTTCGTTACAATGCCTTCAACCGGAACAACGACGGGATTGATCCGGAATACACACGTAATGTATTGATCGAAAATGTTCATTTCAATAATTCCGACGACAATGTGGCCATCAAGGCAGGCCGCGATGATGAGGGGCGCGCTTCCAAAGTTGGTTCGGAAAATATCGTGGTTCGTAACTGTCATTTCAAAGGGCTTCACGCTTTGGTAATTGGTAGCGAAATGTCGGCCGGTGTGAAAAATGTTTTCGTGTACGATTGCGATTATGCCGGTTACCTGAAGCGGGGCATCTACCTGAAATCGAACCCCGACCGCGGAGGCTTCATCCGAAATGTGTTTTTGAAAAATATTGACTTTGGCGATGTTGAGGACTGCATTTACATCACCTCGTATTACCACAACGAAGGAGAAGGACATTCTACAGAGATTAAGGATATTTATTTTGAAGATATTACCTGTAAAAGTGCAAGCGGAACAGGCATCGTAATACAGGGCTTTCCTGAAAAAAAGATATCCGATGTATATTTCAGCAATATCACGATCGGTTCGGCCGTTAATGCCATTAGCATGACCGATACTGAAAATATTGTTTTCAGCAATTTGCTGATTGGCGAGCTGGCCACGACGCCTTCAACAGCCCAATAATTTTATTCACAAGATGAAATGGGAATCTCAAAAGAATAAATACAAAAAAAGCAATATTGCATTCAAAGCGTTATTGTTGTTTGTATTGTTCTTTTGTTTAAATGGATATTCTCAAATAGCAGTTTTTTCAGACGAAGAAGTGATTGAGGTTGCCGCAGCAAACCTGCAAGAGCACTTAACCAGGATACAGGCTGATCCACAGGCTTTCGGCTTTAACAATACCGATGAATTCGATTTGATTGAAATTGGCCATCCCTATGAGCTGCAATTTTTATCGGACTATTTTATGTCCGACAGCCTTTTTATTCAAAGTGGGCGGTATTTTTCCAGCAAAAACGAATGGTTTGTCCCTTTGTATG
>JAFGEV010000354.1 GCA_016931385.1 Prolixibacteraceae bacterium
AAAAAAGAAACCATTCTGGCTTGGCCACAACCTGTTGGTGGCAATATCGTAATTAATAATACCCACATTTTGTACCCAGTTGTTGATGAACACACCGTCAACATTGCCCACATCATACCATATACCGTTCGAATTCGGATGGTCGATCACAAGGTTGTCGTTGCAGGTAGTACGGTAACATTGGTTGAAGATTTTCACGGCTGCCGGGAAATAGCCCGTAATGTTTTCGATGTTGTTGCGGGCAAAGATATTCCGTTCAAGCAACACATCGTTTGATGCCAGTATGTATATGCCCTCGGTGCTGGTGTCGGATATTTTACAATTGCGGAAAATTGTTTTATCGCCCCTGAAATAGCCGGCAACCCTTGAACAGAAAGAAATGGTGCAGTTCTCGAATAATGAACCTACAACATCTTTGCCGTGATCTTTTTCGGCAGAAATTCCTTCGGGTTCATACCCTTCAACTTCAATAGCCCTGTAAGCGTATTGGGTGAATGTAATGCCTTTGATTTTAGGACCAATTCCGTCAGACTTTTTTCCATGACATTCTTTGGTTGTACGGATCAGGGCATTGTCGAAAGCAGTGATTTCAACAAGTTTATCGGTTGGATCAAGGCCAATGTAAACCCGCTTGCGTTCATAGTCGATGTAAAAAGTGTTTTCATCAACCATGCTTTCCATGCCGGTTGACTGCAGAAATTTTCCATCGACAAATACCATGTCGTCGTTAAAACGGTGAAGCGGGGTCTCTTTTATATTATGATCGTAATGCCACCAATCGGCAGGCGCCGACGGGAAAAGATATTCCCATTCGGCAAACCATAAACCATTGCGCATATCGCGCCAGCTTTCAGCAATATATGTTCCCTTAATAATGGGAATTTCATCTTTGTAGGGTTGCATGGTTATGCCCTGATTCAACAACAGATCACCTGTGCGATAAGTTCCTCCACGTAAAACGATAACATCGCCGTTAACAACTTTTTTAATTGCTTCTTCAAGACTTGTGGGTTTCGTTAATTCCTTCCCGTCGTTTTCAGCTTTCCCATCGGGAGAAACATAATAAACATTCACCGCATCAGTCGGAATATTATAACTCATGTTAACCGGTCCGTATGGGCCGCCAGAAGGTTGAGCATAAACCTGGTTTAAAAGAAAAATAAAAGGCATAATAAAGAACGCCTTCTTTACAAAATCTGATAATAAATACTTCATGCGTTTCTAATTATATTTTTACAATCACTATTTTTTAAGCCATAAATTTACAAACAAAATTAATTGTAAGAGGAATGACTTTGAAGCAAACCCGTTTTATTTTGTTGCATGGTTGTTATAAATGGGATTGAATTTAACAAAGAGATTAGTCGGGATTGATTAATATAAAAAAGGAAAGTTAATCCACCTGGCATTTATTTAAATCAGGCAGAGATACTTTAATAATATTTTTTATCGTTGTTAAGATGTTGCGACTAAAAATTAAAGCTTTTGCCAGATACTTAATTAATATTTATATTTAAATATTTCAGACTAAACCTTAATACGTTATGGATAGTCACTTAATAACAGGAACGCAGCAACTAATGAGATTCTTTATTTCTTTGTTAATGGTAATCCTCCTTTTCCCATCATTATCCTCTGGTGAGGACAACGAAAAGCAGTATTCCTTGAAAGGAAACGTTTCTGATCATTCTACCCGGGAAATGCTTACAGGTGTTAACGTTTATCTCAAAGGCACTATCACCGGGACCGTTACCAACGAACGGGGTTTCTACTCGCTGGAAATCCCGGAGGGGAATCAAACCATCACATTCAGCTTTATCGGGTACAAAACCCTCGAAAAAGAGGTAAACATAAATGATGACAGAATCCTGAACATCCTGCTTGAACCTTCAGAAGAACTTCTGGGCGAAATACAGATCACAGCCCAGCGCCGCTTTTTCGGGAACATGGAGTACGGGCGGGAACTGCCCTCCATCAATGCCGAAGCTATTTCAAAACAAAACAGCGGCAATGCCTCCGACATTCTCCATGCACGCGTGGCCGGGGTATGGGCCACAAAGACCTCGGGGGCGCCCGGGGACCAGCAGAAAATCCGCATCCGTGGGCAGGCTTCTTTCTTTTCCTCTGCCGAGCCGTTGTATGTAATCGATGGCGTGCCTGTACCCATTGTGAACCTTGCCAGCCTGGGCATTGCCGACCTGAACATCCACGATATTGAAAACGTGACCATCCTGAAAGATGCTTCCTCCTCATCGTTGTATGGTTACCAGGGGGGCAACGGCGTAATCCTTATCGATACTAAGCAAGCCAAAGAAAACAGGATCGATTTCACGATAAAAACAGGCCTGCAGTGGTTCGATAATTTTTATGACCTGATGGACACCAAAGACTATATTGAGTCACTTGAACTTGCAAAGGATAACATCAAATCATGGGTATGGTATTTCTGTCCAACTTACAGCGACACGTTGTGCAGCCACGACCGGCAGGATGAAATTTTCAAAAACGGGATCGTGCAGGAATACCAGCTTTCGGGAAGCGGCATTAAAAATTTCTTCAAGTATTACCTGTCGGGAAATTACACCCGGCACGGGGGCATACTGACCGGTTCGCTGTACGAAAGGGCAACGGCAGCAGCAAGGATTGGCCGGAACTTTGGCAGTAAACTTGCCCTTAACCTCAGCTACCGGGGAAGTTACCAGAACAACAAAAACAACCAGAACGAGTACAACGGGAACAGGCTTATTTTTGAAGGGATCAACAAATCGCCATGCCTTGAATGCACGCCCGATTCCCTGATTTATTTTCCAAATCCCCCGCCAGTAATAAACAAAAGGATTCATTTCGACTACAGGATACTCAATGATCCCGAATTGTTGCAATCCATTATCGACGATAACCAGCACCAATTACTGATCAGTTCCCACTCCCTGAGCCTTATGGGGCGTTACCAGATCAGCCACCACTGGAACATCGACCTAATGGAATCGGCCATGTACCGGAAATCAGTTTACAGCTCACAGTCGGAATATTACGATTTTTTCTCAAAACTATATCCTTCAAAGGGGAATGTTGATTTCCTGAGCGACGAGGAAGTACGGTTGCTCAACCACCAGATCAACCTTTCTTACAACAATAATTTCGGGCTTCACGAAATGGAATTCCTGCTTGCCCACAGGGTTTATGCCGATAACCTGAGTTGGGAGGTCGATTCGCTGAACAACACGCTGCCCGAGCATTATTACCTGCGAAATTCCATGGCCGGCTATGGCATGAAAGGTTCAGTAATCCGCCAAATGAGTTCTTACATTGCCCATGTCAGCTATAATTTCAGGAACACTTATTTTTTTTCGGCCATAGCAAACCTGAGCAGGCTGAAAGAAGGGGTTTCAATCGACTACTATACTTTGTTCCCGTCACTTTCCCTGAGCTGGAACATAGCAAACGAACCGTTCCTTTCAACAACCAGCTGGCTTGATGAACTGAATTTTTATACGAACTACGGAGTAAGCGGAAATTACCCGTTAAACGGCCTTTCGAACGATTTGTACGGTTACGTACCCTATTCCTCGGGCGGCGAAGGATACAAAGATGCCCCTTATGTCGACCAGTTTGCCAACCATTTCCTGAAACACGAAAACACGCAGGAGCTTGACCTGGGATTGAAAAGTTCATTCTTCAACGGCAGGTTCAAACTGAACGCGGCATGGTATACCAAGAAAATCGACGACCAGATCATTCAGCGCGATATTCCCCTTTATTACGGCGGCGGCAAAATTTTTATCAACCTGGGCGATATCGAAGTAAAGGGGTATGAAATGGGATTTGAGGCAGTTCCTGTGCAAACCAAAGATTTTAGCTGCTACGTGAAAGGGAATTTCTCTTCGTCGGAACAGGTCGTGACAAGGCTGGCCGACGGGCAGGACATGCTTTTCTACAGTGCCGATGTTTTGTTCCCGGAATTTATCGTGAAAGAAGGGGAAGCCCTGGGGAACATATATGGGTACAAATACCTGGGAAAATGGAAAGAAGAATATGAGGGAAACAAATTGTACTACAATGACGTTGGATCGGCTTTCCTGAACATTGACACGACCTTCAGAAAACTGAACGAAGATGACAAGGTCGTAATCGGTAACTCGGTGCCCGATTTTACGTGGAACCTTTCCGGTTCGCTGCAGTACAAAAACTTCAGCCTCGATTTTACCCTGTATTCGGTATGGGGGGTAGATAAATTCAATGCGACCCGGGCTTCTACCATCCTTACCGGGGTAAACAGGGATGCCATTCCCTTTTATGCCGACTCGGTAACAGCCATGCGTTATAATGCTTTTTACGAGTCGTCGTTATTTATTGACAATGCCAGCTTTATACGGTTGAAAACAGTAACCCTGGGTTATGAGCCGGAGAAAAAACTTTGGGGCATTGGCTTGAGTTTCTCGCTGAGTTTCGAGAACCTGCTTACCATTACCAATTACAGGGGGTACGACCCTGAGGCCACTATTTTTACCGACAATAATTTTTCGGACAATGCCATTGATAAAGGCGCCTACCCCAACCCCAAAGGGGTATTTGCCACGGTTAACATGAAATTTTAGATTATTTTAAATGAACAAACAAACTACATACAAAACTAAATATCCTGTATTACCAACAGGCCGTCCACTTCTGCCTTCAAGCTCAAAACTTCTGCCTCGAAACTTCTGCCTTAAACTTCTTACCCTTTTAGTCACGGTACTTTTAACGTTCTCCTCCTGTGACCTGTTTTTCACTCCAGAGGAAAACACTTGGGCTACACTGGAAACCGTTGAAGATTATGAAAACGCTATTGAGGGGGCATACGGTTTACTTACAGCCGCCATGGATAATAACTATGCTTTTTATGTGAATGTAAAAGCGGATGACCTTTCCAGATATACTGGCAATTACCTTTCTAACTATGTTCCATCTGATTCAGATTACTCTAAAAATTATTACAATGATGATACTAAAACATGTCCTCATCTGTATGATATTAATCTTGAAGATGAATTTATTACAGGATATACCTGGACTAATTTTTATAAGATCATTTCCTCGCTAAATAATGTAATAACTCAATATGACCAACTGAAAGATGATGAAGAAATAAAGGGGATAATTGGGGAAGCATTTTTATTAAGGGCATACTGTTATCTGCGCCTGACAAGAATCTATGGTGAAATACCATTAATTGAAGATGTACATGTAGACTATACTGTTTCCAAATCAACGTTTACTGAAATTTATGAGTTTATTGAATATGATCTTTTGATGGCCCGTCAGCTTTTGCCTGAAAATAATCCTTCGGCAAGGATCCCTATGGTAACCCCCTATAAAGGAACTGCCTTGTCGGTTATGGCTGAATTGTACCTTTGCTGGGCAGGTTACCCGGTTAAAGATGAAACAAAATATGAATTGGCCGCCAATACAGCCGAATCTTTAATCGACAACATGGATGTATATGGAATAGGATTGATGGATGATTTTGCCGGTTTGTGGGAAAAGGAAAACCTTTATAATCAGGAATCGATATTGAGTATTTACTTTCCTATTCCAGCCTTTCAATCAAACTATGGAGCAAGGTACTTATTTTTTGGAACATATAATGAAAGGCTTGGGCTTTCACATCGTTATGACCGTCTGAGTTATTTTGCTACAGAGTATCGCTTTTATAACAATTACCCCAAAAACTACAGGAGGGATGTGACCTTTTTTAATAACCTGCTTTATACGAATGTTGAAAGAATTGGTAATGTTGTATATCATATTGATACTATTTCATTATACATCGATCAGGCTTTGCCCTGTCTGGAAATTGGTTACCGGAAGTTTTATTATGATATAACAATAGATGAATACGAGCAATACGGCCATACATATACGGTCATGTTGGGCAGCCAAAGGCTCGATTTATTCCGTTTTGCCCATACCCTTTTGACTTTTGCAGAAGCTTCGGCCCGTAGTGGCAATTTAAATGAAAAAGCTTATGAAGCTGTTAACATGATCCGCCGCAGGGCAAACCGTATGAATATCCATACCCCATCGGAATTTGATTTACAGCCCGGATTATCGGCTGAAGCCTTTGCCGATTCGGTAGTTTGGGAACGCGCCTGGGAACTGGCCGGCGAACCCGAAGGGCGCTGGTTCGATCTGGTTAGGCTTGAGATGGTTGAAGATTTGCCCAAACTGCGTGGAATTGACGATGGCGATTTTCCTGCTGATATGATTGCTACAAAAGACGATTACTATTTCCCGATACCGGAAGGGGATATCCTGCTAAACCCGAATTTAAATATAGAAGACTGAGGATAGGACTCAGACCCATGTTTAGATATTTTTTAATGAATAGGCCTGAACCACTACTTGGTAAATTTTTCAACCGCCTTACGATTTCAACAATTTCGAAATATCTAGGGTATATATGTGAATATGTGATATATTGAAATCCATCTACCTCATCGGGTACTTCTTTAAAATTTCATCGGCATTCTTCAAAATATCGACATACTGGGCACGGCGGTAAGAAAAATC
>JAFGEV010000355.1 GCA_016931385.1 Prolixibacteraceae bacterium
CCAATACTGGCAACTTCTACAATCCCTTCGGCAATGCAATAGTCGAGCGACATCGAACCCAGCGGGTAATAATCATAACCAATGCCAACATTCAGTACTTTGTCACTTTTTATAAAATGCGGTTTTTGTGAAAAACCAAACTGTACCACGAAAATCGAAAAAATCAGCAAAAGTATTCTCTTCATCTTTTCAATATTATTTGGTTAACAGATTTTTCAAAGTTACATTTTTCTATCGTTTATAAATAATCTCTTTTTTTCTTGATAAGGTAGCTTTATTGTTTATTTTTGATTGATTAAACTTCAAATATTTATGCCATCAACAATGAAAAATTTCATTCAGATTTTTTCACTTGTATTATTCCTTCTTTCTGCTATCCAGGGTAAGGGGCAAATTAATGAAAGCAATGAAGAAGCAGAAAGCAACCATAAAAGCGATAAGTATTTTATGCCATCGGTAAGTTTTAGCATTATCAATTACACCGATTTTGCCACATCGCCACTTGCCTACATAGGAGTTGGGGCTAATGGGGGAATTGGCTGGCTTTGGGATACGGGAAGGAGGGAGAATTTTCTGGATATCGACTTTATAGCAGGTATTACTGCTGCAAATGCTCCCATAAGCGATTATTTTCAAACATATACATCGGCAACAATGATGGGGCTGAATATTTACGATCATTACCTTTTTCAGGTTTTCGAACCCGTTTTACCCGAAATTGTTGATGTGAAAATTGGTGGCGCAATTCATTCAACAACATACTTCCGTTTAAACGAGAGCCTTAACAATAATGGAAATGGCATTGAAAGTATCTTTAACCTGATGTTTTCAGCAAAAAGCACCTTCGATATTTCCAGGAATAAACCTTTTACACTTGATTTCTTTCTGTTTAAAAAAACATTCAAACCCGTAAAACGCGATATCTCGTTGCAGTTTAATGCAGGGTTGTTAAACCTGAACTACAGGCCCGGCTATGCCTACAACAGCGATGCTGAAATTAACGGATCGGAAACCAATATCCTTGAATATATTTTAGATTCACATAGCTGGTCAATAAACGGCTGCCGTTTTGTTACCAAAATTGAGTATGCCCGCTTCAGGCCCAGTGGCAACGGTTATAAATGGGCATACGTTTGGGATGTTGCTGTTGTGCCCGGAAAATTTGAAACCTTTCAGATAGCCACCCACAAACTGCAATACACCATCATTATTAATTGCCATTAAAAAGATACGACATGAAGGAAACAAAAAATAACCGGTTGCCAGGCCTGCTCACAATAATGATTATTCTGCTTCTAACGGGATGTGAATATTTGTTTTTCGAGCGAAACAATGCAAGCAGTGAGCCTGTTACTAATTTCGAATACCTGTGGGACGAAATTGACCGAAAGTACAGCTATTTTGAATTGAAGGGAATTGACTGGCCACAGGTAAAACAAACTTATTCCCAGATGCTTTACGATGGCATGGACGAAGAAGCTTTGTTTGAAGTTCTGGCGGGTATGATGAATGAGTTACGCGACGACCACTCAAACCTGATTGCACCTTTCAATATTTCAATGTATAAGGTCGATCTTAGAAATCCGGTCAATTACCATTCCCGGACAATTGAGGAGTTTTACCTTCAAAACGGTAGATATACAGGTGCCTTTTTCCATGATTTTCTTTCGGACAAAAAAATTGCTTACATCCGGTATGCCAGCTTTTCATATGGTGTAAGCAACCAGGACCTTGACCACATACTTACCCGATATAAAGAAACCGAAGGGCTTATACTTGATTTAAGGGCAAATGGTGGAGGCGATATCATGAACGTTTCACCAATACTTGAGCGGTTTACCAGCGAAAATACACACGTAGGGTATTTTATTACCCGCGACGGAGAATCATATGGCGATTTCAGCGAACGGAAAAATTTCAACCTTGGAACCTACGACGGTATTAGGTATGAAAAACCAGTTGTAGTTCTTATCGACAGGGGATCATACAGCGCCACTACCATGTTTGCAGTAGCTGCCAAAGCCTTACAGAACATAACCCTTATGGGCGATACCACAGGGGGCGGTGGTGGTTTGCCTAACGGGGGCCAGCTTCCCAATGGCTGGACATACCGTTTTAGCATAAGCCAGTTGCTCGACATTAACGGGCTTAATTTTGCCGAGCATGGTGTCCCCCCCGATATTAATGTTCAATTCGACTGGAGCGACCTTATAAAAGATGAAATACTTGAAAAAGCAATTGAATTTCTCATTGAATAATTATTCAGGCTTAACATCTGCCTTCAGCCTGATAACTTCATAGCTTGTCAAAGACTTTCGAGTATCTGGATAAGGTTCTTTTTCCTGCGCGACGAAACAGGGATTTCCGAGCCTTCCTTAAGGATGAGGAACCCTCCGTCCGATTTGTCAAGCTTGCTGATGTGTTGGATATTTACCAGATAGGAATGATGTGGCCTGAAAAACCCATAGTCGGAAAGTAGTTCTTCATATTCTTTCATCCCTCTCGAAATCATTATTTTCTCCCCATTGATAAAATGAAAGGTTGTATAATTGCTGTCGCTTTTGCAATAAACAATGTCGCTGATATCGACAATGTTTATGGCTTCGGCAGTTTTGAGTACAATTTTCCGGCTTTGGGTTTTTTTCTCATAAATGTTGAAAAACGTTTCAATCTGGTCCTGAAGTTTTGAACTGTTTATATTTGAAACAGCCCTTTCAACGGCTTCACAAAATTCTTTTTCATCAATGGGTTTTAATAAATAATCGATTGCACTGAATTTTATGGCTTTGATGGCAAATTCGTTGAAGGCCGTAACGAAGATTACAGAATAATTATAAGGCTGGATTTTTTGAAGGATATTAAAACCGCTTCCATCGGTAAGCCGTATATCAAGGATGATCAGGTGTGGTTTTTTTTCATCGATCAGTTTCACGGCTTCATCAACGGTACCGCAGGCGCCAATTATTTCTATTTCATCAAAATTCCTTGAGAGGAGTGTCCGGTTTAGTTCCCTCAATTCAGGCTCATCGTCAATTATTATTGCTTTAATCATTTGGTTCCAATAATGGGAAATCGAGTGTTACCCGGGTTCCGTTAATGTGCTGGTCTATCTCGTTCAAATCAACAATGGCGAATTTAACCGATTTTTTGAATTTTTTCCTGATTAACCTGATTCTTTCTTTAAAAATACCAATCCCCATCGATTTGTGGCCTGTATTTTCTTTTTGCTTCATCGATGCGTTTATCCCACAACCGTTATCTGATATTTCGACGCGGATCGTTTTACCCGATTGAAGCAATTTTACAGTTATTTTTCCGCTTCCGTCCACTATCTCGCCAAGCCCGTGGTGTATGGCATTTTCAACGAAAGGTTGAAGTACCATAGGGGGTACAAAAACAAAATCGGGTTCAATGGCATCATCCATAATAATTTCGTAAGTAAAGCCGTTTCGCTTACGCATTTGTTCAATTTCGATATAGTTTTTCAACATCGAAATTTCTTCATCGAGCGAGATAAGGTCTTTTGTTGAATTTTTGAGAATAGACCGGGTAAGTTTTGAAAAATAACCCAGGTAGGTTGCAGCTTTTTCCGGATCGTTATGGTAAAGAAAACTTTGAATTGAGGCCAATGCATTAAAAATGAAATGTGGGTTCATAAGCGAACGGAACAATTTCATTTCAAGGTCAACACGCTGTTTTTCCTGTTGCCGTTTAAGGAAAATAAAGATGAAGATCACAATGAAGAATAATAAAAGCACAAGTAACAAAAACACGAATAATTGTTGGCTTTTAATTTGATTCTCTTTGGTAAGAAGCTCAATATGCTGCTGTTTTTTTTCGGCCTCGTATATTGTTTGCAGCTCGGTAAGGTAACGGGTGTTTCTTTCATTTATAATGCTGTCGTTATACAATACCGATGTTTTAAAAGCTTCAATGGCGTTTTTGTATTCACCTTTCGTCTCATAATAATCGGAAAGTAACTTGTATGAATTTTTCAGCAAAAAGCCTGAATGGGTTTTATGGGCAATTTCATTGAACTTTTCGATCTCGGGAAGGGCACGTTCGGGTTGGCCCATTTTAAGGTAAGTGTTGCCAAGGTTTGCGTGGGTTTCCGATATATGATAATCGTCTTCGGTTTTATACGAGTATACCAGCGCTTTTTGATAATGTTCAAGCGCCTCGACAAGTTGCCCTCTTAAAAAAAGTATCTCTCCAATGCTGTTGTAACATATCGAACGGCCTAAATTGGAATTAATAATTTCGTTATGGCGAAGCGATTTTTGGTAATATTCAAGAGCAACATCGGGCTTCCCCAATTGTTCGTATGCAAGCCCCATATTCTGGTAATTGATGGCAATGCCCAAATTGTTGTTTTGTTCCACTTCAAGCTTTAATGATTGTTTGAAAACTTCGAGCGCCTTTTCAGGCTGCCCCATCGACAGGTTGATATTGCCAATGCTGTTAAGGGCAATGTTAATGCTTCGTTTTGCAACATCGGGGCTTCCAGGAAAACTTTCGGCAAGATTAAGGGCCTGCATGTGATAGTCGATTGCCTGCTTAGGTTTGTCGAGCCTGCGGTAAACAACGCCCAGGTTATTAAGTGCATAAATGATTATGGTAGTGTCGGTTCCGGCATTCGATAGGGCTTTTTCATGCATTTCGATTGCTTTGGCATATTCGGCCCGGTCGCGATAAATTACCCCGAGCAGGTTATTGCCCAGTGCTATTCCCCTGGAATAATTAAGCTTTTCAGATTGGTTGATCAACCTTTTTATGCGGTCCTCCTCGGGATCAACAGAACGGATATAATCATCCGATTTAAAATGTTGAAATGCTTCTTCGAGCTGGGGAATTGTTAATTCTTTCTCAACAGGATTTTCACCGGGAATTGTATCATATCCGGCATTTGCTGAAAGCAGAGGCTCTGAAAGAAATGCTAAAAGCAACAAGGTAAAAAATAATGTTTTTTTAAAAGCCATTGAAACCAGGTAAGGAAATTACAATCACATAATTAAAGAAAAATTCTTTTTTTACAAAGATGTCGAATAAACAAAAAAGGGCTTCAGAGAAACAAAATAAATTGTTAAACCTGAAGCCCGCCAATAATTTCTTAAACAGTTTTATAATTTGAAAGCAACACCAGCAGTCAAATATCCCAGTCCATAACCAGCTTCACCAAATACAGCCAACTTTTCTGATAAATAGTAGCGTGCACCGAAAAAGGCCCCGGTAGATAAACCAAATGTATTTGAACTATAGGTCCATATCGAATAATTAATGCCTAAAGCTATACCGGCATAGGTGTCCAGTTTATCAATAAAAGGATAATGAAATGCGCCTCTTGCCCCAACAAGTATCCTGCTGGAATTTGTATAAAAACTACTTATGGCGAATCCATAGCCTGCAAAAGCGCCCACACCAATCGAACCTTTCTCAACAATTCCATCAGCAATACAATATTCTGCCGAAGCAGATATGGTTGTGTACCAGTCGGCGCTAATTCCAAGGTTTACAACTTTGTCGCCTTTTACAAAAACAGGATCAGCAGCTTTTACCGAAAAGGCGACAACCATTAACAGGGAAAGTGTAAGTAATTTTTTCATTTGGTACTAAATTTTAATTAAACAATAAAAACAATGCAAGTTATGAATATTTCAGTATCTGTAATTGTCAATTAAAAAGAAATTTGGCACGTTTACATAATTTGGAAAAACTGTTGGCTTCTTAAAATACTATTGATCCGGTTTGAAAAATCAGAAAACCGTTAATGGCAAAACGAAGGATACGGCTAAAGCTGAAATAGGTAAATCGCCGGTATTTATAACCCAACACACCCATAATAAGTGTAATGGTTGCCCAGGGAAGGGGCGTAAGTGCTGCAATTACTATAATTATACTGCCGAATTTATTTACAACGGGTAAGTATTTTGTAACGAATTTCTCATTACTTATTCTTTTCCCAAAAACTTTTGAAAGGTATCTCCCGATCCAATATGTGAGGTGCCCGGCGCCAAGAGAAACTACTGCAAAAAAGCTTATGTTTAAAATATAATTTAATGTATCGCCGGCATGTATGGCCCAGAACATAAAAATTTCGGGAGGTAAAATCCCAAAAAACACTTCCGAGGCTACATATATAAGGTGAATGACGAGGCTGTTCCCATAAAATTTATCGATCCAGTATTCGGAATTGTGATCGAAATAAATTTTTTTAAAAATAAACCATACAACAAAAACCAGCGCGAGGGAAAGCAATCCCCTCAAAACGTATTTAATAACGAACCGTTGGTTTTCGCTCAGTTTACTGAATCGCATAAGGTTATGTTTCATTTAGTTTCCCTGTTCTTCTCAAATGGCAACACGAAGGTAGGTAAATGAAAGAAATTATAAGAAATGAAGGAATACTAATTTTTTTCATTGGCAAAAAATGGCCTTACTGAATGGGTTTTTAACATCCTTATAACATAATTATTCCGATTAATCTCTTATTTTTAATCCCGTTGTAAAAATCAGTTATTATTAAAAACCAAACCGTATGAAGTATTTCAACCTCCTCTTGCTCGTTTCAATTGTTATCATTTCGGGATGCACCAGTAAAACGCAAACTGTTGCCCAATGGCGCGGCGAAAACCGCGATGGAATATATGTGGAAAAGGACCTGCTTAAAGCCTGGCCCGATGAGGGCCCTGAACTGCTTTGGGAAACTGAAGAAATTGGACAAGGATATGGCTCCCCTGTAATTTGGAAAGATAAGCTTTTTATCAACGGTGAAACCGACAGCATCAGCCAGCTTTTTGCCTTCGACCTCAACGGAAACTTTTTGTGGAAAACACCTAATGGCCCCGAATTCATGGGTGAAGGATTTTCAGCCGGGTTTCCAGGGGCACGCTCTACACCAACCATTTATGAAGGCCTTGTTTATGTCAGTTCGGGTTTGGGACGAATTGCCTGCATTGATGCAGAAACCGGTAAAGAACTTTGGTCAAAACATATGGTCGACGAACTGGGTGGAAGGCTAAATTATTTTGGGTATTGCGAATCGTTACTTGCCGATGGCAATTCGCTTTTTTGCTTTCCCGGAGGCCTTGATACTAATATTGTTTGCCTTAACAGGAACACCGGAGATATAATCTGGGTCTCGAAAGCGCTATCCGATTTTGTAGCTTTTACATCGCCCATGATGATCAAACTACCTGAAAGGGACGTTTTTGTAACCATATCAAAAAACTATTTATTTGGGCTCGATGCTTCAAATGGAGAACTGCTTTGGTCTTTTCACGAAGATTCTGTTAAACTTGAAGGCGCTTATACCAATACACCGGTATATAAAGACGGATACATTTATGGGGTTTCAGGCGTAAAAGATGGTACTGGTGCCTATAAACTGAAACAATCACCTGACGGGAAAAGTATTTCAGAAATCTGGCGCAACAATAATGTTAAAAACGAAACAGGTGGCTTCATTGTTACTGGCAACCGTTTATATGTTACTTCGGAGGACAAAAAGCTGAAAGCACTTGATACCGAAACAGGCCTTTTAATTGATTCAATCCGCGGCCCAAGGGGTAGCCTGATCTTTGCTGACGGAAGCCTTTTTTGCTATTCTGATAACGGAAATATTGAATTGATAGGCCTGACTGATGGGAAACCAGAAGCGGTAAGCCGTTTTAAGATGAACAAGGGAAGTAAGGAACACCTTGCCCATATGGCTATCAATAACGGCGTATTATACATCAGGCATGGAAATGTGTTGCAGGCTTACAGTATCAAATAACCGTTATTCGAATATCAAAGATTTAGGCCTAATATTTTTTGAGTCAGTATTACTTGTTTATTTAACTGATAATTTTTTTGTTATCTCGATCTGATTTCCTTACGCATAAAAGCCATGTAAGCCAGCGCAAACAGCAGGATGGTAACAGCAATCAAACCTGTAACCTGTGGCCAGACCACCAGCAGGCTTTGTCCCAGAGGTAGCGGGCCGGGGACTGCGCCACTTACCTGTTCCATGGTGAGCGGACCAATGCTACGTACCGAAGGCATAAGCATCGTAGTGGTTGCTTCGCTGTAAAGTTGAGCAGGGCTTATTCGCATCAGGTTCAACATTGTTTTCTGAAAACTGATAACCACATGCCCGGGCGCAAAGGCTGATGGGGCAGAACCTTTGGCAATCAAATCAACAATCATGTTATAGAAGATGCTGAAAAAAAGCCAGACCGAAATACCTGCCAGCGCCGATGTAGCTGCCTGCCTGATTCGTACCGAAAACAAAATGGACAGGTTAAGCCAAAGGGCAACATAAAAGATACTTAGTATGATAAAAAATATTATCCTCAGAAACTCTTCAACTGTTGGTGGTATGCCAATAGCGATTAAACCAATCCCCATCACCATAAAACCAAGCGCATAGAAAAGAACGCTTATCACAATCATCGATGCAGTGAATTTGGCATTCAAAATATAGTCGCGGTAAATGGGCTGTGACAAAACGCGGCTTAAAGTGCCCCTGTTTTGCTCCGAATTGATGGAATCGAAACCCATACTTATTCCAAGTAAAGGCCCGAGGAAACTGATAAAAATAAAAAAGGGCGGAAGCGTTTTATCTGATACGGTGAAGAGTTTCAGGAAAAAGAATAAATCGTCCGATTTGGTTGATTTAAATGCTTCTCCCATATTTTCAAATGCGGTATATAACGATCCAAGGCAGGTTAAGGCAATAAGCGAAACCAAAATGATAAAACGCCAGCTTCGCACATGGTCTGTGATTTCTTTATTAACCATCACCCAGAAAGGATGAGGGGTTTTGCATTTAGTACTCTTTACATTTAAATTGGTTTTCAGGTCCAAATTTTCAAAAACCGTATCTGATGAAATTTCGTTATTAATCATTTTGTACCCCTCCTTCAAAATAGCGGTTATATATTTCGTCGAGACCGAACTCTTTTTTATTCAGAAAATTTAAGCCAAAGCCTCCATTTACAATGGTTTGGGCAATTGTTGCCGACAAATCCCGGGTGCACTCAATTTCAAATACCCCGTTATTGTATTCCAATTTTGCAATCCCATCTATGAGTTGAAGAATGTTTTTTATAGGTGTAAAATCCACCTTATCCGAAGAAAACTCATTTACACCTGCCTCAATCAGGCAAAGGCTCTGGGTGAACAATTGTTTCGACAAACTTTCGATATTACCCACCGACTTCAACTTCCCCGAAACAAAAATCCCTACACGGTCGCAAACCTGTTGTACCTGATGCAGGTTGTGCGAAGAGAAAAGAATGGTCAACCCTTGTTCATTTTTGAGGTTTACAATAAGGTGAAGAAAATCGCGTACCCCCTGAGGGTCGATACCTGAAGTAGGTTCATCGAGGATGATTACTTCCGGTTTTTTGATGAGTACATCGGCCAGTCCCAACCTTTGGCGCATGCCTCTTGAATATTTACCGGTTTTTTTATTTTTTGCATCGGCAAGTCCAACCCTTTTAATCAATTCTTCGGCGCGTTTTATCGCTTCATTATCGGGGATACTGTTCAACCGGGCTGAATACAATAAATTTTCCATGGCTGTACGGTTGTCGTAAAAGCCAACTTCTTCGGGCAGGTATCCAACTTTACGTTTCACCTCTATCGGGTTACGTGATGAATTGATGCCGCAAACTGAAACCGAGCCCGAAGTGGGTTCTGTAAGCCCCAGCATCATAAGTATGGCTGTTGATTTACCTGCTCCATTCGGGCCAAGTAAGCCAAAAATTTCACCTTTGCCCACAGTCAGGTTGAGGCAATCGACAGCAGTGAATGACCTGTATTTTTTTGTCAGGCCAACCATTTCAATTACAGGATTGAGCACAGCTTACCTCCTTCCGTATTTTCTGAAAAGTATGAAAACGCTTCCTAAAGCAATGGCAATAATTAAAATCCCTATCCAGCCCCATAACATCGATGTACGGACTGCTACCCTGAATGAAGCTTTAGATGAAGCCTCGGGGGTTTGTGCATTGAAACTGACAATATAATCGCCCGGTATGGCTTTTTTATCGGCTTTAAGTGTTGCCATTACCGATGTTTTTTCACCGGCCAATATTTCATCAATTTTTTTTGTATCAAATTCTACACTCCAGTTGGCCGGAGCCGATGCTGTAATTTTCACATCTTTAAGTGGTGAGGTACCTGTATTTTTGATCTGGAGTTCAATTTGCTTTTCATCTCCGGCAGTAATCTTTGAGCTTAGTAAACCGGTTGGTGTAGTTAGTTCAACATCGTAACTTCCCGATACAACTGCTTCGAGGTTAAGGCTGGCCGAGGTGTTGTTCGACACGGCATGAACAGGAATCTGGTAGGTTCCTGCTTCAACCTGCGACGGGGGATTCACTTCAATGTATACATCCTTGGTGCTGTTGGGTTCAAGCTCAACCGAAGTAACTTGTTTTCCCGATACTTTAAACGACACATTCCAACCCCGCGCATAATCGGCAGTTATCGCGTACAATTGTTTCTCAGCAGTGCGGTTGTTGAGCTTAGCCCGGTAATTAAACGTCGATTTTGAATTTCCCATCATGTTGGGCTGGTCGACAGAAAAAGACGTTTCGGATGATCCTTTTTCAGTTACACGAACACCAAGGAGCAGTGAAACAGAATCTCCGGCGAGAAGCTTAAACTGATAGTTTCCTTTATTTACCTTGAAAGGAATTTCGACTTTTAAGGTAAAACTCTTTTTCTCACCCGGTAAAACCGATATCTGGCTTATCTCCCAACCACCCGATTTTATTGAATATTCCCATTTGTAAGGAATACCTGTGACAGAGAGATCGACATTCTGAATCTCCCCGCTTTTGTTAATTACATCAACCGGGTAGTCGATTGATTCGCCCGGCGGAACCGATATTTTTGTGAAAGTAGTGTAAAGGGTCACGTTGGTATTGGCTGAAACAACGCGACGGCTTAAGAATGTTACCCCTATAAAAACGGATAACAGCAGGATTAACCATTTTTTCCGTACAGTCATGTTATATTCCTCCTGATTTTTTTGGTTTAATTTTTCGAGTGCAATTATATAAAATGAGAAAAAAAACGAATGTTAAAATTCCTAAAAAAACGGGGTGTGAAATATTAGAAAATGTGAAAAACCAGGCTTCTTTAAATTATTATCTTTATAAAAATTAATCTTTATCGTTTTCACTTGCGCATGGAACTTAAAAACAAATACGGGCAAACAGCCCTGATAGCCGGGGCTTCAGAGGGCCTGGGCGCTGCCTTTTCGAGATACCTCGCTGATGCAGGTTTTAATTTGGTGCTTGTTGCACGCAGGCCTGGCCCGCTGCAAAAACTTGCCGAAGAACTGGCCAAAAACCACAAGATTGAAACAAGCTGTATTCCCTGCGACCTTGCTGCAAACGATGCCGCGCAAAAAATTGAAGATGCTTTAGAAGGCAGGCAGGTTGATGTATTGGTTTACAATGCGGCATTATCATTTATCGGTCCTTTCCTGGATGACACAGAAGAACATACCGACCAAATAGTGCAGGTAAATATGTTCACTACTTCAAAACTGGTCCGCCGGCTTGGTGAAAAAATGGTAACAAGGGGAAGAGGTGCTGTGATTCTGATGGCTTCGCTCGCCGGTTTCCAGGGCAGTGGCTATTTGTCGATGTATGCTGCTACCAAAGCTTTTAACCGGGTGTTTGCAGAAAGCCTCTGGTACGAATGGAAAGATAAAGGTGTGGATGTAATGGCCTGTTGTGCCGGGGCAACATCAACCCCCAATTACCTTAACACGAAACCCGGGAAAACAGACTTTTTTGCACCTCCTGTTCAAAGACCTGAGCAGGTAGTAAACGAATGCTTTAAGAAACTTGGCAAAAAACCTTCCCACCTGACCGGACGGGCAAACCGTTTAGTATCGTTTTTAATGCATCGGGTATTGCCCCGTAAAATGGCAGTAAAAATTATGGGCGACAGTACAAGGAATATTTACCGGATATAAAAACACTATTGAAACCACATGAACAAAAGTACTCACAAAGCAGAATATGGCTCTTTCTTTATTATATTTCTCCGTGCCGTTGTGTCACTATGTTTATTCTATCGTATGTCACCGAAGACAAAATTGTCACCAGATCAATAAACATAAGGAATAATCCTGTAAGGAACCTTCCCGGTATATTCCTGCCATAGCGGGCCGTATTTTTCGGCGCAGCGTTTATCGTCGTAATACTGGCGGGTAAACAACAAAGCCACGTAATAGAGCGGGTAAAGCCACGGCCAGATAAGTCCGGGATAACCGGCACACAGGATAATACCCGTGCTCATAAGTATTTCACCCAGGTAATTGATGTGGCGGCTGGCGCCCCAAAACCCGCTGACTAAAAGGTGTTTTTTGCCGTCAGTAATTGTTTTGGGAACAATGCCCAGGAAAGGTTTCTCAGGATTTGTTTTGAAAAAGTATTTCTGCATGTTGGCACCACGGGCTAAAACCCATCCGCAGAAAAAGAGAATTACATAAACCACCAGAAGCCAGGTTGGTGTTTGAGGATTGGGACGGCTTACCGTTGGCCATAAGGCAATGGCATAAAAGTACGAGTAAAAAACGATGCATCCCCACCCAAGTTTAAATCCAACCCGTTCAGCAAACAGGTCGTAGGTGTACAAATGTACTTTCTCGAAAGTAAGGTAATCCATAACAAAGAAAGTCAATAAAGCCGCAGTTAAGATTATTCCCGGAGATGCTTCATTGCCATAGGAGATAATATGATGAGCCGTAAAACTGAGCACGTTCAATTCAAGCATAATGGCCCCGTAAAGGTAAAGCCACATTTTAATGTCGATTTTTCCATCCCAAAGCTGAAGGTTCTCTTTCCGGCCAAGGTAAAAGTCGGCGAAAAGGTTATTTCTGACAGGCGGATGTGGCAACACGATTGCCAGGCTAAGTCCAAGACCGGCCAATATTGAACCGGCAAGCCCGTACCAACGAAATTTGTACAGCCAGTCGAAGGGCACAATATTCGAAATTCCGGCAAGGATCCAAAGAAAAAGGATAGCCAAAAAGACCAATAAACCGTTAAGCCGGTAACGCATTTTTTCAGAAGAGTTTGGTTTGGTAATATAACCGTTAACCCAGCGCCCTGGCAAGAAGACATTTAAAAGAAATACTGTAATGGCAACAAAAATCGGCGCCAGAAATCCAAGAATATTTTCCATAACCTAAATTTTTCTAAAATTAAAAAAAAGCAATAAATTGAAAGGCAAAATTTTCAGGAATTTATGGCACTTACGAAACGGCTAAAAAACATGATCGGTTTCTTTACAGGGTTGGCCTGTTTTCTTTTGATCATTCTTTTTTTTAAGCCCGAACCTTTTAAGCCCGAATTAAACTTCATGCTGGCAATTGCCGTTTTAATGGCCGTTTGGTGGATTACTGAGGCCATCCCTCTTGCAGTTACAGCCCTGGTTCCAGTGGCGCTTTTCCCATTGTTTGGGATAATGAACGGAACCGATGTATCATCAACCTATTTCAATCATGTAATATTTTTATTCATAGGTGGTTTTATGATCGCGCTGGCTATGCAAAAGTGGAGTCTGCATAAACGGATTGCCCTGAAACTGCTTCTTTTAACAGGTGCCAGCCCTGGACGTATTTTATTGGGATTCATGCTCTCTACTGCTTTTTTATCGATGTGGATTTCGAATACGGCTACGGCTATGATGATGATCCCGATTGTGGTTTCGGTTATTGAACAACTGGAAGAAAACATTGGGAAGAAAAACATTTCGAATTATTCTACAGGGCTACTGCTGGGTATCGCTTATTCTGCTTCAATCGGAGGTGTTGCGACCCTGGTGGGCACCCCTCCCAATTTATCGTTTGTAAGGATTTTAAGCATCAATTTTCCGGATGCCCCCCAGATATCATTTTCAACGTGGTTTGTGTTTGCCTTGCCCTTAACCCTTATTTTACTTCTAATCGTTTGGGTTTTTCTGAGCATCGTTTTCCGGTCAGGTAAAACATTTAAAGATATTGGTATACATAATCATTTTGGCAAACAATATCAACAACTTGGGAAAATGAGTTTTGAAGAAAAAATGGTATTGGGGGATTTTATTATCGTAGCGTTGCTATGGATATTCAGGGCCGACATCAATGTTGGGTCTCTGAGCGTTCCTGGCTGGGGCGATCTTTTTAATCATCCTGATTACCTGAATGACGGAACCGTGGCAATTTTTATGGCCATTATCCTCTTCCTGATCCCCTCAAAATCAAAGAAGGGTGAACGCCTACTGGATTGGCCAACTGCCCGAAAACTGCCCTGGGGAATTGTATTGCTTTTTGGCGGAGGATTTGCCCTGGCAGCAGGGTTTAAAGAATCGGGCCTTTCACTCTGGTTTGGCGAACAGTTAAGTTTTACACGTAATTTTCATCCCATTCTGATTATTGCCTCGATTTGTTTTTTGGTAACATTCCTTACTGAACTAACATCGAATACAGCCACAACTGAAATGCTATTGCCAATATTGGCCGGTTTGTCAATCGCGACCGAAGTGAATCCCTTA
>JAFGEV010000048.1 GCA_016931385.1 Prolixibacteraceae bacterium
ATATCTTTCAGGTTTTCGAACAGCGCCTGGTCGGAATATCCGCTTACCACCGAAAAATATGTTGGCTGGATTTTAAAAATGGATAAAAACGATGAAATCATAAACCTTTTTATGGATTATGAAACTTTTGGAGAGCATCAAAAGGCATCATCGGGAATTCTTTCATTTCTAAAAGAGCTGCCAAATGCAGTGTTGAAAACGAATGAAATAAAATTTGCCACACCAGGCGAAATTATAAAAACCCACCAACCGGTTTCGGCCGTGCATGTCCCGCATCCAATATCATGGGCCGACGAAGAACGCGACCTGTCGGCCTGGTTGGGTAATGAACTTCAGGAAGAAGCTTTTAACAAGTTATACGATTTACAAAGCCGTGTAGAACAATGCAACGATCAAGGCCTTTTAAAAGATTGGGAATACCTGCAGATAAGCGACCATTTTTACTACATGTGTACAAAATTCTTCTCCGACGGGGAAGTCCATAAGTATTTTAATCCTTATGAATCACCCTATGAAGCTTTTATCAACTACATGAACGTTTTAAGCGACTTTAGCCTCCGTTTAAACATGTTGGTACCTGAAAGCGATGCTGAAAAGCAAATTCTTGCATTGAAAGAAGAACTGGAAGAACATAAAGCCAAAATTGTTGCTTTTGAAATTGAAAAAAAGAATAAACCCGCTCCAAAGAAAACCGCTGTGAAAAAATCAGCATCAACTCCAGGAAGGGCTGTAGGCTCAAAGAAAAAGTAACGTAAAATATACCTTAACATTCAATTATCAACCAGCCAAATCTGTATTATTATTAAAAATATTTTCTCACTTTGCCGTATAGTTTGAATAACTGTAGTCTTTAAAAACATTGTAAGTTGAGCTAAATAAAACAAACAGGTAAAGTGATACTAAAAAGCATATATTGCAGAAACAGGAGAAAATCATGAAGGAAAAAATAAATTTAATTGGTCAAAATGCTTTTGAAGCCCCAATCTGGAAAAAACTTATTGTTGAATCGAACGTGCCTGATTCATTGTCTTCACTCAAGGAGATTTCGAGGAATTTGTGGTGGACATGGAATACAAAGGCACGTGACCTTTTTGAATATATCGACTCTGAAATTTGGGAAGAGTCGGCCCATAACCCCGTTGTATTGCTCGAAGAGGTGAGTTACAACCGCTTCATTGAACTTGAAAAAGACGACGAGTTCAGGTATAAACTCGACTGGGTTTATAACGAACTGCAAAATTACCTGGCCGAGAGGGAAGCAACCGGAACAAGTAAAATAGCATACTTCAGCATGGAATACGGGTTACACGACAGCCTGCGGATTTATTCCGGAGGCCTGGGTGTACTGGCCGGTGATTACCTTAAAGAAGCAAGCGACTCGAAGGTGAACATGGTTGCCATAGGCTTATTATACCGATATGGATATTTCAAACAGGTTCTCAATAATAAAGGCGAACAAATTGCCAGTTACGATCCTGAGGAGTTCTCAAAAATTCCTGTACAACCCGTGATGGCAGGTGAAAATTTTCTCAAAATTGAAATTGATTTCCCCGGCAGAAAAATTGTAGCCAGGGTTTGGAAGGTAAATGTTGGCAGTGTTAAATTGTACCTGCTCGATTCTGATATAGATGAAAATGATGAAAAAGACAGGTATGTTACACATTATCTGTATGGTGGTGACAACAAAAACAGACTGAAACAGGAAATTCTACTTGGTTTTGGGGGAATAAGGGTGCTGAAAGCCCTTGGCATTGAAGCCGAAGTTTACCATTGTAACGAGGGCCATGCTGCCTTTATTGGCCTTGAACGGATGGCAAACCTGATTGCTGAAAAAAACCTGTCGTTTAACGAGGCCAAAGAAATCGTCAGGGCTTCAACCCTGTTTACCACGCACACCCCTGTTCCGGCAGGGCACGATGCATTTCACATTGATCTTCTCCAGATTTACCTTGGCGGGTTCCCCCAGAATATTAATCTGACATGGAACGAATTTTTTCAGTTGGGAATTTCGTCACCCGGCGAGGACCATTTCAATATGAGTTACCTGGCATCCAACTTATCGCAAAATATTAACGGGGTAAGCATGTTACATGGCAACGTGAGCAAGCACCTGTTAAAAAACCTTTTTAAAGGCTACCTCCCCGAAGAGCTTCATATTGGATACGTGACCAATGGCGTTCATTATTCAACCTGGGCAGCAAAAGAATGGAAAGAACTTCATAAAAAATATTTTGGCCATTCTTTTCCCGAAAGCCAAAGCGACTTTTCGGTATGGGAAAAAATCTATGATGTTCCCGATGAAGAAATTGCGATGTTGAAGCAAAACCTAAAAATAAAACTCATTGAATATATTAAACAACGTTTTGCCGACAACTGGATTAAAAGAAACGAAAACCCAAAACTGATAACCGAAGCCCTGAGCAAATTAAATCCCAATGTGCTCACAATTGGTTTTGCACGCAGGTTTGCCACGTATAAAAGAGCCCACTTGCTTTTTAAAAACCTCGACAGGCTAAAAGCAATTGTAAACAACCCCGACAGGCCGGTACAGTTCATTTTTGCCGGCAAAGCACACCCTGCCGATAAAGGTGGGCAGGATTTGATAAAATACATTGTCGAGATTTCAAAACAACCTGAGTTCATCGGGAAGATTATGTTCATCCAGAATTACGATATGAACCTGGCCAAAATGATGCTGCAAGGCGTTGATGTTTGGTTGAACACACCTACAAGGCCACTTGAAGCTTCGGGAACTAGTGGCGAAAAAGGGGTAATGAACGGAACTGTCCACTTCTCAGTGCTCGACGGTTGGTGGGTTGAAGGCTATAAGCCCGGGGCAGGCTGGGCATTGCCAATGGAACGTTCATTCGATGTTCAGGAATTCCAGGATGAGCTGGATGCCGAGAGCATTTATAACATCCTGGAACAGGATCTGATCCCAACATATTACAGGAAAAACAAAAAAGGTGTATCGGAAGACTGGGTGAATATTGTAAAAAACACCATTGCCGAAGTTGCTCCTCACTTTACTATGCGTCGCCAGTTGAATGATTATGTCTCGAAATTTTACAATTCACAGGCCGAAAGGTTTAACCAACTTAAAGCCGATGATTATAAACTTGCCCGTGAAATAACTCAATGGAAAGAGAAAATTGCTTCAAAATGGGATGGTATAAAAATTATCGAAACCAATATTGAACATGGTATAACACATAAATATATCATTGGAGAAAGCCACCCGGCAAAGGTTACCCTTGACCTTAACGGGCTATCGGCAGATGAGATTGGGGTTGAGCTCGTGTTCACGCAGAAAGAAGAAGATAAAGATATTTTTGTTGAAGCGCATGAATTCGATTTTGAATGCGCCCAGGATCATATTTGTTCATATTCACTGAACCTTACAATAATGAATCCTGGAAATTACAATTATGCCGTAAGGGTGTTTCCGAAAAACAAACTTTTGCCACACCGGTTCGACTTTATGTATTTGCACTGGATTTAATGAAAAGAAAATAGTCAATGGTC
>JAFGEV010000356.1 GCA_016931385.1 Prolixibacteraceae bacterium
GTGGTAGTTCAGGCACTGTTTTCCTGATATCACCCGAAATGCAGAATCCGATAAACAGCTTGTATCTCAATTTCCGGGCAAAATATTCCAGCAGCTCGGGGAGTCTGAATATTGGCACGGTTTACAGTCCCGACGACACCGAAAGTTTTAGTTTAATTAAAAGTGTTCCCTTAACTACCGAATTTGAGTATTATCAAATCATTCTTGATGATTACGAAGGGTCGGATAAATACATTGCCATTTCGAGCTCACAGGTTAATGCTTTAATCGACGATCTTACAGTTGATTTTATCCCTGTGTGCGTTATGCCTTTAAACCTTGATGGAGACGTAATTGCTTCGACCTCGGCCAGCCTTACATGGGATGCAGGGAATGATGAAACACAGTGGGAACTTGCATATGGTAGTCCCGGTTTTGACCCAGATACCGAAGGGACAAAAATTGATGATATCAGTGCAACGGCTTATACCATTACCGGTTTGCTGCCTGGCTCAAGGGTTGAAGCATATGTACGCTCCGATTGTGGAGTTGGGGATTACAGCGAATGGTCCTTACCCTTCTATTTTGAAACACTGTGTGATATTCTGAACCTTCCTTTTAATGAGGGCTTTATCGATCCTTCAGAGCCTTTGTGCTGGGTTGATGACAATAACTATTGGGATCTGGCATCGAATTCAAACAATGCCGGGGGGATTGCCCCCTATGAAGCATACTACCAGAGAAGATCGCTATCAGGGATTTCACGGCTGGTTACTCCTCAGATAAATACAAGCGGTAAGCAGGAGGTAATTTTGAGTTTTAAATCGAAGATGGTTGATTATACCCTGGGTAGCTATCAGGCAACCATTACCGTTCAAACACAACATGAGACTGCTTCATGGTGGGTAACCGAAAACTGGGAAATGGATGTGAAAACAGGCTCGAATGAACAATTGGATGTTTCGCTTTCGATCCCAACTTATGGAAGCGATTATCTAAAAATTGCTTTTTGCATCATGGGCGATCATATGGCGCTGGAAAACTGGTCAATCGATGATGTGTCGGTTGCTGAAGTTACATCATGTTTTACACCTTTGAACGTAGTTGCCGGAAATGCAACGGCTGAAAGCATTGATTTATCGTGGACACAGCCCGGCGATGAAAGTAGCTGGGACATTGAATATGGCCCTGTAGGATTTGCTCAAGGCGAAGGCACGTTGATCGAAGCTGTCGGGGTAAATCCATATAGTTTGACAGGATTGGAATCATCTTCGACATATGAAGTTTATGTGAGGGCCGGTTGCGGTGAAGGGCAATACAGTTTCTGGAGCGAGTCTACGGTTTTTCAAACCATTTGCGACCAGGTTTACGATTTGCCATTTGCCGAAGCATTCGATGAAACAGAAATGCCGGTATGCTGGAGGGAACAACTCGATGACCCTTCGCAGAGTGGAGACTTTGAAAGCTGGATTGTAGAAGCATACGACGATGCCGGGGGTACGCCAAATCAACTGGCTTTGTACGCTTGTGCCTATAATGGCATTTCGCGGCTGATAATGCCACAACTGAACACGGCTGGTATTTCGAATGTGATTTTCAGTTTCGATACTTATATTGACGACAGTGAGGCGCTGCCCCTTGATTTCAAAACTCAAATGAGTGTCGATGGAGAGAACTGGACAGATATTGATGGGTGGGGATACAATACGGAGAATGGAATTTTTGGCCCTCAAAATGTTTCTGTAGAGATAACCGGGTTGTCTTCCGAGGTATTATTCCTGGCTTTTGTTGTTGATGGCGATCATGAAAACTTCTACTTCTGGAGTATCGACAATGTGGAAGTTGAATCCAACCTGGTACCTGAAGACCTCGAAGTGATTAGCTTTAATGCAGAATGCTTTAATGCATTGAACAACATTTCTGTTGCAGGGAATAGCAATTCGGTTTTAATTCCTGATGGGGAAAGCGCCACGTTCATCGCCGGGCAATCCATCCGTTTCCTTCCGGGATTTCATGCCGAAGCGGGGAGTTATGTCGATGCACATATTACAACCGATGGTATTTTTTGCAACAGCCTGGCTGAATCTTCAATTGTGCTATTAGAGCCAGATGAGAAAAGCGAAGAACTGGATGCACAGGAAGAAAATTATATGTCGCCCTTTATCGATGCTTTTGATGTAAAAATCTATCCAAACCCGAATAACGGGCGGTTTACCATTGAAATTTACAACAGTACGGATGAAAGGGCCAGCCTTTTTGTTTATAGCCTTAACGGCTTAATGTTATACCGGTCGGAAACAGGAAAAAGTCAGGACGTTAATCTTCCGTATTTAAGGGCCGGGCTTTATATGGTGCGAGTTGAAAGCGGAGGTGAACGGATCATAAAGAAAATGGTTGTGAATTAAATCGAATGATTGCTGTTTGGAGAAACTGCAAAACATTGAACAGATTGTTTCTTCCGATATCGTTCCTCATCGGGATCGCAATTGCGAGAACCCACCCAAATTTTTTGGGCATAAAGCGGTAATGACAGAAAAGCGCCGTAGGTGCGACCTTTTGGTAGCCCAGGGTGGTCCCGACGTTAAGTCGGGAGGAACCCTGGGTTACGGATACGAATTAAAAAACCGTCCGTGGTAGAAACAACAAAAGAGGTCGAATTTTCCTTCGGACGGAAAGGATTTACGTTTCGAATAGTATTTAATCTTTATTGTCAGATTGTTGTAAAATCTGTCATAAGTAGCGAAGCGAAGCAATCTCAAGCTTTTAGCCGGACAGTAGTGAAACTATTTTTTCACCACTTTTCTTATCAGTACTTCTTCCCCAATATCCATCCTGATCATGTATATACCCGGAGTAATTCCTTTCATCGGGAATGATGCAGTGCGATTGTTGTTTGATGAAGCCATTCCTGAATGGATTACCCGTGCATCGAGGCTTAACAACTGAATGTTTACGGGATTTGTTATCATGTGGTCAAAACTGATGTACAGGATTTCATCGACCGGATTTGGGAAAATATTTGCATTCAGGTTTTTGGAAAGCCCGTTAACAAAAGTAGTATCGTCGGTTTCGATCCCGAACTGCCAGGTTTCGCTCCATTCGCCCGATCCGGCGTCGTTCACCGTTTTTACATGCCAGAAGTAAGATGTACCTTCTTCCAAACCAGACTGTGCTAAGGTATTTTCCTTAATTCCGATAAACTCTACAGGGTTTTCAAAATTTTCATCGGTGGCCAGTTCAAAAACAAAATAACCGGCTTCGCTATCGGGTTCCCATTCAAAGCCTGCATCAAGGGTGTTCAGGGTTTCTCCGTTTAAAGGCGAAATCAGTTCAGGTGCCGGACGAGGTTCGATTATTGTAGCCTCTGTAACGGTTATGTAGGCAGTATCGGAAATCGAATTGATTGTATCTGCCACTACGACTTGAGTATAGCCTGGAAGTGTATCAGCTGTAAAGATACCGAAATCGTTAATTTCGCCCGATGTGGCGCTCCATGCAAGGTTCGATGCCTCGACCCTGAAGCCCTGGTCGTCGGTAGCTGTTACATCAAAAAACTGCCACGCGCCGGGATATAAAGTTGCCGAACCGGGATCGATGGTGAAAGTACCGGCAACAGGATTACCTTCCCAAATTCTTACGATAGCCTGCCCGCTTACACTGGTTTCTTTGGCAGTGGCTGTGATTATGCATACCCCGGTTTGACCATTGCTGTTATATGTTCCTGTTGAATCGATGGTTCCGAAGCTTGCCTGCCACTCAAGTTCAGGTTCCATATAGTTTCTCTGTTGATCGTATACGATGGTTTCAAACTGAACCGTATCGGCCGATGAAAAAGCAACGGAATCGGGTAACACAACAATGCTGTCGGCAACGGGGTGGTAAGAGAAGACAGGGATTTGACCTGTTGCCTGCCAGCTGTTGTCGAGGTGCGAATGGGCTGTAACGGTAAAGAGTGAACTATCGAGCAACCCGGCCGGGATTTCGTATGGGATGTAGAGCGAAGTACCGGTGCTGTCGTCGAACTGGATATCAAAGGTTTCTTCCCCGGTATGCCAGCCTTTCGAGTCGGAGATTGAGATGTGGATGGTGTCGTTGATTTCGGTCAGGTTCTGGATGAAAACTATTACCGAATCAGATTTCCCGTCAGGTGAATATTTTTCGTCTTCAAGGAAAATAACATTCAATTTTACTGAGGAGTCGAGCCAACTGTCAACTTCAATAGTCCCCGAAAAACTATTTTCCTGTGGACCAGAACCTGTTCCCCAGAAATTGTTGTTTGCATTAATCATTGGATTATCGGGACCACTGATTAACCCGTAAGGTTTATTCCCGAAAAGGTTGTTGTTTTGAACGATAAAATCCGATTGGTTACTTAGAAAGATCCCGTTCCCGTTGTTGTTGGAAATAGTGTTTCCCGAGATGATCCCCTTTGAATTTTTTAAATTAATCCCGGTAAACAGGCACAATGAGTTTTGGATGTAGTTTCCTTGTATGTTCAAATAGGCATCGCTTAAGGATTCAATACCTGTGCAAGACCTGATAATTGTATTGTCGATAATATTGGTATGATAACTGCCCCAAAGAAATATTCCGGCATTTTTGTTTAATTCAAATATTTGATCGCCATAATTGATGTTATGAAATAGTATTTTGTAATCACTTTCAATTTCGTAGCTATATTCTAAAGATCCGTTATCTTGCAGTACATTTCTGAGCAGATCTGTATTAAATGTATTAATCAAATGAATCCCATAAAAATTGTTTGAAAGGGTGTTTTTTTCAAGAGTAACTTTCCGGGAATTCTCAACCATTAGGCTAAGCTTGCATTTATTGATAGTATTGGAAGAAACTTTAATATTATCAGAATTAAAAAAACAAGCAGCAAACATGCAGTTTTCTAAACAATTATTTTTAAGGGTAACATCTATAGATTCTTTAACAATAATCCCTTTTTCACAATTGGTGAAGGTGTTTTCCTTAATTAACAAATTGGCAGATAAATCAATTTCACTCGATTGATTTGAAAAAATATTGTCAAATATTTGGGCATCAAGGCATTTAGTTAGTCTTGTTTCCCCTTCGCTAAATCTGTTTTTAGAAACATAAACCAAACCCGTTTCATATAATGTGAATGATTCAACAGTATTCCCATCAATATTACCTGAGTACAATGTGCCTAGAAATAATTCATGGCCTTCATTTCCAGATGCTTCAATCTTTAAAATATTTGAGAGGCCTGCTACCCTGAATTTATTCTTGCTAAAAATCATTTCTGTAATTGCCATTGATATAGAAATTCTATCAATTTCAAAATTGTTTCCATAAATAATCCATTTTTCTCCAGTAGCTCCTTGAAAATAATTAAGACGTAATTCTCCAGAATAAAATGTATTATAAAGAATATTTAATTTTTCAATTTTGTCATTTATTATAATTGATTTTTTTGGATTGTAGAAACTATTATTATTTAGTTCAAGAGAATTACAGTAATAAGTTCGAATTGAGATATTATTTTTATAAAATGAATTGTTTGAAATAATTATTTTTTCTGCCTGGATGTCACGTCTATAATAATCACCGATTTGAATAGAAGTATTGTTGCCCGCATCACTAATAAACGAAAATCCATGAATTGACACGTTACTCTCTAAAATATTAACATTTGCAAAAACTGCAGAAGGCGTTTCGATAAAAGTAAAATGTTTCCCGTTATAAGAAGTTATAAAGAGTTCTTTTGAAATGGTTATTTTTTCTTTATACGTTCCATCGCACACCCAAATGGTATCCCCATCCTCTGTAGTTTCATCATCAATGGCAGCCTGGATTTTTGCAAAAGAGTACCCATTTGATGTATGCACCCGGGCAACCAAAAGGGAATCCATTTTTGCCTTTCCCACAATGATGCCCGGCAGATAGGTTACCGGGATTGCACGGGTATGTTCGGTTTTCCATAAAAACGACAGGACGGAGTCGCTGGCATAATCATCGGGGAAGTCGTAAAAATAATAGTAAACATCGGCCGTTACCCAACTGCCCTTCGGAACAGTGATAGAGGGTTCAAAATCGACTTCCAACGAACCGTTGTTGGCGTCGTATCGTCCCGAGAAAATATTCCCATCCCAGTGGATTTCGACTTTTGAAATATCATAACGATCGTTGGCTGTTCCGCTTGCTTCAAGGTTAATACCCTGTACTTTCCAGTCGTCGTTTTCATCAGCCCTGAATTGGATCATCCCGGCATAATACCCTTCATCGATGTAGTTTTCCAATTCAACAGGACATATCACTTCTTTTTCTTTTTTGCCTGAAACAGTCAGGACCGGCATTGGCACAAACACCCCTGCAACGGCTACATTCCCGTTTACTTCCACGTTATTACCCACGGCCGGGCCCTGCCATTCCTTGAACACCCAGTTTTCAGAATTGGTGTACGAGAGGGGTACAGAGGTTACTTCGGAGAAGGTATGCACACCTGCGCCCGGTGTTACAGTGCAACCATCGGCAGCCGCTTCGGCAGGGTTAATGCTCATAGTAAGCGTGTGCTGTTCGCCCGGGTTTCGGGTAACTTTAATTACGGTTTGGGGTGGCGACGACATGCCCGGGTTTTGACCCGCTGCAATGGCGTAAAAAGTTTCGTATAATGGATCTTCATTGACCATGCTTTGCGATTTTAACTGCTGGATGGGTTCCTGCATAAAGGTAAGCTGGTTATTTTCCCATATTTCTGCATTGAGGCTGATCCCCTGGAACATGGTGTTCATCGTGGCATTGAAATAGAAGGTTGCCAGGATTAATTGTGCCGAATTTTCCGGCATCAGGTATGCGAATAGGGTGCCGTTAAAAAAGCTGGTTTCCAGAATATAGGCCATTATTTCCAACGCCTGGGTGAGGATGATCTGGGGGGAGGAAGGATTCTGAGTGTCCCATACATTGAAATAGCCCCGCATTTGACCACCCTGTGGTGCGGTCAAAGGAGCTGAGCCATCGCTTGCTGCAGGGGGCGCTGCCAGTTCGTTGTGGTTGTAAGTGATAATCACATGGCCTTCGGAAAGGACCATGCCCTGTACGTTATCGGAAAGAAAAGCCATGTACTGCTGATTGGGAGAAGCAGGATTGGAAATATCAAAAATGTAAAACAGTGCATTAAAGTCATCCTGAACACCCAATAAATACAGCAGGTTCCGGTCATGATCAATTTCCATTTTTGCCCAACTTCCAAAACTGAGTATGGTTCCGGATACTTCGTTTACATCAGTTGGATCGCTGCAATCGGCTACCCTGAGTATCGACTGCGTGCCGGGCTGGCTGGCCACAACAAAGGCATGGTTTCCGTTAAAGGCCATGTCTTTTGCATTTCCGTAAATAAACCAGGTGGATAGGGGAAGCAGGCTCGCAGGGTTCGTGCAGTCGAAAATTTCTAGCCTGTCGGACAATGAACCCACAAAAAGGTTTTGGCCGTAAAAGGCGCCGCCAATATTGGTGATGGTTTTTGTTCCGGCCTCAACGGGGTTGGCCGGGTCGAGCAAATCGTAAATGTGCAGGGTGTTGTTAAAATCGGGTGAATAGAGATAGCGCCCGTCCGTAGCCGAATGCTGGAATCCTTCATCGCCCGGGATTTCGGAATGACGGCTAAGTCCCTGGGGCAGAAAATTATGTTCGTGTTCGAATTGAACATCGAAGTCGGCAGTGCTTCCAACGCCCACATCAACAGAGCCGAAAACGGTGGCCAATCCACCTGCTTCTGCCCGCACATCGTAAGTGGCTGATGGCAGACCGGTAATCTGGAATTCACCTTCTTCATTGGCGGTGCCCGAAAAATCGCCGGCAATGATCCGGGCTCCGGCAGCCGGTTGTCCGCCAGGTTCCAGTGCTGTGCCGCTGATGGTTCCAAAGGCTTCAAAAAGTATTTGCACGTTATCGATGGCCGTTGGGGGCTGAGTGCCGTTTCTTGTATTGCAGGTCCAGGTAAATACCAGGCGTCGTGTTTGGCCTTCAAGGCCTTCGGGCAGTTGAATTGTTTTTTCTGTCCAGGTGGCATTGTTGGTTACCTGCCCTTCGCCAATATAATAAAGCAGGGGCAGAAATTCTCCGGCAACAGGCACAACTGAGGTTTCCATAAAATGAACCCGCAGGTAATCGCTGGCTTCCATTACTCCTTTTACCCAATATTTCAGGGTATAAAGGCCGGGGGTAGCCGGGAAGGTGATGTCGCGGAACAGATGGACCCGCATGGTGGAAGGAGGTGTAAGGGTATATTCATTAGTAACTCCGCCATTGTTTGAAATATAAGCCGATTGATTTCCTTCAAAAGCAGTAGCGCTTCCTACATACCATTGATTGATGAAGTCACCGTTCACCATGTCCCAGCCCTGGGCCGTTTCGGTTTCAAAATTTTCGGTAAAGGGTGCGGCAAGGGGAATCTGCGTGGTACGGAACAGGGCAGGGCCTGCCCATGGGCTTTTTTCGGTTTCGCTGCAAACAGCCCGCACATAAAAATCATATTCGCTTGATGTGATCAAACCGTTGAGGGAGCAAGTCGACTGATCGATCACGGTAAACACGGTTCCCTGTATGTCGGGGTTAAAGCCTGATAAATCGTATTTCACTTCCCACCGGGTGGCTGTTCCGTTTTCGTCCCAGCGGAGTGTGGCTGTATTGTTTGACATTCCGGATCCTTCCAATCCTGAAGGCTCTGCGCAGGCAGGCAGCGTTTCGAAAACAAAATTGTCGATATAAATCGACCTGAAATCTCCCAGGTTGGCATTCCCGTGGCGGAAGGCAATATGCCGGGCATTAGCCGGGGCATTGGGCAGCCCTACAAGGTGGGGATTTAGTTCCACATACGATAAATTGCTGATGCTTCTGATTTCGACAAAGGTGGAAGGATCGGCAGGGTTGCTCATTGTTCCTATGATTAGGGTGGGAGAGCCCTGGGTGGAACTGGTTCCGGCATGAAACAGGATCATCGACTGGTTGATGTTTTCCAGTTCGGGAGAGATCAGCAACAAATCGCTCTCATCCCCTGCTGAATTGTTGAGCAGTTCAACCAGGTTCGACGGGCTGGGCGCCCATGCCCGGACCAGCGTTTGGGCAGGTGTTGCCCCTGGTTGCGGCAAAGCAATGGTACTCCAGCCTGCGGGCAGGGCAGGCGTTGTTACACCGTCGAAATTTTCGGTGTAGGGAGCTGCAATTCCCGTTAATTGATCCTCCGGCAATCCTGGGTTGGGATTTGCTCCGTTTGGGAAACTGGCCCAAATAAGAAAACTGATGAAAATGAAAAACAGGGTTAAGCCTGTGGCTTTGATCGAGGAAAGAGAAACCGGTTTCATAGCAGGATGGTTAGAATTGTTGGTTAATTTATGAATTTTTTCTTTTCCTGATTCTTTGTTGATAAACAAAATGGACAAATCTGCAATTCAATTGCAGATTTGTCCAAAAAATGCATCTTCTTGACAATTGTGGTCACAAAAAAAGGGGCTAACCGAAGTAGTGCCCCTTCATAACCAAATCCGGAAACCCCAGAAACTATTGTACTTCCACCAATGCTTCTTCGCCCATTTCCAATGCAGCAAGGTTCATGGGTATTAACTTGTGATGCCTTTCGGGTAACGACTTTTCAAGTCCCTTCTTAACATTTTCCATTTTAACAATGGGCTTGGCCTTTAAAAAAGCCCCCAAAACGATCATGTTAAAAATTTTAGGCTGCCCTTTTTCAGCAGCCATCTGGGTTGCATCAATTTTATAGATTTTTATATCGGTACGCGCAGGCTCTTTAATAATTCCGTTTGGATCGTATAACAAAGTGCCGCCTGGTTTCACTTTGCTTTCAAACTTATCGAGCGACTGCTGGTTAAGGATGATCGCCGTGTCGTATAAATTCAATACGGGCGATGAAATCCGGTCGTCGCTCAAAATAACGGTCACATTGGCTGTGCCCCCTCTCATTTCGGGGCCGTACGAAGGGAACCATGATACTTCCTGATCCTGCATAATTCCTGAATAGGCGAGTATTTTTCCCATCGAAAGAACACCTTGTCCGCCAAAACCTGCTATGATTATTTCTTCTGTCATTTTATTTACTTTTTAAGTTTTTGAACTGAGAATTGTTCAAAGCTGTCGCGTTCGCCATCTTTCAGGTCGCCCAACGGGTAGAAGGGGAACATGTTTTCTTCCATCCATTGGTTTGCAGCAACCGGGTCGATTTTCCAGCCCGAGTTGCAGGTCGAAACAACCTCGATGAACGAAGTGCCAATGTTCTTTGCCGAGTTTTCGAAGGCTTTCCGGATGGCTTTTTTGCATTTGCGCACATTGGCCGGAGTGTGAACGCTCTGGCGGGTCACGTAAGCCGCGCCGGGCAACATGGCGAGCAGTTCAGTGATGCGGAGCGGGTAGCCGTTGATGTCGACATTGCGTCCGTAGGGGCTGGTCGAGGTAACTTGTCCCACCATGGTGGTCGGGGCCATTTGCCCTCCGGTCATTCCGTAGGTAGCGTTGTTAATGAAAATCATCACGATGTTTTCGCCACGGTTTACGGCATGCATTGTTTCGGCTGTTCCGATGGCTGCAAGGTCGCCATCGCCCTGATACGAGAAAACGTATTTTTTGGGATTAACCCGTTTGTAACCTGTTGCAACGGCAGGTGCCCTTCCGTGGGCAGCTTCCATCCAGTCGATGTCGATGTAATTATACATCATCACCGAGCAACCTACAGGCGCCACACCAACAGTTTCTTCCTGTATGTCGAGTTCTTCAATTACTTCGGCAATCAGTTTATGAACTACCCCGTGACTGCATCCGTAGCAGTAATGGAGCGGGGTGTCGGTCATGATTTTCGATTTCCCGTAAACCTTGTTTTCGGGTTTTATGATATCAGCAAGTTGTAATTCAGCCATGTTAACCTCCTATTAATTTTGTGAGCATTGCATCGACCACTTCGCCTGGTGTGGCAATAACCCCGCCCATGCGACCAAAATGGTCAACCTTTGTTTTTCCGCTTACGGCCAGCAGGATGTCTTCAATCATCTGCCCCGAGTTCATCTCTACCGAAAGGAATCCTTTTACTTTGTCAGCCATTTGATTGATGATTTTTGATGGGAAGGGATAAAGAGTAATTGGCCTGAACAAACCTACTTTGTGCCCCTGTTCCCTGAGCAGGTCGACAGCTTTTTGGCTGATACGTGCTGAAACGCCAAAAGCAACAATGATGTATTCGGCATCGTCGCAATGGATCATTTCGTAACGCACTTCTTCTTCCTGCATTTTTTTATACTTGGCCTGGAAACCCTGGTTGATTATTTCCTGTTTTTCGGCAACCAGCTCAAGCGATGTTTTTATCGCCCTTTCTCGGTTTGGTTTTTTTCCTGTGGCAGCCCACGATCCGTTCAGCCGTTCAACCTCTTCATCAGTCCAGCGGGGTTTAAAATCGCTTAGTTCCACTTTCTCCATCATTTGGCCAATAACGCCATCGGTGAGGATCATTGCCGGATTCCGGTATTTGAAAGAGAGTTCGAAGGCCAGATCGACAAAATCGTTCATTTCCTGCACCGATGAAGGGGCAAGTACTATGAGTCTGTAGTCGCCGTGTCCTCCACCTTTTGTTGCCTGAAGATAATCGGCCTGAGAAGGCTGGATGGTTCCAAGTCCTGGCCCGCCGCGCTGAACATTCACAACTACTCCAGGTAACTCGGCCCCGGCCATGTACGAAATCCCTTCCGACATGAGGCTTATACCGGGGCTCGATGATGAAGTCATTACTTTTCGGCCTGCTGAAGCTCCGCCGTACATCATGTTAATGGCTGCAACTTCGCTTTCGGCCTGTAAAACAACCATGCCTGTTTCTTCCCAGGGCATGCGTGCCATTAATGTTTCCATCACTTCGGACTGAGGGGTGATCGGGTAACCGAAATAAGCATCGCACCCACAACGGATAGCTGCTTCGGCAATTACCTCATTCCCTTTCATTAATCGTAATTCTCCCATTATATGGTATTTTTTAAATGATTACTAACTGATTTAATCTTGCTCTACCGGAACTTTTACCCTGTAAACGGTAATGCAACTGTCGGGGCAAACCATCCCGCAATTCATACAGCCAATACAATTTTCAGGGCTTACCATGTGTGAATAATGGTAACCCTTGCTGTTTACCTCCTTGTGAAGGCCCAGCACATTTTCAGGGCATGCAACCACACAAAGGTTGCATCCCTTGCAACATTCCTGGTCTACTACTACTGCTCCTCTAACTTTCGCCATAATTCATAATATTAATGATTTCATTTTTATTATTTTACCGGATGATCGGCCCGGAATTGTTTTAACCTTGTTTCCAGATCGTTAAATTGTTCGGGTTTTACAGGGGCAACACAAGCCCTTAACCCTTCCTTTTTGCTGCCTGTACTTAAAAGTGTAATGCCGCTAATGCCGTAATGTAAAAGTTCGTAAAGCAATTTTCCTGCTTTCATTCCGGGGTAGCTAAGCGTAAAGTAAAATCCGTCGGCAATGTCGCGGTCAACGTCCCTGTCATATAAAATTTGGAACTGGTTATCCCTGAAAAGTTTTTTCATAATGCTGGCGCGCCGGCCGTATTCTTTAACTTCATCAATAAAGTTGAATTCTCCATTGTTTGCTGCTTTCAAAATAGCAGCCATTGCATATTGTGTCGAGTGGGTTACTCCCGACGAAAGGGCATACAGGGCACGGTATATAACCGCGTTGCCGAAGCCTTTGATCATCATACGGCTTTCGAGGCTGGGGTAGTTGCGGTTGAAAAGTTTGTCTGACATTACAATTGTTGAAATCCGTTGTCCGGCATACGAAAATATTTTTGATGCTGAAATGAATAACACATAATTGTTGGTATAGTTTGCTACTGAAGCCTGATATGGGGGAATGCCCGGTTTTGAAATATTAATCCTGAAATCCATGCCAAAGTAAGCGAGGTCTTCCATTACGATTACATCGTATTTATCGGCAGCTTCGGCAATGATCTGCAGTTCTTCTTCTGTGAAACAAATCCAGGTAGGGTTGTTGGGGTTTGAGTAAATAACTGAATGAATGTTTCCTTTTGAAAAATACGATTCAAGTTTATCCCTGAGTTTTTCCCCTCTGAAATGGTATACGTCAAACGATTCGAATTTGCTGCCCATGACCATGAACTGCTGTTTTTGTACCGGAAAACCTGGGTCGATAAAAAGTGCAGTGTCTTTCTTTTCGTCACAGCACGATGCTACCCTGAATAGGGCATAGGTTCCCTGCATCGATCCGGTTGAGGGGACACAATGTTCAGGTTTAACGTCAATGCCCATAAAGTTTTTTACGAAACGGGCTGTCTCGAATTTAATTTCAGGAATGCCGTTTATATTGGGATAAATTGAGGCCACGCCTTTTTTCAATGCTTCAATTTCGGCTTCAATCCCGATTTGAACCGGGGGAAGGCCGGGTACGCCCATTTCCATCCGCACAAAGCGAACTCCTGTGTCGGCCTGAATCATATCAACAACTTGTACAACTTCGCGAATCGAAGCTTTGTTCAGGTCGGTCAGGTTGAGTTTTTCAAGGTTCGACCTTATTATTTCTTTATTTATTGGTATTGTGCTATTCATGATTTGCTCAGGCATCGTAAATTTTCCGTTCACCTCGTACATATTCTCCTAAAATGGTAAGGCTGGTACAGTTTTTCAATACTTTATGGATTGCATGTTCATAATTTTCAAGATTTTCCCATTCAATATCCACGTGAAAGGAATATTCATCAGGTTTTCCAATGATTGGAACTGATTGAATCTTTGTCAGATTGATCTGGTTTTCGGCAAAAATGTTTAAAACTTTGGCCAGAGCCCCGTAAAAGTGCCCAACTTCAAAACAAAGGGATGCTTTGTTCGCTTCTTTATTTACCCGATTATGTTTTGAAAGGATCAGGAAACGGGTGTAATTCTTTTTGTTGGTTTCTACACCTTTTTCAAGAATTTCAAGTCCATAGATTTTTGCCGACCGGGCATTTCCAATGGCAGCAATATTGTTTAATTTATTTTTTGCAATATTCCTGACAGCTCCTGCGGTATCGAAGCTATCGTCGAGGGTTATTTCGCCAAATTCTGAATCGATGTATTCGGCACACTGTTTTAATGCAATCGGATGGGAGTGGATTTCCTTTATGTCTTCCTTTTTCACTCCCGCCAATACCAGCAGGTTCATTTGAATATGAAGGTATATTTCACCAATTATTTTCAGATGGAAATCCCGCATCAGGCTGTAGTTTTCAAGCAGGCTGCCAGCAATGGCATTCTCGATGGCCATAACCGCGAAGTCGACCTGGTCGGTATCGACCAACTGGCATACTTTCCTGAAAGTACGGCATTCGATTATTTCAATTTTTTCATTAACGAAGTACCTTTGAGCGGCATCCTCGTGAAATGAACCAACAACTCCCTGAATTGCAATTTTCTTCATTTTTTCCATTTTCGAGTCATTTATTTTCGGGCTTTTGCCCGGTAAAAAAAAACCCGGGACTTTACCCGGGTTTAGATAATATGATTTGGTAATCACTCCTCCGGGAACAATTTAAGCCTGCTAAAAGCAAAAAACAAATAACCCATTAATTGAGCCATAACCAAATCACTTTATTTATAAATTTTTCTCCCATGAAATGTGAGAAACTTACATTTCAATGGAAGTATCGATTTTCCAGGGGCTGAAAATAAACAAAAACAATACATTTGAAAAAAAAAAATTAATATTTATCAGTCTCTGTTAAATTATTTCAAATATTATTCTTGTTTATATTTTGTATAAGTCGCTGGAATTTAACAGTTCAAGCTTATGGTTCTGTAGTGTATTGATGCATTTTTGAACATTTGCCGGTCTTATTACAATATTCGCACTTTTACCTGTCGAGAATGCATACATGTATTCAATGGCGATGTTTTCTGCCTCGAGAATTTTCAGCGCTTTTGCAAGCGCCCCTGGTTCATTGGGGCATATCAGGCATACTACATCAGTAAGTTGAACTGAAAAATTGTTTTCTTTCAAAATTCTTAAGGCTTTGTCGGGATTCGAAACCACAGCCCTCAAAATGCCAAAATCGCTGGTGTCGGCAATGCTGAAGGCGGTCATGTTAATACCGGCATTGCCCAGCAAACCGGCTACCTCGCTTAAGCGGCCCGATTTGTTTTCAAGGAATACGGAAAGTTGTTTTATGATCATGATACTTTTTTTTGATGAGTTTACTTAAATGGAGATGCCATTATTTATACATTATAATAATTAATATATGTGCAATTATGTCTGACGTTTATCAATTACCCGCTTAGCTTTTCCGGCAGTGCGTTCAATGGTGCGGGGTTCAACGAGTTGTACGGTTACCGAAATGCCAAGCGTGCTTTCAATGTTCGATTTTATTTTTTTCGAAAGGTTTTGCAGTTCCTTTATTTCATCAGAAAAGAACTGTTCCTGAACTTCAACCTGTACTTTTAATGTGTCGAGGTTGCCTTCCCTTTCTACAATTAATAAATAATGTGGCTCTGTTTCGCTCATTTCGAGCAGTACACTTTCAATTTGTGATGGAAATACGTTTACTCCCCTGATGATCAGCATGTCGTCGGAGCGTCCTTTGCATTTCTCCATTCTTACCAGCGTACGTCCGCATTCACATTGGTCAAATATCAGGCGTGTCAGGTCGCGTGTGCGGTAACGCAGAAGGGGGATACCTTCCTTTGAAATGGTTGAAAACACCAGTTCCCCGATCTCTCCCGGGGGGAGGGGTTGAAGGGTTTCCGGATCGATTATTTCTGGGTAGAAATGGTCTTCGTTAACATGCATCCCGGCCTGATATGTGCATTCGCAGGATACACCTGGTCCAACTATTTCACTCAATCCATAAATATCGATTGCTTTGATCTTGAGTTTCTGCTCAATTTCTTTTCGCATGCTTTCCGACCAGGGCTCGGCTCCGAATATCCCTACGCGAAGTTTAAGGCTGGCCGGGTCAATTCCCATCTCGTTTAAAACCTCGGCTATGTACAGTGCATACGAGGGGGTACAACAAATAACAGTGCTGCCAAAATCCTGCATGAGTTGTATCTGTTTCTGGGTATTTCCTCCAGAAATGGGGATGGCCGTTGCCCCAAGGTGTTCTGTGCCGTAATGCAGGCCCAAACCACCGGTAAACAATCCATAACCATAAGCTACCTGAACCATGTCGTTTTGAGTTAAGCCTGCCATGCATAAACACCGGGCAACATTTTCGGACCACATTTCAATGTCGTTTTTTGAATACCCAACAACTGTTGGTCTTCCGGTTGTGCCCGAAGAGGCGTGTACCCTAATGATTTGATCCATCGGAAGGGCAAATGTCCCAAAAGGATAGTTGTTCCTTAAATCGTCCTTATTAGTAAAAGGCAATTTTGATATATCATCGATTGAAAGGATATCGGAAGGTTTTATTCCTGATGAATCCATTTTCTTTCGGTAGTAAGGCACATTTTTATAAACCCGGTTTACGGTATTTATTAATCTTTCTGATTGAATTTTGGAAATAATTTCCCGGGGTGCGCATTCAATTTCTTTCGTCCAAAACATTATCTCACCAATTAATTATGTTATATACAGAAAATGTATACAATAATATATAATGTTTCCTAAATAACCCAGTAAGATTTAAAATCATCTAAAACGAATTGAAAATGTCAAAAAGATGTTAAAAACACATTACAACAAGATAAAAGATATTGAATTAATGTTAACAAAGAAAATAAATGACAAAAAAATAAATTAAATGACATTAGGTAAAATAAAATGATATTTACAGAATTAAAAAGTGTAATAAAATATAAAAAAGACAATAAAAGGTATAAAAAATCATTATAAAACGAAGAATAAACAATAAATAATCAATTAAGCCCCCTTTAAATTTTTTTAAAATGTAAAAAAAGCATTAATAATTACGAATTGCCCCTAAAAAATAATTTGGATAATAAAAAAAATAAAATACTTTTGAACCGTGATCAGAAATAATGAACTTGTTTTGAATAATGTGTTAAGGGAAAAAGGAATTTATAATGTGTATAACTAAAAATTTATTGCTATGAAAAAAATTAATGTTTTACTGGGAGTTTTGCTGACGATTGTTGCTTTTGGCCAGGTTAGCGCTCAAGTCACCACGGGAGTAGATCTTTACAGTAGTTATATCTGGCGTGGTGCCAAATTCGGGACCGGCCCGGCTGTTCAACCCTGGTTGGATGTTACCGCAGGGGGGTTCTCTATTGGTGCCTGGGGATCGGTTAATACCGGTGGTTGGGACGGAACCTATGCAACAAATGATGATGGCACAGCTGATATTGATGAAAATGGAATACTAAAATATACAAATCCAGAAGCCTTTGAAATGGACTTGTATTTAGGTTACAGTTTCGATTTTGGATTGGGTATAACAGTTACTGACTATTACTTTGGAGGTGAGTGGTTCGATTTTGGAGGTAACCATTTTATCGAACCATCCATAAGTTTTGAAGTGGGTGATTTCTCAATTCTGGGAGCATATATGTTTGGGCCCGATACAGGCGATGCCTATGTCGAAGCAGGTTATTCTATCGGGGATGTAGGCCTTTTTGTTGGTGCCGGAAATGGCCAGTACACTTCCGATGGCGGATTCATGCTATGTAATGTTGGGGTAAGTACCTCAAAAGAAATTCCAATTACCGAGAAGTTTTCTTTGCCTGTTTCAGGATCGGTTATTCTTAATCCTTCAACACAAGGTTTCTTTATTGCTGTAGGTATTTCACTATAATAAAAATTTCTTGCACCTGTTCTTTTCGGAATAAGGTCAGGGATCAATAGCAAATAGACCTGACCTGATCAATATAAAAGAAAACATGGATTTTCAAAACCGGAAATTTTTCCGGAAGCTAAACTTATGTTTTATCATGATCGAGTTATGTGCTATTTAAAAAGTTACAAAACAAATAATTAAAATATATAGTATGAAAAAAATTGAAGCAATTATCCGGAAATCAAAGTTTGACGATGTAAAGGAAGCTTTGTCGGAAGCCGGTATCGATTTTTTTTCCTTCTGGGATGTCAGGGGCATTGGAAAAGCCCGTCAGGGGAGGGTATACCGGGGTATCAAGTATGATACCAGTACCATAGAGCGTACAAAACTTTCGATTATTGTGCGCGATAAGAATGTTGAAAAAACGGTTTTGGCCATCATGAAGGCTGCAAGGACCGGTGAAATTGGCGACGGTAAGATATTTATTACAAACATTGAGGAATCGTATCGTATCAGAACAGGGGAGTTTGGCGATGAGTCGCTGTATATCAAAGATGAAGAAGAATAGTGCGATGTTGTCATTCTTTGATCAAATAAATTTCAATAAAACACTTTAAAGATATTATATCATGGAAGATACTTTACTTGGACTACAGATAGGAATAGATAACATGTGGTTGCTTGTTGCCGGTTTTCTGGTCATGTTTATGCAGCCTGGTTTTGCGATGGTTGAAGCGGGATTCACCCGTTCGAAAAACACCGCGAACATTTTGATGAAGAACTTAATGGACTTTGCTATTGGATCGATATTGTACTGGATTATTGGATTTACAATTATGTATGGCGATTCAATTTCGGGTTTGATTGGTATGCCTGACCTTTTCTTTATGAGCGATGGTTTTGGTGAAAATTATGCCGATTATTCCGATTTATTTTTTCAAACTGTATTTTGTGCCACCGCTGCCACAATTGTATCGGGTGCAATGGCTGAACGTACTGAATTTAAATCGTACCTGATTTTTACAATCGTAATTTCAGTTCTGATATATCCAATTTCGGGGCACTGGACCTGGGGTGGCGGATGGTTGAGCCAGTTGGGTTTCCACGACTTTGCCGGTTCATCAATTGTTCACTCTGTTGGTGCATGGGTTGGTCTTGCTGGTGCGGCAATTATCGGCCCCCGGATTGGTAAATATTCAAAAGATGGTAAACCAAATGCCATTCCTGGGCATAACCTGTTATTAGGTGCGCTTGGTGTATTTATCCTCTGGTTTGGCTGGTTCGGGTTTAACCCCGGGTCACAGTTGGCTGCCGCCGGTACCGATAATGCAGTGGCAATCGGGCATATTGCAGTTACAACAAACCTTGCTGCAGCAGCCGGAGCAGTAACCGCTATGATGGTTGCATGGGTACGATACAAACGTCCAACGCTTTCAATTTCGTTGAACGGAGCGCTGGCCGGCTTGGTTGCCATCACTGCAGGGTGCGATGCAGTAAACCCTGTTGGAGCTGTATTGATTGGGATAATGGCTGGTTTTGTATTGCCATTTGCTGTTGAATTTTTCGATAAAATATTGAAAGTAGATGACCCCGTGGGCGCAATTTCTGTACATGGAGTTTGCGGTGCGCTTGGTACACTTGCTGTTGGCTTATTCTCAACTTCTGAAGGATTGTTCTACGGACATGGTGCAAAATTACTGGGTATACAAGCCGTAGGTGTATTGGCATTCTTTGCCTGGGCTTTTGGTATGGGCTTCATTTTATTTACAATCCTTAAAAAAGCTAAAATTCTCAGGGTTGATAGAGTTGTTGAAGAAGAAGGTCTCGACGTTTATGAGCATGGTGAAAATGCTTTTAACTAAAAAATGTGTTTACTAACCTTTATAATTTTATTTTCATAACCTTTGATGCTGTTCGGACCGGTAAAAACTACCGGTTCGGATGGCCTTTAAAAAACTTTTTTTGAAAATATTTAAAAATATTAAATAGAATCTCCATCCCATTTATCAATTTTTAAGCCTGTTTTTTAAGCAGGCTTTTTTTTGTTAAATTTATAATGTAGAATTTTTATTTATTAAAAGAATTTCATAATTTTCAATGCAAATACAATTTTCTGTATTATAAATGCTTGTGATGAACGCTTTCAATATTTTTTTAATTCATATTGTATTGCAAACTAATGCCTTGTCGAATAATTCTACATTGTTGTTTATTGTATTGTTCGGATCACTCCTGGTGCACCTTTTTTTGTATTTGTTTGCCGGGCGAAGATATTTAAGATTGATAAAACTTTTCAAGCAGATAAAAAAAGAAAACTTCCTGATGAAAAAGGAAATTGGTTCTAAAACAGAAAAGCTTCAGAATGCCCTTGTTAAAGCAGAAGAAGCCAACCGCTTAAAAAGCTTATTTCTTGCAAACATGAGCCATGAGATACGAACGCCGCTTAATGGAATTGTCGGTTTCTCGGAATTGATTGTTGACCAGGATATAGAGCCAGAAATGAAAAAAGACTTTGCTTCGCAAATCATTCAAAGCAGTGAACAATTATTGAAGATCATCGATCAGATTTTTCATTTATCAATCATTGAAGCAGGAAAAGTTTCTGTTTTCAGGGAACAAATTGAAGCGAAATCTTTTCTGGAGTCAATTCAAAAAGTTTTTTTAAAGAAAATCAGGCACACTGGGAAGAGGATAAATTTTATTTTATCGATATGTGAAGACGAAGGAACACTGTTTACCGATATAGAAAAGCTTAAGTTAACTATTGAAAACCTGCTTGAAAATGCCCTGAAGTTTACCGATAGGGGAAGCATTGAATTAGGATTTGCCAGGCTGAATAACGATTATATGTTTTCAGTATCCGATACAGGCTGTGGTATTGGCGATGATGAATATGATATTATTTTCGATCCTTTTATTCAGGGAAGTGAAACTCTTAAGAAGATTAAAGGTGGCAGTGGTTTAAGCCTTTCTAATGTGAAAAACTACCTGATGTTGCTTGGCGGAAAGATATGGTGTGAAAAAAACTTTCCAAGGGGTTTGATATTTTATTTTACTATACCTGAATCTATTCAAAACCAACTTTCAGGAATGAATGATCTTCGGATACTAAGAAATTAGGAACCTGTATATTCTAAATCACTGCTATATCACTCTTATGAATGTAGCCTGGATAAATCCACACAACTTCAGGTTTATGGATTCTATGGTTTTACACTTTCCGGATCGAATCCAGTAAAATTTTGCGGAAGTTACGGGCAACAGGGGCGCTGTGGCCTTTGAGCACAGCCGTCTGTTCGCGCTCGTTGAAGGAGTCGAGATGGTCGAGGTTGATAATATACCCGCGGTGTACCTGGATGAACTGTGCCGGCAACTGTCGTGAAAATTCCTTCAGCGTGGTACGGCATGCAATATCACGTTTTTCGAGTACCAGCGAAATGCAATTCTCACCATCGGCCTTTACCATGATGATTTCATCGATGTTCACGCGGACAAGTTTATCGCCTATTTTGGCAAAGACGGTTTCTGAGGACGCAGGAACAGGTTGTGTTTTTGTTGATGCTGCCTGGGAAGTTAGAGCCAGTTGCACGGCTGCCTTAAGGTTAACCGGATCGACGGGTTTCCGCAGGTAGCCGGCAGGATGAGTTGCCACGGCTTGCTGAATGATTTCGTCTTGGGTAAACGAGGTAGTAAAAATGTGTGGAATGCCCAGTTCACTGTGGACCTTTTGTGCCAGGGTAATACCGTTGTTCAAACCCGGCAGGGCAATATCGACCAGCAACACATCGGGCGCGGTGGTTTTGATCAAATCAAAGGCCAGGTCGGCATTGTTGCATTCGCCAACCAGCTCAAGCCCGGCTTCTTCGATGGCAATTTTTATGGCTTCAAGGTGAATGCGTTCGTCTTCAACTACAAATACTTTCATATAAATTCCAAGTCACAAATTCCAAATTATGATGCCCGATGTTCGATACTCGGTGCTGGATGCTCGATAGTGGATGTTCGATACTCGATACTTGATACTCGATACTCGATACTTGATACTCGATGTTCATTGTTCATGCCTGAATAACGTTCAATATTCGTTAATCTACAATCGTAAATCGTTAATCTACAATCGTTAATTAATAATTGATGCTCAATTATGTTGCAAAGGAAGTGTTACCATAAACCTTGTTCCCTTCCCTTCTTCGCTTTCAACAGCAATGCTTCCACCATTTTTTTCCACATGCTCTTTTATCATGATCAGCCCCAGTCCGGTGCCTTTTTCCCCGGCCGTTCCCACACGGGTATTTTCCATTTGGTTGCTGAACAGCGTGCCTGCCATCTCTTTGCTCATTCCAATTCCAGTATCGCATACCGAAAGGAGCAGGTCATGCCCCTTTTTTTCAGAACGGATTGTAATCGTTCCCTTAGCTGTAAATTTGTTTGCATTGCCTAACAGGTTGCGCAAAACGAGCGAAAGGCTTTCCCGGTCGCAGTAAAGTGTATGCTCGGGGGCAATATCCAGTGTGATGGTGTTCTCTTTTTTTGTGGCTTCGGATCGAAAAAAAGCGACTGTTCTTTCAGCTTCTTCCCGAAGGTTAAGCGGTTCTTTCCGGGGTGTTAATCCTTTCATTTGCATTATTGACCATTGCAGGAGGTTTTCGAGCATGGACGAAAGGTTCCCGGCATTGGCGTTGATATCTTCAGCTATGGGCAACAGCTTCTCGGGTTGCCCCTTGCTTAAATGATGGGTAATCACCTTGGCACTGCTTTGGTAAGCGGCTGTGGCATTGCGCAAATCGTGCGAAAGTATGGCAAACAGCCGGTTCAGGGTTTTGTTCAGCCGGTCGAGTTCAGCGTTCTGTTTTTCCACCTGTTTCTTTTGTTTGCGGAGCAACGTGAGCAAGTAGTACAACGAGAATGAAACCAGCAGCAGGAAAGCAATGCCAATGAGAGCGATGTTCCGCTGCCTCTTTTTAAATGCGATTTCTTTCTGTGTCAATTGATTTTCGGCTTCCAGGCGTTCGATTTCCGTCTGTTTTTGCTGGTTCTGATATTTGGCATCCATCTCTTCAACCTGCTTTGAAACATTCAGGTTAAAGATCGAATCGTTTGCCTGTGCGTACAATTCATAATAATTCAGCGATTCTTTATAGTTACCCTGCGATTTATAAAATTCGTACAAATGCCGGTAGCAGTTCATTTGCTCAGGCAGAGTCCCTGCCTGCTCAGCATATTCTTTTGCTTTTATCAGCCAGGGAGCAGCTTTTTCGGGTAAGCCCATATTGACATAGAGTTGCCCAATGCTTCCGCTTACTTTGGAAAGCTGTGGAATTAAGCCTGCTGCATGAAAAATTGCATAAGCTTTTTCAAAATTTTCCTTTGCCAGTTCCCGTGACTGAAGAGCCATATACGAATGCCCGATATTGATATAGCGAACGGCCAGCCGCGGTGTATTCCCGAAAGGAGATTCAATATCAATCGCCTTGTTGAACCACTTAATGGCTTCGGGATGGTTTTTCATAATCTGGTATACCATGCCAATGTTGTTATAGCGGACACCCAGCGTTCTTGAGTCAGTTATGGAATCAAGCAGGCTCAACGACTGTAGATAATAATCGAGTCCGGTTTCATATTTTCCCCAATCGATGTACATCCGCCCCAGATTATTGAGAGAAGAAGAAATATTCTTCCGATTGCCTGTTTTCTGGTCAATAAGGTAAACATCCTGCAAAAGGCGGATGGCCTCTTCGTAGTTGCCTTCACCATGAAAGAGCAGGGCCATGTTGCTTTTGGCATCAGCCAGTTCGTTAAGGTAGCTGCTCCCTTCAAGATAGGAAATAGCCTGGTCAATGTAATAACGTGCCTGTCTGTTCTCTTTCCCTTCGAGATAATTCATCCCAATATCACTAAACAACATACCCAAAAAAAAGGTATCCAAAGGCTCAATTTTTTCGGCAATAGAAACGGCCTTTAGCAGATATTCGTTTGATCGGCCAATGCTGTCGGTATAGAAAAAGGCGTCGCCAACGGCCCGCGCGGCACGGGCATGTAAAAGGCTTTGGGGGCATATCTTTCCTGCATCATCAAGTAATTGAAGGGAAAAGGAAAGCTGTGCGGCCAAATCATCCTCCATTAAGGATGCCAGATCGAGACCTGTCAGGATCTTTTCATTCCCCGACTGACGATTGAAAAGTGCCTTTAAACTATCTGTTTGTGTTGAAGCCCGGGAAATTGAAAAGAATATAATTAAACTAAAAAAAATACTTCCAAACGATTTCATACATAATTTAATTATGGTCAATCAAATATAAAACAACAAACCCTAAAAACAATTCAGTATGATCGAAAAACAGATTATTTTTTGGAGAAAATTCTTATTTATGATAAACTGATCTATTGTCAATACCCAGTATCAACCGTCCCGTTTATTATTCCCTCTTTAAGGGTTTCAATTTCAGTTTTAATGGTATCAGGTATCAGATCTTCATAATCATGATAAGGAGCAATCGCTACTCCGTGGTTGGCCAGGGTTCCGGTGTATACTTTTTCGATGTTTTCAACTTCGTTCAGGAACAATGCTGCAACGGTATAAATAGTGGTATCGGCACGTTTAATGCACGACGATAGAATGACATCCGATACTTCGGGCAGTGAATAATATTGGTCCTGATCGACCCCAATCGCCCATTTGCCATTGTCTTTTGCCGCCCTTATTGCACCATTTCCCGCGTTGCCAGCGAGAGGAACAATAACATCGGCACTTTGTATCCTGATCATGCTTTCAGCTTTTTCATATCCAAGGCTTTCATTGTCAAAATTGTCGATAAACAGTAATGCCTGCGTTACTTTCTTATTGTATTTTTTATTGAAATGTTCAATCCCAAGCGCGTATGCATCTGTAAAACGGCGAATGGGGGGTATGTCCATTCCTCCGATTATTCCAATAACCGGATTTGCCCCATCTTTCATATCGGCCCAGGCTGCAGCCAGAAAACCCAGGGGAAATGCTGCTTCATCGCTTTTGAAAAAAATACTGTAAACGTTCGGTAAATCCCCATCATACTGGTCATCGACAATTACACAATTCATTTTGCTGTAAAATTCAGCAACTTCCAGCATTTCGTTCTTCGCAACCACCCCTCCTAAAAACATTACATCATACTCATTCACGGCAAAATATTCAATTTCTCCGCGTAAGTTTGTTGTTTCGGCTACAAACATCGTATCGAAAATATAATCTTGGTGTGCCATTAATAGCCCGTTTTTACAATTTTGCCTCCATCCTGAATCATTGTAGCCAACGCCATAAACGAACATGCCAATTTTCATCCTGTTAAACCAACCATGTTTTTCACAACCAGTGGTAATTGCAATAAGGCCAATAAGAAGCAACAAGGAAAGGTAACTGTTAAAAAGGCCTCGACTGTTTTGCATCATTATTTATTTTTTAGAGGCATACAATTTATAAATATTGAATTTAATATAAATAATCATTTAAAAAGAATTATTGGAATTTTTTTAACTTTAGCAACAATTTAAACCAATTACGTGCTTCCCATTGTTAGTATAATACCTGTATTGCTGTTTTTGGCATTGCTTTTTATGCTCGATAGTTTCAAGCTGGTAAAGGTCAGGATTTTATTATTTGCTTTTTTTTCAGGTTGTATTTGTGCGCTTCTGGCATATTATCTGAACACCTTTTTGCAAATCAGGCTTTCAATTGAATTCAGGGAATATTCAAGGTACTTAGCCCCTTTTATTGAAGAAAGTCTTGAGGCGATAATTATCCTTGTTTTGATTAAAAGGAAAAGGATCGGGTTTCTGATCGATGCGGGCATATATGGATTTACTGTAGGCGCCGGCTTTTCTTTTGTTGAAAACATAGTTTATATGATCCATATTAATGACCCCAACCTACTTACATGGATTATAAGGGGCCTAGGGACAGCAATCATGCATGGGGCCACAACCGCATTATTCGCAATTTTTATTACAGGAGCTGTTTTAGCCAACAAGAAAATTCTAACAGGCTTATTCCCCGGTCTGCTTATCGCAGTAATTATACATTCAGCATATAACCACTTCTACATTCACCCCCTGGTACAAACCCTTTTAATTGCCTTTATTACACCTATTGCCCTATTTTTTGTATTCAAACATAATGAAAACCAACTTCAGGGCTGGCTCGAAGTAGAATTGTATAACGAAATTGAATTGCTTGGCATGATACGAAAAGGAGTGCTTAAAAATTCAAAATCGGGGCAGTACCTCTCTTCATTAAAACAACACTTCCCTAAAGAAGTAATTTTCGACATGTATTGTTTCATTGGACTTTTCATGGAACTATCGATAATTGCCAAAAGAAACATTTTACTGGCTGAAAACGACTTTCCCACCATTGTTGAACCCGGACTAAATGAAAAACTTATAGAACTTGAACAATTAAGAAAAAATATAGGTAAAACAGGTGAGATTGCAATTTCTCCCTTAATACGGATGAATTACCGGAATTTGTGGAAACTTGGATCGCTAAAAAAGAATTTTATTAAAAAATAACCAACATTTTTAATCGGGGATAATAATTGATATAAATGTTATCCTTGAGACCGTTAAAAAACACGGTTCGATGGAAGAGGATAAGTACATTATTGAGAACATACTTGCAGGCAATACCAATGGGTACAGGCAGTTGGTACATAAATACCAGGGCCCTGTTTTCAGAATTGTTTTAAAGATTGTTGGAAACAATGAAGATGCCAGGGAAGTTACCCAGGATGTGTTTGTAAAAACTTACGAATCGTTATACCAGTATAACAATAAATATAAGTTTTTCAGCTGGTTGTACCGTATTGCGATTAACAATGCACTAATGTATATGAAACAGAAAAATAAATACATACCGATTGACAAAATTCAGAATCAAATGGTTGATAATGTTGAGAGTAACAAGAGTGAAGAAACAAGAGATCGCTTTCTTAACCAGTCGATTAATATGCTTCCGGAGAAATACAAATCGGTAATACTGTTGAAATACTATGCCGGCCTTTCGTATACCGAAATTGCTGAAACAACCGGCATTCCGGAAAAGAAAGTAAAATCGAGGCTGTTCGATGCACGGAAATTACTAAAGGATCATTTACTGAAGATTAATTTTTTCTCTTTGGCATCGTAAAATTGAAAACCATGAAGAAAAAGGACGAAATACTTATTCAACAAAAAATCGACGGGCAATTAAGACCCGCCGAAGAGGCAAAGTTTAACCAATTGATTGCAAAATCAGGAAAAGCTAAAACCCTCTACGAAAGATTGCTCGCTGTTGACCTGGCAATTAAAAACGATTCGAAAAATATCAATGAAACCGACCTTTCTGATTCAATACTCGAAACGATTAACAATAACAAAAATCTAAAAACTTTAAAGTTCAGAAAAATAAACCACGAACTGCTCAAATACGCAGCAATACTAATTCTGGGTATTTTACTGGGTGGTACAGCAGGTATAATGTTTATCGGAAACAATGAACAAATTTATAAAGATTCAATTAGCGGGACAATTACAAAAAATATTCAGGAAAGTAAAGTTTTTACCGATGAAAATACTACTATAGAAGTTCAGGGTGTTAACCTTGATAATTCAACAGTGACCTTTGTAGCCATTGAAACATCAAAAACCATTGAATGCATCATTGCCAATAACAATAAAACGATAAGTATTAATGATGTTAAGCCACTTATTAACGATACCAACATCGAGCTTGCAGAAGAAAATAAGAATAGTTTTAAATATATTGTAAACGGACCGGTTGTTTTTCAAATAAAAAATAACAGCAATAAAGCCCTGGAAATATGCTTTATACACGACAATAAAATTTTAGTGAAAAAAAATGTTTACTGAATTTCCAACTTTTAACGTTTTGCTGAATAATTAGAATAAAATCAGCAATCAAAATTTTCTCAAATGAAAAAGGAGTTAATAAGAATATCAGAAGAAATAATGAATATTTTCAGGCCTGCGTACTTTTTCAACGTTCTTTACAAGGATAATTATAAATTGAAAGAAATTAAACCTTTTGAAAACAAAATGTTTTTTTGCTTTGAGGAAAAATACCTTTCAGTCGTTTGTGATTTGATCCGATATTAACGATCTTTAAGAACCTTTTAGAATAGAAAAATAATAAATTAAAACATAATAACTTATGAAAAATTCTTCGAAAATATTAGTGGGAATACTGATTGTAATAAGTTTAGCAATCGGATTCATAATTGGGCTTCTTGTAGATATTCCACAAGCTGAAGAAGAAGCACTTTCGGGCACAATTGGCCGGATTAACAATTACAGGGATGTAAAAGTTACAGAAAACGACATTAAGCTCAGGTCGGAATTAATGGCAAGCGATCATTTACTGAAGCAATATCAGCTCTATTTTTCATACCATTATGCTTCGGCAATCGAGTTGGGCAAGAACATTCAGTTTGCCATTGATGCCTCAAAATCCAATATCGATTTTACTGAATTGTATCCCCAGCAAATAAACGCTCTTTCGAAGTATTACCGAAGCATTGAGCAGGCCCGCAAAGATGTGCTGATTGCTTTATCTACTTTACAAAACCTTGATGAATCAAATGAACGAAATATTGGCAACCTTATTAACAATGCCAATGTAGCCATTGCCCAGATTAAATATCGCGAAAATGTTGTGGTCGATTTTGTCGAAGCTGTTGAAGATTTTATTGCCGGAAATAAAGACGTACAGTGTGACGATCTGAAAAAAGCACATGACCTTTTAGCCATACACCAGGCAGTTGTAGCAGCTATATACAAAGACAAACCGATGACAAAATATTATAACAAAAAAGAGATCTTTTCAAGCAAACAGGAACTGGAAGATATGGAGTGGAACAACTCAGAGCCTGTTGCATCTCAGGTTGATTCAGATATAGATATTGCAAATGATCAGGTTGGAGTTTTTGACCAAAGCCTGCTAGATGCGACTACAAACCTGGTACAAAGCGCTGTCGATAATATTCAATCGGTTACGGCAACCGCTGCCTGTAATGCAACCAGTACACTTGATAACACCAGCGGTCTTGATGTTCAGACATGCCTCGACACTAATCAGTTAGATGCTATCATAAGCGGCAGTGGAGATCAGGCAGAAATTACCGGATCAAACGTTTCAACCCTCCAGTCATCAACATTGGACGCAATTCAACAGTTAGACGACGCCAGCAATTCAGTGCAACAACAGTTAGACGCTGCCAATACCGATTCCAGTCCTCTCGACGATCAGGAAGGTGCGAACGATGGAGAAGTTATATAAAATACTAATAAATAAAACGGGATACTAACCGATACTCTATCCTGCCTGAAAAAGAATTAATTCTTTTTCAGGCAGGTTTTTTAAGTTTCAGGATTAAACGGAGAATTTATAAAAAAGTACAACTCATCACAGCAGGTAAAGCAGACCATAAACCTAAATTCATGAAAAAAATCCATTTGTTTTGCATCATGCCCCTGATATTCCTGTTATTTTGCCTGTCAGGAAAAACACAGGAAGTATATAGCTACCAACAAAATGACCTTGAGCTGATCTATTTTAGCAAAAGGTATTCTTATCTTGTTCCACATGCTGTAGGAACATTTAATAATGCTATAGGATTACATAAAAGCTATTGGGATTACGATCATCCGAAAACAAATGTTATCCTGAACGATTTTTCCGACTACGGGCATGGAGGTGCGATTGTGATGCCCCAGAATATGGTTTTTCTTGGTATTGAACCTTACAGTTTTGCTTTCAGCATAATCCCTTCAAGCGAAAGGTTTCAGTGGCTTTTCAACCACGAACTGACTCATGTTACCATGGCTGATAAAGCCAATAAAACAGACCTCTTTTTCAGAAAAATCTTTTTTGGAAAAATTGTACGTGACGAACGCGCCCCTGTTTCAGCGTTCTGGAGCTATCTTACCGTTCCGCGCTGGTATGCCCCACGCTGGTACCACGAAGGCATTGCCTGTTTTATGGAAACCTGGATGAGCGGTGGGCTTGGCAGAGCCATGGGCAGTTACGATGAAATGTACTTCAGAAGTATAGTAGCAGAAAAACAACCCATTTATTCAGTTGTCGGCCTCGAAACCGAAGGCACCACCATTGACTTTCAGGTTGGCGCCAACGCTTATCTTTACGGTACACGGTTTGTTACGTACCTTACCAACAAATATGGTATGGATAAACTGAAGAGTTTTTATTCCCGCACCGATAGCAGCAAGGCTTTTTATGCCAGCCAGTTTAAAAATGTCTACAACCGGTCGGTCAGGTCTGAATGGGACGACTGGTCAAAATGGGAATATGAATTTCAGCAAAAAAATATCGAACAGATAGAAGAATACCCGCTAACTTCGTTTAATCCGATTACAAACAAAGAATTGGGAAGTGTCTCAAAATATTGTTATAACCCCGAAACGAAAAAAATATACGCCGCTATAAATTATCCGGGGATAATATCCCAGATTGCCGAGATTGACAAGCCCACAGGGAAAATCAGGAAAATCTGTGACCTTAACTCTCCCTCTCTTTATTATTCAACACATCTGGCATACGATCCGGTAAACAATACGATCTTTATCACCGAACAAAACAAGAACTACAGGAGCCTGGTAAAAATAAATTCCCAAAACGGTTCACGTAAAACACTGATCCGTTTTTCGCGAACAGGTGAGCTTGCTTTTAATAAAAAAGATGAGAGCCTGTGGGGTATCCAGCATAGCAACGGTTATTCTGTTCTGGTTAAAATTCCTAAACCATACAACAAAATTGTGCCCATGTATTCTGCTGAATTCGGGAAAAGTCTCTTCGACCTGGCAATCTCAAACAACGGGGAAAATATTTCAGCTTCTTTATCGGGTATCAGGGGTGAACAATCCCTTATACTTTTTAAAACCGATGAGCTTGAACACAGCATTAAAAAATACACTACCGTTTATGAGCTTGAGGACAATACCCTGACACAGTTTAAATTCTCTCCCGATGACAACTATCTGATCGGATGTTCTTATTATACAGGCATCTCAAACATTTGGCGTATTCCCATTGATGGCAGTGATTTTGAATTGCTTTCAAATACTGAAACGGGAATGTTTATGCCGCTTCAATTTGATACCGACTCGTTAATGGTATTAAAATTTCTCCGTGACGGGATGATGGCAGGAACAATTCCTATCAAAAAAATCGACGACGCCAACCCTATTGAATACCTTGGCAACCTGGTGGCTCAAAATAATCCGGTTGTCAAAGAATGGTCGTTAGCACCGCCCGAAGACATTAAAAGTGATTCGGCTGAAGTTCGGGAAGGCCGGTATCATTTGTTAAAAAAAATGAGGCTCATCAATGCCTATCCCGATATTTCGGGTTATAAAAATACATTGGCCGTGGGATACAGGTTTAACTTCAGCGACAACATCGGCCTCACAACCCTGAAACTCTTCATTGGAACCTCACCGTGGTCGGCATATGATGATAAACAGAAATTTCATGGTGAACTCAATTTTAAATACTGGAACTGGCATCTGCTGGCTACCTATAATAAAACAGACTTTTATGATATTTTTGGCCCCACAAAACGAAGCAGGGCAGGTTATTCGGTTGGGATAAACTATGCAAGAAGCCACACCTTATATACCCCGGTCAAATATGGTTACGATTTAGGTGTTTATACCTATGGTGATCTTGAGGTTATTCCCCAGTACCAGAATGTTTCAACTCCCATCAAGGATTTTCAGGTTGCTAGAGGATCATTTTATGTGGAAAAATTACGAAAAACACTTGGAGGGGTTGACGATGAAAAAGGTTTCTCTTGGGAATTATCGGCAGGGGGTATACTCGCGCAGCAAAAAGTATATTCCGATTTTGTATCAAGCCAGAGTGTTGGCTTTCTTGTCCCGGGCATTCGTAACACAAGTTTCTGGATACGGAACAGCATAGGTCAATCGCTGGGTGATCGCAGTTCATCCCTTTCGCATTTTTACTTTGGAGGTTTCCGAAATAACTACGTTGACTGGCAACCCTCGGAACAATACCGCAAAACACTTGCATTCCCTGGCGCCGAAATTGATGAGATTAAAGCTTACAACTTTGTGAAAACTATGGGCGAGTTAAATTTAAAACCCATAAGGCTAAGGAATGTAGGGACAACATGGCTTTATCCGACCTTCCTGAAAACATCTTTTTTTACAACACATATAATAACTGATTTCGATAAGGGTTATCTTACCAGAAATATTTTTAATTTTGGTGCTCAGCTTGATGTTCAGTTGGTGCTTTTTTCATACATGAAAACCACCTGGTCGGCAGGGTACGCTATAAAAACTGAAAAAGGTACGCCAACAAAGGGGCAATTGATGCTTTCGGTTAAATTATTAGGTATCTGACAAACGAATAAAATATGAACTAAAAATACTCTTATCATGAAATGTAATTTCTTAAAATTTTTACTGATTGCAGGGCTTGTAACCCTTATTATCGCCGGATGTAACCAAACGGCCAAAAAATCGAAAGGCACCACCTCCGATGGCAAAGAAGCAATTGTTGAAGTTGAACCCTTCGATGCCATAAAAATGAAAGACCAGATTGTAGAGATCATCCAGAAAATGCCAAAAATCTCCGATGTTGCCGAAATGCTTAACCAAGCCGGCGCATCGTATATTATCGACCTGACGGTTCCTGCTGAAGACGTTGAAAGGCTCATGACCACCAACCAGCTTAGCCTCGGGATGGGAATGTTTGCCTTCGACCTTCAATATGCCAACGTATATAACCGCGGCGATAAAGTAGCCGAAATTGGCGAAATTGAAAAGCAAATTATCAGGGAGCTGGGCCTTGAAGCCGAGCTTACATCATCGGAAGGTTATGTTACACGTATAAAAGAAAATGCCGAAAACAAAGACTCTGTGAATTATCTGGTTACTGCCGCCATGAATTTTGCACATCAGAAGTTTGCAACCAGCGACCGCCCCGATGTATATGCCCTTGCTGTGATTGGCGGAAATGTTGAAGCTTTGTATATTTTAACCCAGTTGGCTCTTTTTGCAAACGATAATACTGAATTTCTGAACATACTGACCAGCCAGAAAGATCGGGTTAAAACAGTGTTTTCACTGCTTGAACTTATGTCGGGCGACGAAACGGTTAAACCCTATTATGAGCAACTGGCACCTGTTGCAGAAATTTTCAACAAAAATGAAACAATAGGTCTTGACCAGTTAAACGAAATGTCCCCAACAATTGAAAAAGCCAGGGACAGTATGCTCCAGAAATGATACAACTTAACGAAGGTATCTGAAAGAAAATTCACCGCTTGGGCGCTAAGTCGCTAAGAAATTAAATTATTGAAATTATATGCTTTGCGCCTTTGCGGTTGTTACTAATTTTGGAAGAGGACAGCCCCATTTCTTTTCAAACCAAATTCGATGAATGAAACCACGTTAAATGCCCTGATTAACCTTTTTGCAATTTTTTCATCGCTCAGCGAATCGAAAAAAGAAGAGGCCGTTCAGAATTTTTCCTTTTACCTTCAGTTACACCTGGGCATATCCGGCCCCGGAGAGTACCTCAAACTTTTCGAGGAATTGCTCGACTTGTATGGCGTTGACAGCGAAGTGTCTATCCCTTTCGACATGAACGAACAGGCACAAAAAATATGCACGCACATAAAAGGCCGGCTGCAAAAAGAAGAACAGGTTGTGGTTTTCCTCCGTTTTCTGGAAATGGCCAGAAGTGGAAACCTCAAACGGGCACAAAATCTTATTGAAACCATTGCCGGGGTTTTTGAAATTGATGAAACCGAACGGGAAAGGTTTATGTCGTTTGTCTTTTTCCATTCATCAAAAAAAATTACCCAGCCCGGTTTTATACTTGCCGACAACCATAAAACCTGCTCAAACCCAAACATCAAACACCTTTA
>JAFGEV010000049.1 GCA_016931385.1 Prolixibacteraceae bacterium
AGGTTCATATATGTTTGTTTTATTCATATCTCAAACTTTCAACAGGGTTTTGCTTTGCCGCCTTTATTGTTTGATAACAAGTACTGATAAGAACGATAAGCAGCAATGTTATGGCACAAAGGACAAACAACCATGTTTGCACCGGAAGTTTGTTTGCACTGGGTAACGACATGTATGCGAACCATGCTCCCGGAAAAGCCAAAACTATGGCTGAAACCACAAGCAAATAATATTCACTGTTTAGCAGGTTAAAAATGCCAAACACCGAACATCCGTTAATTTTACGGATACCAATTTCTTTGGTACGCCGAGCAACCGAAAACGATACCAACCCAAACATCCCCATAATGGCAAGCATAACGTTTAAAACAGTGAAAAACACCAACGATTTGTTTACCGAATGGTATATTCGAAAACTGTTTTCATTATTGAATGCCGTGGTAAAGTCGGATATTTCGAATGCATCGTTAGGGAAGGCCGACGATAGTTCTGTGGTAATGATATCTTTTGCTGTAGCTAAATTGGTACTGTGAATGCGAAACGCAAAGGTCCAATTGCCCAAAATGGAGTTGGGGGCCAAAGTCAGTACGTTGGGTTCAATGGGGTTGTGCATGTCGTGATAAATAAAGTCGCGAACCACACCCACCACAGTCAGCCGGTTATCGTTTATGCGCTTGCCAATGGGGTTGTCCCATCCGAAACATTTTGCGGCAGCCTCGTTAATAATGCAGCTATGGTCTTCGTCACCGCCAAAATCGGGCGAAAAGGTGCGGCCTGCTACCAGCGGGGTGTTAAGTACCGAAAGATAATTGTAGCTCACCCGGTTAAAGCGGCAGGTGATTTTCTCGTTGGGATCGCCGCCTTCCCAGTTGGTCATTCCGCCGCCCAGGCCTACAAATGGGAAGTTCTTAGAAATGGAAACATCAACAATTTCGGGATGTTGTGCAAGCCTGTCGCGAAACTGCCCGAATTGAACCTGGTTTTCAGAAATGTTGATGACAGAGTAGAGAAGCCCTTCCTGATCGAATCCGAGATCCTTGTTCGCGATGTGTTTTATTTGCATTGAAAATGAAGCGGTGAGGATTATAAGGAACAGCGAAATGGCAAACTGAAATGTAACCAGAGTTTTTTTCAATCCAAAGGTGTCGTGCTGTCCTGAAAAAAAGTTCCCCTTAAACAGCGATACTATTTTGTTTGAAGCCATAAACATGGCCGGATAAAGTCCCGACAACAAACCAGTAACAACAGAAACTAACAACAAAATGAGTAATAAACCCCAATTGTCGGATAAATTGAAAACGATATGTTTGTCGACTACATTGTTGAAAACCGGAAGGAAGAGTTTACTCAGGACAAAAGCAAAAAAGAGTGCTACAATAGAGATTCCAATTGTTTCGGTTAAAAACTGAACGACCACGGCATATTTTCGGCTTCCCATCACTTTTTTGACGGCCACTTCTTTGCCACGCATAGAGGCCTGTGCTAATGAAAGGTTAATGTAGTTGAAGCCCGACATCAATAAAATGAATAGCCCGATAAGCCCGAAAAGTTTTAGCACTATCAGGTAATCGTTGCGATTGTTAAAATTTAGGTACACCTTCGAAAGCGGGCATAATTGAAGTTTTTCGTATTTGATATCTTCATAGTCTTCAAAAAGGTTTCTGATCTTTGCTTCTGCAACAGTTTTTGATGTTCCCGGTTTAAGCAGGGCATAGGTCATGCAATCGCCCGTCCATAAATCGGAGCGTTCTATATTTTGTATCGGTTTTAAGCTCGAAAACGAGATGATGAAGCTTGGGCGCAGGCTACTGTTATATGGTAAATCGGTATACACCCCGGTAACGATCAATGGGTATTTCTTTTCGAAAACAACTGTTTTTCCCATCACATCTGTTTTTTTGAACAGCTTTTGTGCCAGGGTTTCCGAAAGGACTATGGCATAGGGTTGGTTAAGTGCAGTTTTGGGGTTTCCTTCAATAAATGTATATGTAAAAATGTCGAAAAAGCAGGTGTCGGCATGGAGTCCTTCTTTCTCGTGCACCATATCTTCGGTATTAGTGGCCAAAAAAGCTGAATTGATTTCACGAATAACGCTCATTTTTTTGAATTCAGGAAATTTGCCTTCAATCATTTGGGCTGTAATAGCCCGTGAATGCGGTGAAATATCAGTGCCGGCAATAACCTGTGTGGCATTTGTTAATTGGCGTTGTACACGGTAAATGCGTGTGTAGTTTTCGTGATTTTTGTCCCAGCTAAGTTCATGGTGAATGAACAAAGCAATTAATATAAATGCTGTAAATCCCACAGTTAACCCCATCAGGTTGGTAATGGAGTAAACTTTAGATTTCAATAGTTTGCGAAGCGATAATTTTATAAAAATGGAATTCATTGTTAAAAAGATGTTTAGCCGAATTTAAGAACTTTTTTAAGAGTCAAAATTAATGCCTGAATTATATGTTTCACATTAACAGCGCGTTTGTTGCATTGGGCGAATCGTTGATGTAAAATATTTTGACACTTAATGTGTTGTTTTTTGACAACTGTTCTTAACATATTTCAAATATCATTAGGCATTCAAGTTTTATAGCTGTGAAAAATAATTCTTCTGTCGTGGAACTTTTATTTGCTACAGTTTTTCACAGCACAAAAAGAAAGAAGCCTGGTGTAGAATTATCTGTTCAAAGATTATGGCATCTCTTTTTGCTTAATTATAGTTCAGTCATTTTTACTCATATCGCAACACTTCCACCGGATTTTTTCTTGCTGCGCGCCAGCTCTGCCAGCTAATTTGACCCCTAAATCCCCCAAGGGGGACTTTAAATGCGGTGTCTTGCCCTCAAATTCAATCATCTTTACTATTGTTAGTTATTTTTGGTTCTCCCCCTTGGTGGAGTTAGAGGGGTATCCAAACCCTTGGTGGAGTTAGAGGGGTTAACAAAAGCGTGTTATTCATATCGCAACGCTTCCACTGGATTTTTTCTTGCTGCGCGCCAGCTAATTTGACCCCTAAATCCCCCAAGGGGGACTTTAAATGCGGTGTTTTGCCATCAAGTTCAA
>JAFGEV010000357.1 GCA_016931385.1 Prolixibacteraceae bacterium
CTTTGCCCGGAAAATTGCAGGGGCTTTACTTTATTTGTATTCTCACCGCCAAAAATTTCAAGTGAAAGAAAAATTAATACAAAAAGAATTAATTTACTTTTCATGGATAGGCTTAGGTAGATTAAACCCAAATTTAAACCTTGAAAAGTTAAAATCAAAATTATTACTTAGATGTTTCGAGCCTTTTAAGCCTTTGTATTAAAGTTGGGTGGGAATAGTTGAAAAAAACATAAAGCGGATGGGGCGTTAAGTTGCTAAGGTTTTTGACCGAAAGTTTTTTCAAACCAGCAGCCAGATCGTTGCCAAGTCCGAAACCGGCTGCATAAGCATCGGCCTCATACTCGTTTTTTCGGGATAGGATGTTTGTTGCGATGCCTGTCAGAAATGATAGCGGGGTGTATAAGATTCCAAATGCAACCATTCCAATATGGAAGTTGGGTTTATCCACACCAAGTGCACCCGACAACGCAGGATTGGAAATAAAAATTGAGAACAAGTATAACATAATGCCTGTTTGTAGAATACCCCCCAGCAATCCCCATATCATATGCCGTTTTTTGTAATGCCCTATTTCGTGGGCAAGCACAGCCACAATCTCATTTGACGATAAATCCTGTATAAGTGTATCGTACAGGACAACCCTTTTTCGTGGGCCAAACCCGGTAAAGTAAGCATTGGCTTTCGACGACCGCTTCGATCCGTCGATTACAAAAATATTTTTAAGCCCAAAACCTGCTTTCATGGCGAATGCTTCAATAGCGGTTTTCAGTTCTCCATCTTCGAGAGGGGTTTGTTTGTTAAACAATGGGACTATCAGGCTGGAATAAAACATGGTCATAAAAAGTGAAATAAGGGTAACTGCCCCCCAGGCCAGGACCCAAAATATGTTTTCGGTTTTTGTCCATATAAAAATGATAAAGGACAAGATTCCACCCCCAAGTATAGCCGTGAGCAACCAACTTTTTAATTTGTCGAGAATGAACGTTTTTGGTTTGGTTTTATTAAACCCAAACCTTTCTTCAATTACAAATGTATCATACACTGAAAATGGGGTTGTTAAAATATCGGCGCCCAAACCCAATATTGCAAAGAAAATTAAAGCAGAAACAATAACATTGTTTGAAAATCCGAGAGAGAGGTTATTTACCCATGCAAAGCCCTCAATTAGCAACATGATCATAATCAAAAGAAAGGAAAATGATGAAGTCAGGATTCCGAATTTGTAATTTGTTTTTTTATAGGCCTGTGACTTTTGATAAGCTTCTTTATTTAAAACCGATTTTAAACTATCGGGAATTTTATCGCTCCAATGTTTGGAATTCAAATAATCGAGTAATCTCTCGAAAAGAAAATCAAGTACAACAATTGCCAGGATTAGGTAGAATATTTTTGTCTCCATTTTTGATAAATTGAATACAAAAATAAGAAGTTGAACGTTATTTAATCATTGGTATTAAAAAAAGGAGGATTTGTTTTTTTTGACGCAACTTAAAGCAATGATTTTTAATCTTATGGGAAATGCTTTAAATGTGCACCACGTATTTTTACTGATTGGTTTATCCTGGCGGAAAATATTTTTCTTAAAGTTATAAAAACAGGTAGGGTAATCATAAGGAGGAATGTATTAAAGGTAGTTTGTAAATTTTTGAAAAATTTGACCATTAATTCAATCATTTACAATAAATTTAGGAGTTAGATCAATTTTACTGGTTTTATTAAGAGAATAGAGATTATGAAACACAAAAACAACTTCAAAATAGAGGAAACCATTCCTCGCAATTATTTAAATGTTTACTTATCATTTGTAAGTATAATATCGGTATCGAAAGAAGTTAACCTTCACGATATACAGCTTGAAATTGAAAAAAACGAAATTGGGGATATGAAATTTTCCAACTGGTACAGCTGGAATTAAAAAACTGTTTAAGCTTTATTGCTCCTGTCGTAAATCAAGTCTCCCGGTGATTGTTTAAAAATCCTGTTGATGATTTTGCTGAAGGCATAATAGTTGACTATTGCCAGAATGATTATTGAAATCAGCGTGTAACTATTGAACAAATCGAAATATAAATCCTTTTCAACTGCAAAGGGTGACAAAAGGTTGATAATTGCGTAAACCCCGCCCAGATAACCAGTGACTCCGGCAAAAAACATCCCGAACAAAAGAGGCATCAATATAAATATGTACATCATCCCGATGTAAATCCGTTTTATATCTATTCCGAAAGCCTTGAAGGTACCAATGTTCATTTTGATATTATTCAGGTGGGTGCTCAGGATATTCGAAAGGAAAATATTGATCATAAGTACGCTGAAGCCAATAAGTATGATGGACATAATCAGGGTCAGCTTACTTACGAAGTTGTAGTTTTTCATTTGCTCTATTTTGGCCATTTCAAGCTTAATACCAGAATCTTCAGCAAACTTTTCGGCAAATTCATCAACCCTGCTTAAGTCGTTAAAGTTGACAGCGATATAATCGAACCTGCGCGATGAACGGTTTTCCTGATTGGGATAATATGTCTGAATAAGTTCATTTTCCTGAACACCGGCTTTGTCCATAAAATTTACAATTTCTTCCGATTCCCGAAATTGGGTATAAAGCTCATCAATTTCATCTAATAAAATGTCTTCGGAGTATTCAAACGAAACCTGCAGCCAGTACATCGGCATATACGAATATCTATGCGGATATACATCGATGTTATTCACTTCGAGAAATCCACCCTCTTCATAATAACGGAAAAAGAAATCATCGCATGCCTGACGGAAACTTTCAACATTTGTTGAATCTGTCACAACAAGGGCGTATAGCTTTTTATTATCCTTGAAAAGGAAGTTATCGCCCAACGACATGTAGTTGTTATAAAAAAACTGGGTGGCAATAAAGTCGACCCTTTCGCCAGGAAGTTTATCAACAATAGCCCTTATGGGAATTGGCAACTGTCGTCCGTCTCGGGTCTTCTTAAATATAAAAGCCGGTTTTTTCGAACATTCAAGTTTATCGATAAGATTCCGGGTTACAATTAAAGAAATGTCTGTTTGATCTTCAAAAGTATTACCAATTGATTTATTGATTTTCTCGTCAATAATTGTAATAACAAGGGGGTCGTTGAAAGGTATAGAGCGACCATCGATCCCACGGTTGGGACTTTCGGGCAAGTCACCCTTAAAATAAGCAGTCCACTTGTTGTATGCGATTATGGTGTCGTAGCGATAATAATGTTTTAACGAGTCGGTATTGTACAATTCGAGGGTATTGTTGATGTTCCGGTTATTACCTGGTATTGGCGCATTAATTGAACGAACAAACGGATCCTCCATTTTGTCCTTCAGGTATTTTAAACTACCGTTTGAAAAACCAATGGCCAGGAAGGTAAAAAATAAAATGACCACTATCAGCCAGAAATGCTTGTTCTTTTTCCCCAGCAATTCTTTGGTCTCGTTTCGGTAAAAAAGGTGTTTAAAATCGTGGGGAATGGTGCTGAAAGGTATCCAGTCTTGTTTAAGTTTGAATTTTGCAAAAAGGGTATACTTCACGTTTACCCAGTCCCAGGCCACACAAAGTTTATAAAAAGATGAAGGGATAATTTCCTTAAACGACATCTTAAGGTAATTATAGATGCTGTTTTCCTCAGCTTGGTCGTTTGTGATTTTTTGGCGCTTGTTACTTCTGAATATTGATTTAAAAAGGAATGCAATTTTTTCGAATAAAAAACTAACCAGAGGAGAAATGGAAAGTATCAGCCATGGTATAAAACCTAGTATTGCTGCAATAAACGACTGCTCACCTCTAAGTTCCTGTTGTTCGATTCCCCCTGTTCCATCTGTTTTTCTTCTATCCCTTTGCCCTTCAACGGCGGTTTTAAATTTCAGGTCCTGTATGGTTTTGATTACATCGTTTATTTTTATATCGGCTTTCTTTATTTCGCCGTAAGAAAACTGATGAATGTATTCTTTTATTTTTGGTGTCAGTAGTTCTTTTTCGGTCAAACGTCCCTCCAGCCATAGTTGATATTCATGTTTCTGTTCATTTGCAAAGCCGTGATCATTGTCCATCAGAACTTTCTGATTGGCCATGCTTTGCTTTATCTCGTTGAAAAAATCATC
>JAFGEV010000358.1 GCA_016931385.1 Prolixibacteraceae bacterium
TGGCCAGCAAAGCATAATTCACACCTGTTTGCAGTTTAAACCGCGGGTAGCTTATCTTTCCTTTGATTATTACCTCGTGTTGCTTTCTAAACCTGTTTTCCCATTTGAAATGGTTGCTTTGCCAATTTTCGAGGAAGATCGGGGCTTTTGTGTCACGATACCAACCTTCAGCAATAATATGAGTCGTATCGTTAAAGATCCGGAGAGGTTTATTAATACTGCCCTTTAGCATTGCATCGCCAATATTCCTGCCTAAAACAGCAATGCGGGCCAGGGCGTTCCAGTTCCAGAAATCGCCTTCGCGACGGTAAATTTCTCCACCTACAAAAATATTCGAGTAATTGTACTTTGTTTGCCCGTATGGCAAAGCATGAACTGCTTCAACAATCTCATTTTCGAGAAAAACCCTTTTGCCAAAGGTAAATTTACGGTTCGGGTTTTCGAATGCCTTCAGCTGCAATATTTGGGTAAAGGTATTGTATAGTGACGAATCGTTATATGAATCAAATCCAATATAGGTTGTGTCGAAAAAAGAATGGTCAACCGTATTCTCAAGGAGATACCTGTTGAAGCTGTTGTAACTGGCAGAATACTGAATGCTGTATGCAGGAACAAATCCCTTGTCCTCTTTTTTGTTTTTAACAATCCCTGTTGAATCAGCAACAGAAGCAGTACTGTCGGTTGAAAAAGCCAGGGAATCGTCCACGAGGGGTATTGAATCAGCTTGAAAACTTAAAGTATCTGATTCACCCGACACATAGCTTTCCTCTTCTTCAGCCACGTGTTTTTTGAAAAGGGATGATAAACTCCCGAGTAAATATTCATGCGACGTAAAAACCGAAATGTTTTTAACAGTCATTTCAATAGCATTATCAAGATTTGGAGAATAATATTTAGGAGGATAGAAAGGATTGACTTCATCTTTTGAAATCCCCCCGTTCTCTACCACCATATTTGTTCCGGTCAAAACACTTACATAAGCATTATAACGTTCCGAATTTCTTGAAAAAAAGATATTCAAATGCTCATGCAATGATTCATGGAAAACATACTGCCCTTTGCTTTTATGGGCATCGTAACGAAAGCCAAAATTGGTTCCGGGATCGATGTTACGGGAAAAAAAAGCAGTAAACATCTGTTGATCCTGATCGGAACGCGAACCTTCTTCATACCTCAGAACAGCAAAGGGGGTTGTTGTATTGTAATATTTCACCTCCTCGGGGCTTGTATAATAATGGTTAATGTTTTTAAGGAAGTAATATTCCGGAGTTTCTTCGCGGTCGAAAAAAATATTCGACTGGTAGGGGGCCCCTAAATAACCCAGATAATTGTTTGAAATGCTTTTTTTAAAAATTGGGTTATAATTGTGAAAATTCAGGTTAGCTGTATCTAATTCAATTTCATTTATTGTGCTGTATTGATTTTTCAGTGTCCATACTTTTATTTCAGACTTTACTGTTTCAGCATTACTCATTACTGAATCACTCTCAGCCATTTCGGGTTGGCCGGAATCATTCTGCATTCCACTCCTGGTTGGTTGGGCATAAAGGCTTGCCGCAATCAGCAGTAAAATTATGACCGGGAGAATTCTCATACCGTGCAAAGATAAAATTATGTTGGTATTCAAACAGGATATACTTAAAAGAAATAAAACCCTTTGCCCCTTTCGATGTACTCAAGGAACACCAGAAGGGGGGATTTTGATTACCTAAATAATAACGTTTTAACGGTACAAGTATTTGAACAAAACTGTTAAGAAAATTTAAAGGGTTTCAATTACCAGCTTCCGCCGGCGCCACCACCGCCAAAACCACCGCCGCCAAAGCCGCCGAAACTGCCAAAGCTGCTGCCACCGCCGCCAAACGAGCCAGAGCCACTACTGAAATCGTTAAAGAAGCCAGAATGCTTTCTGCCGGCGCCGCTCATCATACCCAGGGCCAGCCAAAAAGGCAGGCTGCTGCGGTTACCGGTGGAATAAAACCCACGGCGCCTACGGCCAAAAAGAATGGGAAAAACAACAAAAAGGAGTATGAATATTATAAATGGATTAAACCCACCCTTTTCTGTTTTCTTTGCGTATTGTTTATAGTTGTATTCTCCCTTTGTCAGATCGATTAAAACGCTGGTTGCCTTTTCTATCCCACCATACATGTTGTTTTCTTTAAACAGGGGGATCATTTCGTGTTCTACAATTTGTTTTGCCGTAATGTCGGGCACAACACCCTCGAGGCCATAACCCACAGCAATAAACACTTCTCCATTGCTGTTTGCTGTTTTTGGTTTCAACAATATAAGAATCCCGTTGTTAAAACGACTGTCGCCAATGCCCCATGCCTCGCCCAGACGAAAAGCAAAGTCGGCCTTGTCGTAACCCTGAAGGTCATTAACCGTAACCACAGCAATTTGTGTTGAGGTGTTGGCAAAGAAATTTACAAGTTTCGATTCAAGTTGGCTCCTCTCCGACTGTGTAAACACATTTGCCATATCGGTTACAAGGGTTGGCGGTTCGGGCCTGGCCGGAAGGTCAGAAGCAAAAACTGCTAAACCGGCAAATAACAATACAATTGCTGAAAATATTTTCTTCATAATGTGATTATTTTCCAAACGATATTTCGTCGGAGAGTTCATTAACATCGTTGCTTTGATACGGGAAATGTTCTTTTAACTGAAGGCCTGCCTGGATTATCCCAACGCTAAGCCCTTGTGCAATTTTACCTTCCTTAAAAAAGCCCAGCATTAGCCCTTTTGTATTATCCCAAAAACCTTCGGGGACTTTTGCATTAATACCCACATCACCCAGTATGGCAAACTTTTTATCTTCGACAGCCACATAAAACAACACCCCGTTACGAAGTTCGGTTTTATGCATTTTAAGCTCGGCAAACCAGTATGCCGCACGGTCAAGTTCATCTTCTTCACACCGGTTTTCGATGTGTACCCTTACCTCGCCCGAAGTATTCAGTTCGGCCGTTTCGATGGCCTTTTTTATTTCCTGCTTTTCTTCTTTTGTAAAAAATTCCGATGGTGTTCCCATTACTTGCAAAATTTAAAATTGTACTTCAGGGGCTTTTTCTGCGCCTTGTTCTGCTTCAAAATAAGCTTTCTTTTCGAATCCGAACATATTTGCAATTAAAAGTTCTGGAAACTTGCGAATATAAGCATTGTATAATTGGGCTGTTTCGTTGAATTTCATACGCTCAACAGTAATACGGTTTTCGGTGCCTTCGAGCTGTGCCTGCAGGTTCATGAAATTTTCGTTGGCCTTCAGGTTTGGATACTGTTCCATTACAACCATCAGGCGGCTCAATGCCGAAGTTAATCCCGATTGTGCTTCCTGAAATTTTTGCAACGAAGCAGCATCAAGGTTCGAAGGATCGATGGTAACCGATGTAGCTTTTGCCCTGGCATTGATCACAGCTTCGAGGGTTTCCCTCTCGTGCGCGGCATACCCTTTCACGGTATTTACAAGATTAGGGATCAGGTCGGCACGGCGCTGATAAACATTCTCTACCTGCGACCACTTGCTTGCAACAGCTTCATCCATATCAACCATATTATTATAGGCTTTTTTCCCAAATGAATAAGCGCCGATAGCTGTGATGATAAATAAACCAACAATAGCCCCCAGCACAATAAGAAAGATTTTCAATGTTTTATTCATAGTGCGATTATTTTAATTTTTAGTATTTAGAATTTTTTAATTATTTGGCTAAAGTAAAACAGTTCATCGTTATATAATCTTCATTATCGATGAATGTTCAATATTTGCCGATAAACAGTTCGGAATTTATCAAAAAGCAAACCATTAGGGAAAGCCTGACAGGATGGCACGAAAAAGTATTTTTATGAACCGCGAAGGCGCAAAGGCGCAAGGGATATATTTTTTTACCGCAAAGGCGCTGAGGCGCGAAGGAATGGAATTACTGAACCGCAAAGGCGCTGAGGCGCGAAGGAATGGAATTACTGAACCGCAAAGGAGCTGAGGCGCGAAGGGAGATTTTTTGAACCGCAAAGGCGCGAAGACGCGAAGGGAGATTCTTTAACCGCGAAGGCGCAAAGAAATGAATGTATGGTAATAACTATTGAGGCTGCTAATCCTGACAGGGTTCGGAACCCTGTCAGGATTAAAATACAACAACAACCTGCAACAAGAGGTTTCATCTACTATTAAACCCTCTAACCATATACCCCATTATACAAGCCCCGGCACTGATTACATTTCTCTTAACCTTGTGTTATAAAACATGTATTTTAAAAGGTAACCTTATAAAAGTTTTCGGAATTAACAATTGACAGCTCCCAGCAAAACCCGGCATTGTCCCCCGGATATCCCGGTAACAATTTTGGTTTTTTATAGCGGTTTCACCCAAGTGTGAAACAGTTGGAAGCAAAAAAAATATAAACTTTAAAACTTTACAAGTATGAAAAATCTTCGTAATCCGCTCAAAAGAAGCGCAACAAACAAACAAACAAACAAACAAACAGACTATCCTGTTAACAAACTGAGATGCATTGTCCTCCTGCTATGTATGGCGTTCCTCCCTTTCGGGCTTAAGGCTCAAATAAAAATCGATTCAAACGGAAAAGTGGGATTACATTCAACTACCACTTCAACTAGCGCCGATGTGCTCATCATGGGAAGTGCTCGTATTCAAAACTCTTATGGAGGATACGTATACTTTGGTTCAAATTACAGTGCCCCTGAAATTCGACCGGGAACTGCTACAACTGGGAGTTTAGGTACTTCAAATTATCCTTTTTCTGAATTAAGGGCTTATTATGTCAGGGGTTATTATTTGTATAACCAATATTCTACATTGCATGCATCAGACCAACGTTTAAAGGATAATTTCAGGATAATTGAATCGCCGTTAAACAAGGTACTTTTGATGAATGGACAGAAATACGATTACATTTCTGAACCATTTGATACAATCGGGGATGAAAAGGAGAAACAGAAAAGGGTAAAAATGAAAAAAGACAAGCTTGGTTTTGTGGCACAGGAACTTAAAGAAATATTGCCCGAGGCAGTTGTTTATGAAGAAGACGAAGACCGCTATTATATCGATTATGATGCCATTATTCCTGTACTTACCGAAGCCATCAAGGAACAACAAACAACCATTGAGGAACTCACAGCGAGGATTGAAGCACTTGAAAGTAAAACCGTTAAAGAAAAATCAGCAAGTCTTGATGAAACAGCAGAAGCCTCGCTTTCTCAAAACACACCTAATCCTTTCAGTTCGGCTACAACCATAAACATGTACTTACCTGAAACAGTAACTAAGGCTGTTTTGTATATTTACACTATGCAAGGCGAACAGGTAAAATCGTTTGATATAACTGAAAGGGGCAACACTTCGGTAACCATCGAAGGCTATACCCTTAAAGCAGGCATGTACCTTTACACTCTTATTACCGATGGCAGAGAAGTGGATACGAAAAAGATGATTTTAACGAAATAAAGTGTTAGTATGAAAATACTATTGTTTTTTAATATAATCCTGATTGGATTGCCGTTTCTCTCTTTCTCACAGGAATACCAATACATTCCTTTTCCTGACTCAGGTGCGGTTTGGAGTGAAGTGTATAATCCTGCCCACGATGAAGAGAATCCCGTTTGGGATGTTTATGAAAGGTTTGCACTAAGTGGGGAAGATACAATTATTAAAAATTTATCATACAAAAAGCTATATCTTTTTTATGATACCATTTTTGATAAAAAGAAATCCTTATATATGGGAGGAATAAGGGAAGATAATGAAAAACACATATATTACATCGGTGATAGTATTCACTGGCTTAAACCATTTAATTCTTTCAATGATTATAATAAAGAAAAAGAATTTTTGCTTTATGATTTCTCGTTAGAAATTGGGGATACATTATGGGAAGGCAATAACAATATCTTTGGAAAATTGATTGTTGAGGATATCGACACCATTCAGATTGAAAACACTTTAAGAAAAAAATTCTATTTCAATTATTTCTGGGTTGAGTGGATAGAAGGAATTGGGAGCCTTAGAGGGCTATTGTTTGCTGCAAGCGATATCCCAACTGGTTCTTCATATCCCAACAATTCACTAATCTGCTTTTTACAAAACAATCAAGTGCTTTATCATGAGGAACATTTCATTGATTGCTTTCCTACAACGGTAAGTGTCGAAACAAAACAGATAAACATCAATATCCAGGTTAGTCCCAACCCAACTAACAAGATCATTATACGTTTTGAATGGGGAAATGATAAAATCGAAACAATTGATATCTTTGACCTGAAAGGATCACTGATCAAAAGCATTTCTGTCACAGGGAAAACTTTAATAGAGTACTCAACTGAAAAGTTACTTCCCGGCATCTACTTATACAAGGCTGTTGGGCTGAACAACTCAACTCAAACCGGTAAGTTTGTTATACAATAAAACAAAAGTTATTCAACTTAAATAATTTCATCAAATGATACGAAAAATAATTCATTGCTCAATAATTATAATGCTGTTTTGTTTCAACAGCGTATATGGGCAGGTCAACCAAAAGGTAACCTTCTCATCAAAAGATATTTCTATAGAACTAGTTGAACTTAGTAATGGAAATATTTACAGCCAGATCAAAGCCCAGGGCATGCAATTTATCGACAGTATTGGGTATCCCTCATTGCCAGTAAAATACATCAACCTATTAATCCCGGCCAACAGTAAGGCAACTGGGATCACACTCAATAAAGTTCAAAGTCAGTCTAAAAAGCTCAATTATAAGATATTACCGGTTCAATATCCTGAAACTATTAGTTTCGATGTGCAAACAAAAGGGTTTATAGAGCCTGACAAGAATAAATATGATTCAGAAACTCCTTTCCCGTCAACAGTTGTTGAGATCATAGACCAAGGTATTTTTCGTGACAACCACATTGTTACCCTTGCAGTTTATCCTTTTCAATATTTTCCCATAAAAAACGAATTAAATATTATTTATTCGATAGATTTTACACTAAATTATAATAATATTGATGAAAAAACAGCATCTATTCTAACTGAAATTGATGAAAACAGTATAGCTGAAAAATTTTTAAAAAGCCTAATCGATAACAAGGCAGATATTGGAAAGTATGGGGTTCAGTATAAAAAAGAAAGTTCAACAAAATCGACAGTTATTGAACCTGAGCCATCTTTAAAAAGTACAACTACTGCTAATAGTATTACGGTGTCGGGCAATTATGTAATTGTTACCAGTCAAACATTAGCTCCAGTTTTTAATGAATTTATAGCCTGGAAAAAAAGAAAGGGAGTAGATATTAGCTTGGTGACCATTGAAAATATTTATGCAAACTATACCGGTGATTTGATTTCTGGGATCAATGATAATGCTGGTAAACTCAGACAATTTTTAAAAGATGCATATAATAACGGTTATGGGATTGATTATGCCCTTTTAGCAGGTGACAATTCGATTGTGCCGATAAGGTATGGTTACGACTCTAATACTAGCACCAATGATAATTATATTATTCCAACCGATTTATATTTCTCAGAATTCAATGGAGACTGGAAGGCTGATACAGATGACAGGCATGGCGAACCACACGACAATGTAGACTTTAACCCTGAAATTTTTGTAGGAAGGATAATGGTTACTTCTGAAGCAGAAGTTAAAAACTGGACTAAAAAAGTAAAAACGTATGAGCTTAATCCCGGCAATGGAAATTATTCTTACCTGACAAAGGCATTTTTTACACAGGCAGATCAGTTAATGCGGGATAATCAGGCAAATTATATACTCACCAGAATTCCGTGGATCACAGCTCCTAATAGAACTATTTATGAAGAGCAGGGAGGTTTTTGCACCTCTTATGTTCCATGTTTTCCGACAGGAAATAATGTAATCAGCGAATTTAACAATCATTATGGCCTATGTAGCTTTATGGCTCATGGCAGGCCTTGTGCAGTTGGCGTTTCAGCAATTTATTATAATTCTGAATATGATTGTAGTTATAATAATCTTTCAGTAAAATGTGCAAATAATACAAAGTATAAGGTAACCGCATTCGACAATGGTGTGTCAGGTTGTGGTACGATTGCAGAAAACGGGAATGGTTTTGACAATATGACGAATGTAGATTACCCCTCAGTATACTATTCTATTTCATGCACTACCATGCCTTTTGACGATTTCGAATTTGTAACTTCAGCGAGTGAAAGAAATATGGGCGAAAGCTACACCTGTATTAGTTCCGGAGGTGGTCCCATTTATCTTGGGAATACAAGATATGGTTGGGTCGGTGATTCATATTTACTTTTTGAACAGTTTATCAATGCAATAAAAGATAGCTCATTTTTCAACATTGGTATTGCAGAAACCAAGTCAAAAAAATGGTATAATGATAGATATTTATGGTATTCTCACAATCTGCTTGGTTGCCCAGAAACAGAGCTATGGACAGCTATCCCAACAATATATAGTAGTGCAACAGTTACAGAAAATGGGACCAGTGTAACAGTAAACACGGGAGGTGTAACAGGTTCAACAATTTGTGTGATGAGCGCGTTAGACAATGGTGTCAGTTACTTTAACGTGCAACCTAATGTGTCATCATATACTTTTACTAATGTATCAAAGCCATATTATGTAACAATCGACAAGCATAATTACATTCCATACACAAAAAACCCAACAACAGTGCTGATTGAGAATAAAACACTCACATCATCAGCATACCTGAATTGCCAAACACTTTCTGCGGGGTATAGTGTCGATCCGAATCATACGCCCGATGGGAATGTAGTAATCCAAAGTGGAGCAAGTGTAACATTTGATACTACAGGTGATATTTTGCTTGCCGCTGGTTTTGAAGTACAGTTAGGTGCAACCTTTGAGGCAAAATAACCCAGATATATATTCTGACAGGGTTTCGATCTCTGTCAGAATTTTATATATTCGATGCATCAGCTAACCAATAAAAACATTCTGCAATGAAACGAGTTGTTGTACTATTGCTTCTTATGTCATCCATACAGGTTTTTTCACAGAAAATGCCTGTCGATGCTATTGAAATACAAGGAGGATATTTATATTACTTTTTAAACAATGAAAAATATACTGGCACCTACAGAAATTCTCCAAACATTGGATTTTCTTTGATGCTAACCAATCCCATAGCAAAAAATCTATATTATCATGTTGGATTTAATTATTCAACAAAGAATTTTTATTGGGAAAACAATTTAGATAAGGAAGATCCTTTTTATAAAAGAATAGAAACTTACCTAAAGCACTTAAAATTGCCTTTTTTGCTTTCATACCAATATGCCCAACTGGGCAGATTATCACTAAACATTGTAAACGGTCTTGTATTAAATGCAAGGATCGATCACGATGTTAAACGACAGTACGATGGCCAATATTATGAAGATAATAACTTAAAACCATATGCAAATATCTTTGGTGTTAGCTACGAAATCGGACATATTTTCAACTACAAGATAATGCCTGATGTAACCGTAACACTTACCCCGACATATGGGTATAAATTTATTCTCGATAAAAGCAGGGATTATCGTACAGGTATTGCACACTTGCTTGATGACAGATCCTATGTGACCATTATGTTTGGAATTAAGTATTATTTTAACAATTATCCTTAACCTTGACCATAACCTAAGAAAATTTACAGAATATTTTTTAAAAAAACACAAAGTAGCAATTTTTAATCCTGACAGGGTTCGGAACCCTGTCAGGATTGATTTTTCCGCGCAAATCCGTTCATCCCGCATCATCCGCGTTCCATAACCTCCGACGGGTTCACGCCAAATTTTTCCTTGTAGCATTTGCTGAAGTACCCTGCATCGGAAAAGCCCGACTGAAAGGCCGTTTCGGCTACATTGTATTTGCCGGTCTTCAACAGTTTATTGGCTTTGTTCAGGCGAAATTCTTTTACAAAGTCGATAGGCGAAAGTCCGGTGAGCCCTTTCATTTTATCGAAGAATTTGCTGCGACCCATGCCCATTTCATTATAAATATCACCAATTTTAAAATCGGAAACAGGCAGGTTTTCTTCTATGATTTCCCGCACACGTTCGAGAAATTCGTTATCGGGGCCGGTAACCCGAATACTTTGTGATGAGATTTCACTGCCTTCCTGTCCGGCATAATGTTCCCTGAGCAAAACACGCTGGTGCAACAGGTTTTCGAGCTGTGCTTTTAACTGGCCGCTGTGAAACGGTTTTGTCAGGTATGCATCGGCGCCATATTTCAATCCTTCAATCTTGCTTTCAACCGATGATTTGGCGCTTAACAACACCACTGGAATGTGGCTGGTTTCAAAGTTGTTTTTAATCTTGTCGAGCATTTGGATTCCGTCCATTTCCGGCATCATCACATCCGAAAGAATTATATCGGGCTGCAATTTTACAGCTTTGCTCAGGCCGTCACGTCCATTAACGGCTTCTTCAATACGATAATCTCCATCGAGCTGTAATCTTAAAAA
>JAFGEV010000359.1 GCA_016931385.1 Prolixibacteraceae bacterium
ATTTAAAGCACTTTCGAAAGCATCGGCACGTGTTGGTAATGGATCAAGCGACTCCTTAACTCCCTCTTCGGGAAAATAGAGTTCAAAGCTATCCTCCACCGGGATTTCCAAAATCTGTTTTAAAGTAGTTATCCGAAGAACCAACTCGTTGGAAGCATTTACCAAAGCATAACGGTCACTGGCAAATTGTGCTTCAATATCAGCTACATCGCGGTATGCCATAGAACCAGCCTTCTTTAAAGCTGTAGCCCTTTCAACCTGACGCTTTGAAGATGTCAGTACCTGTGTATAGTAATCAATATTTTCTTTAGCGTACAAAGCATTAAGGTATGCCTGTGTAACAGATAAAATAATATTATTACTGGCTTGTTCAAGATCCAGTTTATTCAGTTCCTGTGCTTTAGCAGAACGCTCAATATCATTATTGATAAGTCCTCCGTTATAAATAGTCACTGCCGATGTAACTGACAAGGATCCAGAATAATTCATTTCCCATGGTGAAATATCCCCGGCTAATGTTTGTGATACCGAACCACTTAAGTTTGGTAAACGTTGGCCCCGAGCCTGCATTAAATCAGCCTCTCCTGATAGAATATCAAGCCTTGCTTTATTAACAGTAAGGTTTTTTTCAAGCGCATAGCTAATACAGTTGTTCAAATCCCACCGTGTCACAGCATCTTGAGCCTGGATAACACCAACGGTAAATAACATTACCAAAACAGCCTGCACTGTAATAATTTGTTTATTCAATTTTAGTCTACTCATAATGTTGTAATTTTGAGTGTAAAAGAATAAAACTATTGAATAAAAGAGAAAGGAAACCGACGAACGAAATAATAATCAGGATGAAAACCTATATTCTACCGATGACAAAACCATTAGTTTATTCCAAATAAATCTACCATGATAGAAACTTCAGATTTCAATAAATAGTTTATATTTGTTAAAAGTTGAAAACAACCCTATCTACCAAAGCTTCACTAACCCTATTTATAATATTAACAACAAGCTTCTAATGTTCATACACTAACTAAATAACAATAAAACCATGAAACAAGCCATGAGCAAAAGTTGCTCACGCAATTAAATAGCTTCACGCCTTACAGCCGGGACCAGGACGTCCCGATTTATCGGGAATTATCTGGCAAGTTCCATGTAACCATTAAAAAACAAATTTTATACACATGAAACAAATTCTAACTTTATTTCTGGCAATTGTTGCTCTGTATGCATGCACGCCAAAGGAGTCAACAAAACCTGCAATCGCAAAGGATTCTGACATTGATCAAAAAGTGGAATCTTTGCTGAGTAAAATGACTCTGGAGGAGAAAATTGGTCAAATGACACAGCTCACTATTGATGTACTGCATGAACCCGGCTCAGGAAATCAGGATTTTCAAATGAGTGAGGCTATAATGGATACCGTTTTCGGGATATATAAAGTGGGGTCCATTCTGAATACACCCGGAAACCTGGCTCAGACACCTGAAAAATGGCAGGAGATCATCTCCAAAATCCAGGAGAAATCCATGAAAGAGATTGGCATTCCCTGCATCTACGGGCTTGACCAAAACCACGGAACCACTTACACTATGGGCGGTATTTTGTTTCCGCAACCCCTTAACCTGGGCGCTACCTTCAACCGATCGCTGGTTCGCCAGGCTGCTAGCATCACCGCCTATGAAACCAGGACTGGAAGTACGCCCTGGACCTTTTGCCCAACCGTTGACCTTGGTCGCGATGCCCGCTGGCCACGCATGTGGGAAGATTACGGCGAAGATGCTTATGTGAATGCCGTTTTGGTACATGAAGCCGTTTTGGGCTTCCAGGGAGAAGATCCTAACCATATTGGCAAAGAAAAGATTGCCGTTTGCATAAAACACTACATGGGCTATGGTGCGGCCGTTTCAGGTAAAGACCGAACCCCGGCTGTAATCAGCAAACAGGAGCTGCGCGAAAAGCACTTTGCGCCATTCATGGAAGCTATCAAAGCCGGTGCATTATCAATTATGGTCAACTCAGCTTCAATCAACGGAATGCCCGTGCATGCCGACTATGAGTTGCTCACCGTGTGGCTTAAGGAGGATTTGAACTGGGATGGGGTCATTGTTACCGACTGGGCCGACATCAACAATCTATATACCCGTGAAAAAATTGCTGCCGATAAAAAAGAAGCTATCAAAATAGCTATCAATGCTGGTATTGACATGGCCATGGAACCCTATAGCTGGGATTACTGCATCGATCTGAAGGAATTGGTGGAAGAGGGCGAAGTAAAAATGAGTCGTATTGATGATGCCGTGCGTAGGATATTACGAATGAAATACCGTTTGGGTCTGTTTGAAACTACCGTGTACAATACTCAGGATTTTCCGCTCTTTGGAAGTAAAGAACATGAAGATGTAGCCCTGCATGCAGCCGAAGAGTCGATGGTACTGCTCAAGAATCAGGAGAGCTTTTTGCCACTGGCTGAAGGAAAAAAGATTTTAGTCACCGGCCCCAATGCCAACTCCATGCGCAGCCTCAATGGCGGATGGTCATATAGTTGGCAGGGCATAGGCACCGATTTGTTTGCCTCCAAACACAACACCATACTGGAAGCATTCACTAAAAAATTCGGCAGCAACAACGTGGTGTACGAAGCGGGGGTTACTTATAACAATGAGGGTCAATACTGGGAAGAAAACGCTCCTGAAATAGAAAAAGCCGTAGCAGCAGCCCTCGATGTGGATGTGATTTTTGCCTGCATTGGCGAAAACTCCTATTGCGAAACACCTGGCAACCTCACCGATTTAACCCTGTCGCAAAACCAGCTGAACCTGGTTAAGGCATTGAGTAAAACAGGTAAACCCATCGTATTGATTTTGAATGAGGGAAGGCCACGCATCATTAGTGAAATAGAGCCGCTTGCCAAGGCAGTGGTAAACATCATGCTACCCGGTAACCATGGTGGCGATGCATTGGCTAACCTGATCAGTGGCGACGTTAATTTCAGCGGTAAGCTGCCCTTTTCGTACCCCAAAGCGGTCAACTCCCTGGGCAGCTATGATTATAAGCCCAGCGAACAGACCGGGACCATGGAAGGTGCCTACAATTACAATTCGGAGATGTCGTTCCAGTGGGCTTTTGGCTATGGATTAAGCTACACCGGAATTGAATACAGCAACTTATCGGTCGATAAAACTTCTTTCACAGCCGATGACGAACTCACATTCACTGTTGACGTAACAAATTCAGGCGAACGTGCAGGCAAGGAGAGCGTATTGCTGTTCAGCAGCGACCTGATTGCCTCACTCACACCCGATGTTCGTCGCCTGCGTGCCTTTGAAAAGGTGGAAATACAACCCGGAGAAACCAAAACCGTTACCCTGAAAATAAAGGGTTCGGATCTCGCTTTTGTGGGTTACGACTGTAAATGGGTGCTTGAAAAGGGTGATTTCAGAATCCAGACCGGCAACCAGGTGGTTGAAATTTCCTGCGCCGAAACAAAGAAATGGGAAACACCCAATAGATAATTCATCCATTCAACGAATGTCAAGTCAAAAGTATTAAGACAACAGTTATTATTGTTTGAATACAAAGACTTATTTATAAAATTAAACCCTCAAGGTTTCAAAACCTTGAGGGTTTAATTTTATGTATACAAATAGATGGAAGTAACGAAAGTTTTTCGGGGATCATAATCGCATAAAGAAAACAAAAAACTCATATTACTTTTCAGTAACAAGGGTTTAAAACCTTTATCGTGAACCCGAAGGGACTCGAACTCCCAACCTCCTGGGCCGTAACCAGGTACTCTATCCAATTAAGCTACGGAATCGTTCTGCATTGGAGTATGATCATCTCTCAAATGCGATGCAAGATTGTAATAATGGTTGTTGAATAGAGTATTCTTTTACATCAGGTAACAATTCGGGTAAAGTGTATGCTTCGGGGGCCTTCTTTACACGGCCGGCTCGCAAACGTATACCTACTTTTATACCAAATGTCATCGAATTAACCTTTTTGGTATTGGCCGATGCCAACATGTTGTTGTACGTCCCATCACTTTGGTAAATAGGGTTATTTTTTGCATCAATAAGGTTGTTAATACCGTAATTTATATAACCACCTGCATACAGATCAACCTTTTCGGAAATCTTACGTAACCAGCCAAAATCGGCAAATAGTGAATAAGAAGTTTTTAAATCGAGATCACCCGAAGGCCTATCAGTTATTGTGGTAAAACCATGCTGGGGC
>JAFGEV010000360.1 GCA_016931385.1 Prolixibacteraceae bacterium
AATTCGTATTCAATGCTTGTTTTATTCATGTTCACCGGAAATATCAGTGTGTCGATACCCGACCAGGGATTTTCCCTGAAGGTTTCTTCGGTTACCAGGAAAACATGTATATCGCCCTTGCGGCCAAAAACATTGACCCTCCCGGTTATGGTATAGGTTTCGTTTTGAGAAAAACCTGTAAAGGGGAGCAACATGATGAGGAAAATAACATACTTTGCCATTGTCTTCTTTTTAAGGTTTTTTATTATTGTTTCTAACCTATAAATTAACCCAGCAAAAGATATAATGTTCATGCTTTCAAAAATGCATGAGCAAAAGTTAATCAATATTTTTACAAAAAGACACATGTTTTAATCATAAACCTGCGATTTATATGTGTTGAATTTTTTTTCTGAAAGAGAGTTTTATATCTTGATAAAAAAATTCAGATGAACAATAAGAAGTTTTCTTTTCGAAAAAGATTGTTGAGCTTTCGATATGCTTTTAATGGAATATGCCTTTTATTCAGAAATGAGCACAATGCCTGGATACATCTTGTAATTACCCTGGCTGTTATCGGTTTTGGAATTTGGCTGCCACTTTCTGTTACGGAATGGATACTTGTTATTTTTGCTGTAGGGTTTGTTTTTTCGGCCGAGATGTTCAATTCAGCGCTTGAGAAACTCGCTGATGCTGTAGATAGGCAACCTAACGAAAAAATAAAAGCTGCCAAGGATATGGCAGCCGGGGCAGTCTTAGTTAAAGCTATTGCCGCTGCAATATTAGGCCTTATCGTTTTTATACCTCATTTAATTGAAAAATGGAATTCGATTTTTTAGCGATTATTGTATTGTTGCACCAATTCAACGGTATGGTGTAACAATGCTGCATCGCCTGAAGAGCCGTGCCCGGGTACAACAACTTCAACATCGGGAAAGGCTTCAATAACTTTCTCAATGGTTGATTTCCATTCGCTAACTACGGCATCGGCCAGGTTGCCAAGCCCCCGCGAGTCGAGGCTTTTAATGAGGCACCCGCCAAACAGGATTTTCTCACCCGGGAAATAAACAACAATATTGTCGATTGTGTGGCCGCCGCCAAAGTATCGTATTTGAACAGGGGTATCTTCAAAAGAAAAGTCCATCGTTTTGTCAAAGGTAGTATCGGGCAGGGGCAGCGAAAATTCAATGCATTTTTTACGGGTACGTTCGTTCAGTATCGATTTCACGCCTTTCGTTTTTAAAAAGCCCAGGCCGCCAATACAGTCATCGTGAAAATGGCCACCAATAAAAAGGGTTGTTTCAATTCCCATCGAATCTGCCAGAAAATTGTAAAGCGCTCCGGTTTTCAGGTCGTTGTCAGGGGTATCGATCATAAGCGCTTTCCCGTTTTCAACAACAATCATCCCGTTTGAAGGATACCTGCCGTATTGTTCTGAATTGGTATAGGAAACGTGGATATAAAATCCGGGAGTAATCGGAATCAGTTCAATATCTTGATTGATACTAATAATATTGGTTTGCTGTGAAAATCCGGTCAAAAAAGTTGAAATTACCGTTGCTAAAAAAAGTGTTAAACGCTTCATGCTAAACATTTAATTGACTACTTATTTTCATTCCATACTGATTTTAACTGATGTACTTCAAGGTAATCGACCATGATTTCGCCGCCAATTGTATACAGCATGTAACGGTTTTTATCGGGGTCGGGTGTAAATGAAGTGCTGATTACATATCTTCCGCCTTCAACAAAAAGTTCAATTGACGATCGGTCGATCAGGATTTCAAAATCAAATTTACTGCCCATGGGTTTATAATCAATCCGGTTTCCAAGCAGGGAAAGCAAATTTCGTCCCACGTGGTAGTTGATTTCTGTCCCGTCCTTATCTCGCCCGCAGCGTATGATAAACCCGAACTGGTCGCAGTTCATCAAATCAATTGATCCTTTTATGTAGTATGTGTCGTTTCGCAGCTTAGAAAGAATGTTGTTGTCGATACCCGGATACACCTTTTTTGCCTCCCAGGTAAACGACTTTTCAAAAAGCGTTTCAATTTCTCTGGAGGGTTTTCGAAATGCTTCAACTCCCAGGGATGATTCATGCAGGCTGATTTCTGTAGGAAATGTGAATTGGCCGTTTGAAGGGAGGTCGGGGAGTTGTTCACATTCAAGTTCTGAGAGCATCACATACCTGTCGTTTTCCTGGTCGAAATAACAAACCGATGCGCCAACATCTTTGCCATAATCGAATTTCCGCAGGGGGGTAAGCAGCTCGAGTTTTTCCCCATCGAAAGCGGCCAGCAAGTAGTTTCCCTTTTCGGTAAAAAACATCCATCGGGTATCGTCGTTTTTACGGTCAACAGGCAACTCAATTAACCCGGGAAATCCGAATTTGAAATAAAAATCACTAATCTTTTTCCAGTTCAACCCTTCTTCTGAATTGAGGATATTCAATGTTGAGTCGGCCCTGTTGTAAGCCATCATCACCCATTTTTGGGAAGCTTCGTGCCAAAAAACAAAAGGTTCACATTTTTTAAGGAACCCTGCCCCTTCAATCTTGTCTTTTTTCCACCACGAAAATTCGTCGTTAGCAGCTGTTTTCAAAATGCCTTCACCCCAACTGTTATACCAGGCGCTGAAAGTATGGTCGTGCGATATTATGGTTCCCCACCAGGGGGTTTGCAGCATTGAATCGCTTACATCGGGCGTCTGTTGCAGAACACTCTCCCTGAATTCCCAGTGAAGCAGATCACTGCTTGTTGCATGTCCCCAGTTATAGAAACCATTCTGGAAATTGTGCGGGTTATGCTGATAAAAAAGGTGGAAAACCGAATCTTTTTTCAGTATGCCTATGGGCGCTCCCAATTTATTTGTTTCGGTTGTGAAATGGAATTGTGGACGGTAAGGTTCATTGAATTTTTCGTCAATGTTCGATTTCCTTGGAAATACCTGCAGACAGGTAAATAATGCAATAATAATTAAGATTCCCTGTTTCATCAGGTGGTAAATATTTTAATGGATTTGGCTCAAATATAACTGAAATATTTCTAAAGGCACACTACCAGTTAATGGGTTTAATTTCGTTTGAAAGCAGGTATTGGTTGGTTTTGCTGAAATGATGGTTTCCAAAAAAACCACGGGTGGCCGAAAGAGGCGACGGATGAACCGATTCGAGCACTAGGTGTTTCGTTTTATCGATTACTGCCCCTTTTCGTTGGGCATAAGCGCCCCAAAGCAGGAAAACAAGGTTTGAACGTTTTTCTGACAACAAACGGATTACTTCATCGGTAAATATTTCCCATCCCTTTCCCTGATGCGACCCTGCCTGATGTGCCCTTACTGTCAGGGTAGCATTTAGCAGAAGTACACCCTGAACAGCCCAGCGGGTAAGGTCGCCGCTTTGGGGTACCGGAATGCCAAGGTCGTTGTTGATCTCTTTAAAAATATTTTTCAACGAAGGCGGAAAATCAATACCATCCTTTACCGAAAAACACAAACCATGAGCCTGGCCAGGTCCGTGGTAGGGATCCTGTCCGATGATCACAACTTTTACCTGATTGAACGGGCAAAGATTAAACGCGTTAAAAATGTTTTTTCCTTCGGGGAATATCCGGTGTTTTTTATATTCATCGCGGATAATTGAAGTTAAGTTTGAAAAATAGGGTTTTCCAAATTCTTCGTTTAAAATTTCTTTCCACGAGGGTTCAATTTTTACATCCATGGTTTATGGTTTTGAAGATATGTTAAAAAAGAAAATTTAAAAATAACAATCTGCTTTTCTATATCAAAACCAGTTATTCAAGTGAAAACCATTTTTCGAGCGGATAATCACCTGGTGTTTCGCTTTTATGTTTATAATGGTTGAAGTGCGAATCGTAAAGATATTCTTGAGAATATTGCCCGATGTTGGAAACGATGTGTTTTAACGCTTTAATCATCGTATCAACTTCATGGTCGGTTGTTGTTGGATGGATTGACCAGCGTACCCAGCCCGGTTTTACCGAAAGGTCGCCATGACTGATATGATTGGTAATCTCAAGGGATTTTTCGTAGCTCATTTCGAGCAGATAATGTCCGTATGTGCCGGCACAGGCACAACCTCCGCGGGTTTGAATGCCATACAGGTCGTTCAGGAGTTTTACAATAAGATTGTAGTGTATGTTTTCGATGTAGAAAGAAATGATTCCTAACCTATCCCGGTGTTGGTCGGCCAGAATTTTGAGCCCTGGTATTGTATCGAAACCCCTGAAAGCAATATCGAGCAGTTCTTTTTCCCTGTTCTGGATGTTCTTTACACCCATCTGGTTTTTCAGTTCGAGGCACAAAGCGGTTTTAATGCTTTGTAAAAAGCCCGGAGTGCCACCGTCTTCGCGGGCTTCAATGTCATCAACATATTTGTATTTTCCCCAGGGATTGGTCCAGTCGACAGTGCCTCCCCCAGGGTTATCGGGCGCATCGCTTTTATACATCGAGGCATCGAAGATTAAAACGCCAGAAGTACCTGGCCCCCCCAAAAATTTATGGGGAGAAAACATAATGGCATCCAGCTTTTCCATCGGGTCGTCGGGGTGCATGTTTATTTCGTCGTAAGGAGCCGATGCAGCATAATCGATAAATGCAACCCCGCCATATTCATGCATTATCCTGGCCAGGGTATGAACGGGCACCCTGACCCCCGTAACATTTGAGCAGGCTGTGAATGAGCCAATCTTAAATTCCCGATCGCTGTATTTCTGTAGTTCAGTACGTAGTATTTCTGGATCAACCAGAAGGTTTTCACCGGGGGGCAAAACAACTACATCGGCATTGGTTTCGTACCACGATGTGTGGTTGGAATGGTGTTCCATGTGGGTGATAAAAACAACCGGTTTGTTCCGCTGTTTCTGACATTTTTTGTGATCGACTTCGCCACAGTATTTGAGGCCAAGTATGCGTTGGAATTTATTAATAACACCTGTCATGCCTGTTCCCGAAGTCAGGATTACATCGTTTGCCCCGGCATTTACCTGCTTTTTTATGTATTGATGTGACCATTGGTATGCTTTTGTCATGCGAATCCCGGTTTCGGTTGTCTCTGTATGTGTATTTCCCACAAAGGGGCCAAATACATTCAGCAGTTTATCTTCGATTGGTTTATATAGCCTGCCGCTTGCAATCCAGTCGGCATAAATAATATCTTTTCGCCCAAAAGTTGACAGGAATGAAGCATTGATGCCTACGATATTTTCCCTGAATTTTGTAAAATATTTTTCGAGTTCGACCATACCAGAAATTTCTTTTTCAAAAAAAGGAATAATCTTTGATTTATCGACTTTTAAAAATCATGTTTTGCATGATAAATTGAAATTTTGAAAAGTCAACACAATAAATTGTATTTTCGTTGATACATTTCAGAACATTAATCGTTTAAGCAAATACGGATGACGGAGCAGGAATTTAAGATAAAGGTGCTTCCTTACTCAAAAAACGTTTTCCCTATGGCAAAACGGTTGCTGGTTTCGGAGGAACTGGCACGCGATGCTGTACAACAAAGCATGATGAAGCTTTGGGATAAAAGGAAACAATTGAGTCATTGCACCAATATTAAGTCGTTCGTGTTTAAGGTTGTTAAAAATGTGTGTCTCGACGAACTGAAGCGAAAAAAGACCATTGGTTTTGACAACCAGCTTAAAATGAATGCCGATGTTCCCGATAATCATACTGTATTTGAGTACAGCGAAGCAGTTGAAATGGTACAGGGGATAATAAACAAACTACCAACAAATCAGGCCGATGTAATACAGATGAGGGACATTGACGGATTGGAGTTTGATGAAATTGCCGAATTATTGGGAGCAGATATGGCTTACGTGAGGGTATTATTGTCGAGGGCAAGAAAAACAGTGCGTGAGCAACTTGAAAAAATTTATGCGTATGAAGCAAAACGAAAAATTTAATCTTTCTGAAAAGTTTTGGATGGGTGAAACATCTTTGTCTGAAGAAACCAGTTTTTTTAGCCAGAACCTTCGTGAATGCGAATCACCGGCCGATGAACTTTATGTAAAGTTTGTTACTTTAAAAAGGGATCAAAACACCGAACTTGAGGAACAGGTATGGAAACAAATAACGCAAAAAACCCGGTTCAGAAAAAGAACGTTATATGCAATATCCATTGCTGCTTCTTTCCTTCTTATTGTTGCACCGGTTGTTGTTTTGGAGCTTAGGAAAACATATGACCATGAAGCCAGTTTTGCCTTGCTTGAACAAACCCTGAAACATGTTTCGGAAGGAATTGACCCTGATAGCAAACCAGGAGTAGATATTATTTATGAAGATGAAACGATCGTAATTGTTTCTGAAAACTCAAATTAGCATAGGTATGAAACTGATTCTTTTTATATCCTTTATAGTAGCAATATTCTTTGTTACCCCGTTTAGTTCTGCAGCACAGAAACCATTCAGAAAGCTTGCTGAAAATTACCGGCAGCAAAACAATTACTTTGTGTCGGAACTGGGTAGAAAAACTATAAAACTATACCTGAAAGAGAAAGAACCTGCAACTGAAGTGCGTGAAGTTCTCGAGGATATCGATAACCTGAGGGTGCTGACATTTTCGATGAATAATGTCGACCGGGTTCCTGTTTTTATTAATGATGTATACATCAGTTACGAACTTTCTGAATACACACCGTTTAAAATTGACAGGGGTACTTTTGAAAGCAGGATGGTTTTTTTGAAAGAGTCGGATGGTTTATTCAGCGACCTACTGGTTGTAACTTCTTCAATGGCAAACGTTTCACTTGTTGAAATACAGGGCGATATCGACCTTGAAAAGATAGCCCTGTTGAAAGATGCCCTTAACCTTGAGGGTTTGAACGCTTTATCGTCGATTGATGAAAATGGAATTGATCAAAGAAATGGAATCGATCAAAAAAATGGAATTCAGTTTGAAACACCCAACTATTATCAACAACCTAAAGAATTACCCCGAACCGGAAAACATGCCCCACGTGATGGTTTCAGGTTTTGGCTCATCGATAAAAAAGATGACAAAAGAAATCAGGCAAGTAATTATTTTAAGCCCCAGAACATTTTTTCGTTTGACAAAAATACTTATTACGCTGGAAGCGGGGGGGTAAGAATTTTTGAAAAATCGGGCATTGAATTGATCAAAACCGAAGATCATCCCCAACTTTTTATTAATGGTTATGCAACATTAAACGATTATGAAAATTCCTTACAGGCTTTGAACCCCGATTGCATTGAAAGCATTAATATTATTAAGCAAACCGATGATCCGGCATCAAGAGACATCATTCAGGTAGATTTGCAGGGAGAGTCGAATGAACTATTTACGGTATGTGAGGGTATGCTTTATTTTGGACAAGACGGTTACATTCAATCAGTTAAAATTGATGACGATTGTGGCCCCAATTTGCTAATCGATTGCGATGAAAAACCCATATCTGAAATAATGAGGCTTCAACCAAAGGATATCAAATCGATACAACTTACCAGCGATCCGCGCAACTGCAAAGGAAAACTTCATGGGGAATATGTTGTGCTTGAGTCGAAATAGTATTTTGCCCTAATTAATCACAAAATTTTTTTGATGGTTTTATTGTTTTTCCGGATAACAATAAAATCAAAGACGTTAAGTTTAATTTACTTTTTAAATTTCAGCAATTTCTTTTTCATTTATTGGCGAATGTCCGTTTATATTTGTTGCCTAACCAGTTTGAATGAACAAAACAGACGAATTAAAATCAGCTTTTTATCGCTTTTCAAAAAATCTGAAAGGACCTTTTCACCTGAAGGCAATTTTTTTTGACATGGACGGTGTTTTATTTAACTCGATGCCCCAACATGCCGAAGCCTGGATTAAGGTTTTTAAAGAAAACGGTTTAGACCTTCCTGAGGTTGAACCCTATTTAAATGAAGGGAGTACCGCGCTTTTTACCGTTAAAAATATGTTTAAAAAATACCTCAGGCAGGAAGCGACAGAAGAAATGGCTGAAATCATACGTGAACAAAAACATTCTTTCATGGCCTCGTTGCCTGAACCTGATGTAATGGAACCTATGCCCCGACTGTTATCACAAATCCGGAAAATGGGCATTGATTGTTGGGTGGTAACCGGATCGGCACAGGAAGTTTTGCTGCAACGAATTGAACAAGCTTACGGCAATAGCCTTGAGCGGGTTAAAACCATAACCGGACTCGATGTGACACACGGCAAACCCCATCCCGAACCTTACCTGAAAGCGCTTCAGAAATCGGGTTATTCAATATTGGAAAGCATTGTTGTTGAAAATGCACCACTTGGGGTACTTTCGGCAAAGGCAGCCGGGTTGTTTACCATAGCGGTGAATACAGGGCCACTCGATCCGAAAATTCTGGAAGATGCAGGCGCCGATGTGGTTTTTTCAGGAGCAAAGGAATTCTCTGATAAATGGC
>JAFGEV010000361.1 GCA_016931385.1 Prolixibacteraceae bacterium
AATCTGTAACACGCCCCACTGGTTCCAGGTGCCGTGGTCGATCACACAGTCGAAGCAGTGGTAAATATCACCGGTTGTACGCCAAAGGTGGCCAATATCCTTTGCCCATGCCCAGGGTTCGTCGTTGCCCCATTCGCAGATACTGAAAACAATAGGGCGGCCGGCAGCATACAATGCATCGCGCATGGTATGGTATGCACCTTCGGCTTTCAATCCATCGGTATAACACCAGTCGTATTTCAGGTAATCAATACCCCATTTTGCATACTGCATGGCATCCTGGTATTCGTGGCCGCGGCTGCCCGGCCTGCCGCCACAGGTTTTCCAGCCTGCATCGGAATAAATGCCCAGTTTCAATCCCTTCGAATGGATATAATCGGCCAGGGCTTTCATGCCCGAGGGGAAATGCTCAGGGTTTGGGTGAATGAAGCCGAGGCTGTCGCGTTCACCATGCCAGCAATCATCGATATTGATGTACACGTAACCGGCATCTTTCATGCCTGAACTTACCATGGCATCGGCAGCTTCCTTTATAAGGTCTTCGCTAACATCGCAAGCAAAATAGTTCCAGCTGTTCCAGCCCATAGGTGGTGTTAATGCCAAGTCGGGAAATTTTTGGGGAAACCCAATCAGGCCAATCAGCATTATTGCCAAACTTAAAACTACTCGTTTCATTTCTTCTTATATTTTGTTTTCATTAATTCCAATCATCAGTTCTGAAAGGTTCGGCAGGAAGCCCTTCGGCATTGTAAAGGTTTATTTCACCCGGGTTATCGGCCCAGAGATAACGCACCGATATAATGTTTTTCACCTTGCTGCATCTAACCTCCACCGTTTTACCATCAAGCAATTTTGCCTGGGCGTAATGGAAAACTTTATCGGGGCCGGCAACGGCAAAGCCGTTTATTTTTCCTGTTTCGTTTTTAATCATCAGCTCCGATCCGTTGGTGTCGAAAACCACCTTTGCCCTGTTTCCTTTTATTTCGCAATTTTCCATGCGAGGCCCGTTCGAAACCACATCGAACCCGTAGTCGATTTTAAGTGCTTTCAATGCCAAACGATTACCAACATCGAGTTTGTTGCGGGGATGTATATCGCCGGCTTCGCCAATATCGATGATACAGGCCATATCTACTTTTGGAAGCTCTGTTGCTTTGGCCTGTGCTTCGCGTAAATAGGGCCACACCTGATTGACAGGTTCCGGAGTAACGTCCCTGAAATTGGCAAGCTGCACCTGGTAGAATGAAAGGTCGTTGTTGTTCCAGTTTTTACGCCAGTCTTTAATCATCCGTTTGATCTGCATTTCATATCTCAGGGCCTGTTCAAGGTAATCGGCATTCGATTCGCCCTGGTACCATATTGCCCCTTTAATGGCAAAATTTAACAGAGGGTGTATCATCCCGTTAAAAAGTAAGGTTGGGTATTGATTTGGCTGCAAGCCAGTAGCCCCGGGGTTGGTCGGATTGAGCGGCACCGGCAGCGGGTCTTTTGTAATTTTCCAGTTTTTGGAAAGGTCAATATTCTGCTTACCATCGGAAAGGTTCAGTTTCGAAAGCTCACCATGGAATCCCCCACCGCCAAGATAATCTTCAACACGGATTACAAGGATATTTTCACCGGGTTTAAGTATGCCTTCTGGAACCTGGTATTCCCGGTATACGTTATAAAGGTTGTAGGTTTCACCCACTTTTTTACCGTTTATCCATACCACATCGCTATCGTCGATTTTGGCCAGCGACAACACCGCAGCATCAGTATTGAAATCATCGGGCAGGTTGATTTTTTTACGAAACCAGGCTATGCCATCAAAAACTTCCCAGCCGGGCAGCGTTTCCCAGAGTGAAGCAACGGGCATATTGTCCCATTCCGAATCATCAAATCGGGGATAGATGTATTCGTGTGTCCAGTCAATTTTTTGCAATTCGTTAAGTGCATTTTTGTAATCGTTGAATATCTTTTTCTGTTTTTCGGCTTCGGTTTCTGCGTCGTATGCTTTTAATCCTATTAACCATTGTTGTGCAATTGAGTCGTCAGCCATGGCTTCTTCGCTGGTCCATGTTTCAACAATGGTACCGCCCCAGTTCGAACTTATTAGCCCAATGGGTACATCGGTTTCCTGATGGATTCTTTTCCCGAAATAGTATCCAACAGCCGAGAAATTGGCCACGGTCAAAGGGGTGCATTCTACCCATTCAGCAGGAGGGGTATCGTCAACAGGTTTGGGCTGGGCATTATTTTCAACCTGAAAAAGGCGGATTTTGGGAAAATCAGCTTGTTCTATTTCTTCATCGGCGCCAATGGTATTCACCAAGGGCCATTCCATGTTCGACTGCCCGGAACAAATCCAAACATCGCCAACAAGGATGTTTTCCAGTTGAATTTTGTTTTTGCCTTTAATGGTCATTGAAAAGGGGCCCCCGGCCTTTCCGGTTTCAATCATTACTTTCCATTTTCCGTCTTCACCCGAATGGGTTTCATACTTGGCATCCCTGAACTGTACAGTTATCTTCCTTCCTTCGGGGGCCCAGCCCCAAACGGCTGTCTCAACATCGCGTTGCAATACCATGTTTGAGCTTAATACATTTGGTAGTTTTATGTCTTCGGTTGAAGAACATGAGGAAAGTGCCGTAGTTATTACCAACACAATTCCCAATAGCTGAAAAGTTGTTTTCATATGTTTATAAATTATTGTTTTTAAAATGGTAACACATGGAACTCGCCATAATCATGCTCTTGTGTCTTAAAAAGCTGTTTGTGAAGGCTTGTTTCATACTCCGTAGTTTTATGATTTCGTTTCGATTGAACAAAAATGCTAAAAAGGTTTCAGGTATGCCAGTTTTTTTTTGCAACTATTTGTCAGAATGGCGGGGCAAATCTTACAATCGGGGCATTTCATCAACAGATCAAACCCATTTTTTGTTAAGACGCGATGCATCGCGTCTTTACGGTTTGGCAGGGTATTGTTGAGACGCGAGACGCCTTTTTTTGTTGAGACGCGATGCATCGCGTCTATACGATATGGCAGGGTATTTTTTCAGATATGAAAATTGTCGTTATCCCATTTGGCCGGATTGTTTTTTATATAACGGGCGATCCGTTGATATTCCCCATGGTCGCGGATAATATGGTCGTGAAAACGGGGTTGCCACCCAAACGCGGGATTGATTTGCCGCGCGTTAACCGTTACCGCCGATTTAAACCCACGAATTATTGACGCCAGGTTTTTCGATTGCGGTGCAAATTGGTTTTCAACCCGTTTGTTTATACAATTATATTGGTTTTTCCCGATAATGATGATGGCATGAAAATGATTGGGCATGACCCTGTATTCACCTGTTTTCAAATTCATATCGGGCCGCAATTCAAATGTTTTGATCCATTCGGTTTCCACAATTTCACCAATTTCCGATAATACCATTTCCCTGTTTACTACGTTTCCAAAATAGCATTCACGGCCACGCGTACAGATGGTAACAAAATAGGCGGCTGCGCTGCCATAATCCCAGTTGGGGCACCTGGCCGATGCGATGCGGTATTTATCCCTGAATTTTTCCATTTTTTATTCCTTCTTCAGGATTATAATGGTTTTTCTGTACCCGTTTGTGTTTGAAAACCGGACCAGGTAATTCCCGGCTGTTAGTTGCGACAGGCCAATTTTTTTGTTCCCATAGTAAACCTTGCCGGAGCACAGCATCGAACCCTGCAAATTATAAATTTCGTAATGGAACCGGTTGCCGGGTGCCGAAGAATATTCAACATTCAGGAAATCAGAAACAGGATTCGGATAATATTTTAACCAGGCGGTTTCCCCTAAACGATTCGAAGAAACCGGCTTTTCAAATTTTACCCTTTGGGTTAAACCTGTGGAATTTCCTGCCCAATCGGTTAAGGTCCAGTTTGCCATGTATAAATCATAAGATTTTGTTGATGCAATTAAATCATACCTGTTGAATGTTTTTTCCACAGGGGCTCCGGAATCGTCTGTTGCAACAGGGATGCCTGTGCTATCTGCTGTGAGGTTTGCCCCATCTTCCCTGTAAGTAAGCGTTATATCTTCTAAATTTCCTGTTGGAGGGATATTATCTTTTTCTTCAATTATTTCTTTGTAACCTGTAGAAGATTGTCCTTTCCAATCTGTCGCCTCTACATTCATTCTGTAAACAACCGAATCTTCATTTTCTGAAACTATTTCTGTGTTCAAATATTTAACTTCAACTGGCAATCCCGAATTATCTGTAACTTCAGGATATCCAAAATTTTCCGGGGTAATTTCTTTACCCTCGACGTTGTATCCGATATTCTCTGACGATGAAGCGAATTCGGGAGGAGTTAAATCTCTAACATGAATTGTATCGCGAATCGTGTCGGCAATGACGTGACGTCCGTAGTTTTCGAAAAGAAATCTTTCTTCCCTGCTTGTCCCAGAATAAAAAAAACAAATTTGGTTTATTTTTCCAGAAGTTGTTCTAATTAAATCATATTCAACTTCGTTTATCCAAAAAGTATCTATCTTTTCAGCTAATCCCACTTCTGTGTACTCAGGATCTGCATTTGTTTCATATAAAACCTCTGAAAAATGAGGTTCTTCTTTTAAATCAATTGTTGAAGAAATATTTTCTTCTAACGTCAGGTTTAGATTAAGATGATAAGGATTTTGTGTTAAAACTGCATCTAAAGCTACTTTATCTTCGTAACTTGCAATACCTTCATTCAATTGAAAATAAACTAAATTTTTTTGTTTATGGGTGTCTTCTTTTTCGTCGTAGTATAGCGCGGAAATTATCGCGGGACCGTTTTCATCCATATAAGGGTCTCCTATATTAACTTTTTTTCCGTTCAAATAATCTATAACAAAATAATTTTCGAAATTTAAACTTGTTTCTGGATTTTCTTCATTAGAACCACAAAAAAATACAGGCATTGCGTGATAGGTGTTAGAATTTTTTATTTTTGTTTGAATAATTCCCATAGGAATGTTTTCATAACCTACTCCATATTTTATTTTATCTTTATAATCTTCATAATCTCCGTAAGCTCCAAAATATTCACAATCTTTGAAATTTTTTATTCCGGTAAAATTTAGAAAAATTATCATTGAATTTATTAAACACGGTGTGGAAATACTCATGTATTCTAAATAATCTTTAAACCGTTTATTTACCCAATCTATCCTCAACTCCCGCCTGTTCGGTTGTAAATTCAATTCATCCCAATTTCCGGGAAGGTAATTTCTATTTCCATTTATGTAATCTTCGAGTATCTGTGCGTCTTCTTCGTTTAATTCGCCTTCGCCCGAAACGTCTGCTCTTGCTTTTTCAAGACCCTCTAATCCTCCTTCTCGAATTAATTGAACGTCCGTTTCATTTCTTACTTCGTCGTTGTTTACGTCGCCCGAACCGTAATAATCTAATTTGTTCCTTCCTCCTGCAATATGAATATTCGGTTGAGAATAAACATCCATTATTGGCAACTTTGTTAAATAATCATATTCCTGATTGAATTCCTGGGCATTTGAATTCAATGAAGGGAAAGTTAAAAGAAAGAATACACCTGCCCCAAGCGGCACACACCGTGAAAACTTATGCCCGAATAATGATAAAGCGTTCATAGCAACTTGTTTTGGGACGGTTAAAGTTAACAAAAAACTGGGAATCGGGTGGGGCGAATTGTTTTCGCCCAAACACGGGGCTTCGACTTTTCAAGTCGAAGTGTCTGACTTGCAAAGTCAGACTCCCGGTGCGATTTCAAATCGCACGTTCCAAATCGCGCATCCCGGTTTCCGACTCTTTCAGGCCATACAGACTGGCGAAGAGGGGCAACCCGTCAGCGTCTTTAAGACCTGACGGCGTTTGGCCCCTAAAAAGTCCAACTCATGCAATTTAAGATCTCATTTCTCACCAAACAACCAAAACCTTGTTTCCGGGTTTTCAACCTTCGTAACAAATACGTACCCCCTCGCGACCAACCTTATTTTGCCCCCGCAAAAGGTTGATGGCTGGAATAAGGTTAATAAGGTTATGTCAGGGGGCATACCAATGGGCTACGAAGGTTGAAGAAACTAAAATAAGGTTCGGGCCGGTGCGAACACAAACTGGCTATGAATAAGGAATAAGTTCAGGCCATCCCATTTTGGCATAAATGCCAGGGATTACAAAAATCCTCCTCATGGTTTTATTAGTGAGATTAAAATCTCACGTCCCAAAATCACATCCCTCTGAAACTTTTCCTATTTTTGTGTTATGGGACAACAGGAAATATTATACAGGATCAAGTCGGGAATCAAAGCCATAGATTCCGAAGCTGAAATTTATCTTTTTGGTTCGAGGGCCCGTGGCGACAACAGGCATGATTCAGACTGGGATATACTTGTTGTTTCATCGAAGAATAATATTGATTTTGAGTACGAATCTGAATTGAGGGATCCAATATACGACCTGGAACTTGAATCGGGAGAGGTAATTTCATTGTTGATATATTCCAAAACCGACTGGATTAAAAAGAGGGCAATATCCCCTCTTTTTACAAACGTTTTAAAAGAAGGTGTAAAAATCTGAAGCATGAAGGGGCAACACATTTCATACAGGCTAAACCGTGCAAGGGAAACCTATAGTGATGCCTTGTTGCTATTTGAAAAAAAGAGCTACAATTCAAGTATAAACCGATTGTATTATGCGGCTTTCTATGCCACAATTGCCCTTTTATTAAGCCGTGGGATTGAAATAAAATCGCATACTGGCGTAAAACAAAAACTGGGGAAAGAGTTTGTACTGAAAAACCTGATATCGAAAGACATGGCAAAAATATACAGCCTTCTGGCCGACTACAGGCACAAAGGCGATTATGATGATTTGTTCGACTTTGACCCAGTTGTTGTAAGCCGCCTTATTTCTCCTGTAAAAGAATATATCGACAGGATTGAAGAATTAATTGTTCAGAAAGGAAAAGGGGAAGGAAGATAGAATAGGCGAATTGTATTCGCCCGAATCGTGCGATTGAAAATCTCACGTCCCAAAACATATCCCAACCTTATTTTGCCCCTGCAAAAGGGTGCTGGTTGAAATAAGGTTACGTATAGCTGCAATTTTAGTACCTTTCCCGTTTAAACCAAACAGCAATTGAAGGTTGTAAAACTCATAGTATGCATTGAAACCATCGGCAACGGTAAAATCGGATGCCGTGTATCGAACACGCGTGAAACAGCACTTCTTGAATATGTAGTTGAAAACGGAAGTTTATTTTTTGAAAAAGAGAACGGCGTCGCTGAGGTTGTCCGCAGGAACCATTTTCAGTTTGAAAAAATCATGCGGTCGGCCATTAAAGGAAAACCCATGATTGGCCAGGTCATCAATGCCATATTCATTGAAGGATTTAACTTTTTGAACGATGCCGATTTCAAAAAAATAATAAGGGTTGACCGTCGGTACGGAAAACTCAGTATTTCTAAGGCCGACCAGGCAACACCGGGGATTCATAAAATTTATGCCGATGGTTCGTTTGCCGAAAAAAGTGGAAAATCGGGCTATGGTGGCTTTACCGAAACCCCTGACGGAAAACAGGAAATTTATTATCAATCTTTTTCAGAAGGTAGCAGCAACCTGATGGAACTGCTGGCCGTGACCGAAGGGCTGGAGCGACTAAGTAAAACAGAGCGCATACAGGTAAATACCGACAGCCGTTTTGTAATCAGGGGCCTGGCCCAATGGGTGCATTTCTGGAGGCACAACAACTGGCAAACAGCCTATGGCCGTAGCGTTAAATATGCCAAACACTGGCAATACACCGACCGCTTGTGCGAAGGGAAATTCATTGAATTTAACTGGATCAAGGGGCATTCGGGCAACCTCGAACAAAGCTTTTGTGATGAACTGGCTAAGGATTCGATTATGCAAAATCAGAATGATTGAAACCCTGAAAAAGTTTTTGCTAACTTCGGATTTTAAAATCAACCTGTAATGATAAACCTTATAATTTGTATGTTACTATTTTCTGCGTGTAGTAAAATATCGCCCGACCGCGAGGAGCAAATCCGGCAGTTCATAAACGATGAGCTGAAATATTATCCCGAAGCCCGGCTGGCCGACCTGTACAAAAATTATTTTCAGGATGCCTTCGGGCCTGGCCACCTGATCCCCGACACAAGCGTGGCAGGCGCCTACCTCGATTCAGAGTTAAAAAATGCTGTGTGGGGAGACACGCTTTTATGGCAAGCTCTTGGCGTAAACCACGATTATTACCGTATAAACCTCTCCCTTGTAAAAAACGGGAAACTCCCGCGCAACATGCTTTTGGAGGGGATGGCTGAAAGCGAACCTCTCGCCCGGAAACCAAACATTGAGGATTGGAAAAATGAATGGGATGAAGTAATGCTGGTCATCAAAAAAATGAAACTTGACCTGCCCGATATGCAAGCCGATGAAAAACGTATTAATGAAATTTTTGAAAAAGGCAATATTGTAATGCACCACAGCGACCATTATGCTGAAAAATACAACCCACATTACCGCGTAGTGCACCGTTCGGTTTTTGAACGATGGAAAGGGGTTTATTTTTAAACATTGCTGTCTGTTTAAAACAAGCGATTGCTTCTCCCGATGTTGTTCCTCTTCGCGATCGCAACTAACTGGTGTTTGAGAAGTTCTTTCTCCAGGTAATATCCTTTCAGTTTTTTTAAACAAAAGCGCTTTTTTCTTACATTTGACTGTATCGATTTTTTCATAATTATTGCAAAGTTTCCTCTCATGCTTGAATTAAAGAATCTGTCAAAATTTTATGGCAATGTTAAAGCGGTTAACCAGGTAAACCTTACCATTTCGAAAGGTGAATTTTTCTGTTTACTCGGCCCTAGCGGCTGTGGAAAAACAACCATCCTGCGAATGGTTGCCGGCTTTGAAAAAGTAACCGAAGGAAATATTTACCTCGAAGGAAAAGACATTACAAACGATGCACCCAATAACAGGGATGTAAATACCGTTTTTCAGAATTATGCCCTTTTCCCTAATCTGAGTGTTTGGGAAAACATTGCCTACGGATTAAAAATCAGGAAAATTACAAAAGACGAATGTAACCGGCGTGTTGAAGATGTTGTAAGGCTTACCGGACTTTCAGGATTTGAAAAAAGGATGCCGTCGAAGCTCTCGGGAGGGCAACAACAACGTGTAGCACTGGCACGTGCACTTGTAAACAGACCAAGCATTTTGCTGCTTGACGAACCCCTGAGCGCCCTGGATAAAAAAATTGCAGAACAGACCCGTAACGAGTTATCCGAACTTCAGAGAAAAGTAGGTATTACCTTCATCTTTGTTACCCACAACCAAACCGAGGCATTGGCGCTTGCCGACCGCATAGCAGTGATGAAAGACGGAATCATTGAGCATTGCGACCAACCCAAGGAAATATATGAAAAACCACGGACCCACTTTGTAGCTGATTTTATTGGCAGCATGAACTTTTTTGAATGTACCATAAAGGCATCAGAAGATAAAGCCACCCTGCTCGAGATCCCAGAGATTGGAGATGTTATACTAACCGGCCAGAACAAACAGGAAGCAGGTAAAACGGTGCAATTCTGCGTGCGCCCCGAACGCATGAAAATAAGTATGTTGCAGCCGGCCGAATATGAAAATTGCATTAAAGGAGTAATCAGGCAAAAAACCTACCTTGGCGAGATTACCAAATTTGTGGTCGAATTAGCCGGAAACAGACAAATTAGCATCATGGCCCAGAATTACCTGTTAAAACTATCCAACGAGTTCTACGACATTGGCGAAGAGGTTAACATTATCTGGAGTAAAACTTCGGGGGAGATCATTCATGTTTAAACGAATAAAAGAACAATACCTGATAATGGCGCCGCCTGTATTCTGGTTGCTGGTGTTTTTTATTGTGCCATTGCTTATAGTGGTGAGCTATAGCTTCAGCATAGCAAAAACCGACGGTGGAATTTCCCTGGTTTTTACGCTTAAAAATTACGGTCAGGCACTTGAAGGCATGTACCTTTCGGTATTATTCAAATCTTTTGGATATGCTATTGTAACCACCTTGCTTACCTTTCTACTGGCGTATCCAATGGCATATTACATGGCATTTACCACACAACGTCAAAAGATGATCATCATGTTCCTGATCATCCTGCCATTCTGGACCAACTTCCTGATCAGGATGTTTTCCATAATGATCCTGCTCGGAGAAAACGGGTTAATAAACAAAGCCTTTATGTTTCTGGGATTGACAGACAGCCCACTCCGGATGATAAACAATACCTTCGGGATGTATGTTGGGTTCATTTACTGGAACCTTCCGTTTATGGTGCTGCCCATTTTTTCATCGCTCGACCGGATAGATGTTTCTCTATTGGAAGCATCGCTCGACCTGGGAGCCAGCCAGCGTCAGACTTTTATGAAAGTCACACTGCCATACTCCATCCCAGGCCTGGTTGCAGGAATAGTGTTTGTTTTCATTCCCACTCTCGGGAACTTTGTTATTCCTGAATTTCTGGGAGGCACGCAAAACACTATGATCGGCAACCTGATTACGGCACAGTACCTGCAAGCCCAAAACTGGCCTTTCGGTTCGGCAATTTCAACAGTGCTGATTGTAATCGTAATGATCTTTATCGTACTGTATATAAGGTTTTACGACCCGACAAAATCGAAAAACACCTTAAATTTTTGAGCCATGGCCGGAAACCTGTCAAGAAACAACGACCTGGGCATAGGACAGAGCAAGTGGCTGAAATTCATCACCTGGTTTGGGATTGCTTTCCTGCTGCTCCCATTGATTATTCTGATCGTATATTCTTTTAACGAATCGCGGACAGTTACCCGTTGGGAGGGATTTTCCTTTCGATGGTATAAAGCCCTGTTTTCCGACGTCAGCATTTGGCTGGCTATTAAAAATTCTCTTACAATTGCCATTGTAAGTACACTTGTTTCTGTTTCGCTGGGCACAATGGCCGCCATGCTCATTGCAAGGTATAGCTTCAAAGGGAAGAAACTGCTTCAGAACATACTGTACATTCCTGTAATACTGCCCGACATTATTTTTGGGGTAGCCCTGTTGTCGTTGTTTATCCTGATCAAATTTCCCCTGGGAATTATTTCGGTAATATGCGCCCATGTAACCTTCAGTTTCCCGTTTGCCACAATGGTTATTATGGGCAAAGTGATCAACCTGCCGGAATCGCTGAGTGAAGCAAGTCTTGATTTAGGTGCCAGCCGCTGGCAGACATTTGTTAAAGTGATCCTGCCCAATATTGCGCCGGGGGTTATTTCAGGTGCATTATTTGCTTTCAGCATGAGCATCGACGATTTTGTGATCACCTTTTTTACTGCCGGGGTTGGCGCTTCAACCCTGCCATTGAAAATATATTCACTGATCAAACATGGCATAACACCCTCGCTGAATGCCATATCGACCATTTTAATTGTTTTCACCGTTGTTGTGCTGCTTATGGCTAATTTCTTACAAAAAACAAAAAAAATTAGCCGGTCGTTCAAAATTGCCCTTGGTACGTTTTTTTTAATCATTGTTGGTTTGCTGGTGGTTTCTCCATTTTTTACAAAAAGCAGTGAAAGGCTTAATATTTATAACTATTCCAATTACCTTGATCCAGAACTGATCAAAAAATTCAGCAATGAAACCGGAATAAAAGTAACGCTCGATTATGTGAACGATAATGATGAGATGCTTGCCAAATTGCAGATGGGGGTTGCAGGGTACGATATTATATTCCCCACAGCGTTTATGGTTGAAATCATGAAAAAACAAAACCTGCTTGCCCCAATATGTATCGATTCCATTCCCAATTATAAATACATTACACCCGGTTTCAGAAAAATGTCTTTCGACACAACCGGCAGGTATTATGTACCTTATGCATACGGCTATACAGGCATGGTGTATAATAGCAATTATATTGAAGGACCGGTAGATTCGTGGGATATTTTATGGGATGAACGCTACAAAGGAAAAATAATGATGATTAACGAAATGCGGGAAGTTTTCTTTGTGGCCAGTAAACGTCTGGGTTTTAAAATGGATACCTCGCTCAGTAAATTAAATATGGCCCGGGATATTTTGATCGAACAAAAACCTTTATTGAAAAAATACGAATCGAATGCAATAGGTGACCTCATGGCCAGCGAAGAGGTATGGATTGCTCAGGACTGGAGCGGAAGCATTACCAGGCTGACAAGCTCCGATCCGAAATTTAAACTGGGATACCCGAAAGAAGGGGTACTTTTTTTTATCGATAATATGTGCATACCGGCCAATGCGCCTAACAAGGGAAATGCGGAACGGTTTATCAACTTTTTGCTCGATCCTGCCCATTCGGCCCAAAACATCAATTGCATCATGTACGCGATGCCCAACGACTCGGCCAAGAAACTTATTCCCGCCGAAATACTGAACAATCCCACGGTTTTCCCAAAAATCAAAAATTTCGACAGCATAGAAATTGCCCGTGATTTTGGTGAATTCAACAGGGAACTCACCCGGGCATGGATGGAGGTTAAGGTACATTAATTTTTTGGGGACGGGACGGGGGATTTGTTTTCGCCCAAATCATGAGATTGAAAATCTCACGTCCCCATACCTGGACAAAACCTTATTTTCGGGTTTTCAACCTTCGTAACAAATACATACCCCCTCGCGACCAAACTTATTTTGCCCCCGCTGAATGTTCAAGGCCGGAATAAGGCTGGGGCAGGTGCGCATACCAACGGGCTACGAAAGTTCCATTAAAAACTTTTCATGTCTGGTATTCACCGAAAGTTCAATCATGAGGAGCGGATCGGAACGCTATCTTTCAATCTTTTTGCTGGGTTTATTTAATAATATCAAGCCCTTTAATCCGTTCAAAATGCTTGATATTTAATGTGGCAACTGGAATGTTATGTGCAATGGCAGTAGCTCCAATAAGTATATCGGCCAGATCGATCATTTTATTTGATTGCAGCAGGTTCGTATATATTTTTATTGCAGATTCTGAACAAGTCTGGTCAAAAGGGATAACGTTTAAATGTGCCAATAATGAACTCCAATACTCAAAATGGGATTTTCTGTTACCAATACCAATTTCGTAATGAGTTACTGCTGAAATACATAAATTCTCGTATATCTGCGAAATACCATAGAAAAATGTCTCCTCCTTGTTCTTTTTACGGAATAGTTCAATTAACACAGATGAATCCAATAAAATCATGCGATCCTCGATTTGTTAATATGAGCTCTTGATTCCTGAAAATCAATAAAGTCTGAATCGCTCCATGTTGGAGCTTGTAAAATAAGTTCCGGGATTGCTTTGGATGATTTTTCTGAAGATATTTCTGATTGCAAAGTTATAGCCAATTCTTTTTTTTCCTTTTCGGGGAGTTGCCTGATCAACCCGAGAATTTGATAGTAATCTATGTTTAATTTTAATTCCATGCCATTGCTATAAAATGTAAATCAAAGATATAAAAATATCCTGGATGATTTTTTGTCACAAGTAAGTTTATTTACACTGGTTATCGGGACGTCCCTCCCGTCAAACAACCATTGTCAACTGCTTCAAAGCCTTATCCAGCCTCTCTGTTTGCGATTCGGCAGTGCATTCGGGTTTTCGCTTTTCGATGATGTTTTGAAAGATTTCCTTGTTCTTTTTGTTTATACATATCATCGATTTTTCAATATACTGAGGCAATTGCTTGATCGGGCATTTCCAGAGCTGCTCAATCAGCAACGGCTCGGTTTTGCCGGAATACACATCATGTTTGTTCAACTTTGCCAGCAACTCAACACCTGCATCAATGGTAATGACCGATCCATTTTCAATGGTATCATATATCAAATCGAGCGATGCAAATACGTCTTTATGGTTTAGTCCGGTCAGGGTTGCCAATGCAACCATCGAACCCCATACAAGCCGGTTATTTTTGCTTTTTAGTAGTCCGATAAAATCAGTTGCATAGCTGGCAATAAGTTCAGGTTTAATGTAACCTGTTTCATAAAGCACCTTAATGCAACCGCTTTGGATGAGTTTATCTTTATTCGACAGGTTTTCCACCAATTCCTTAATCGCTGTTTTGTTGTCTGTGTCAGCAATTTGACGGGCCAGGGCAATATTGGCCTCGCTTCCTCTAAGTCCTTGCTGCGAGGCCAGTAAATTTATAACTCCCATATCATTCACTTTAAATTCAGTTTTTGAAAAATCATTCATTAATGAAAGCATTGATCAATTGTTTGTATTCATCAGGCCGCTCCAATGCAAAAACATGACCAGCCCCTTTAATTATTACCGATTTTGAATTGGGATAATCATTAATCAGTTTTTTATGGTCTTTCATTGTTGAGAACCTGTCGTTTTCTCCGTTAATAATTAAAACATCCCCAGTAAAAATGTTGATTTTTGATTTATCGGAATAGTTTATGATTACATCTTTTGCTGTTAAAAAATGGCTGGCAATATGATCATTTGTTAATCTGGTATCAATTAAATTTCCAACATAGTTTATCCATTCATCGTTTTCACTGTTATTTTGTTTTAATGCTTTAAGTATATTTTTCGTAAATAAGTTCCTTATCCATTTCGAAGGCAGCTTCATAAATAGCCACAATATGGACAATGAGAATTTTTTACTCCATTGATTTGTAAAAATTGATGCTGTACTGTTTAAAATAAGTTTTTCAACTTTATCAGGAAATTTTGCTGCAAAAACCTGGGCGATCATTCCTCCATACGATTGCCCGATTACAGTTGTCTGTTCAATTTCTTCTATTTTAAGAATTTCATGTATGCCTGCAAAAATTTCATCAACATGATCAACCGGGGGATATGTTGGAACAACAATCCTGAAATTATTGCCAAGCGTTTTAACATAACGGGAAGCCGATTCAGCAAATCGCAGGCCACCATTCAGGAACAAGATCACTTTATTACCATTCCCGTGAAAAATGTATTCCCAATTGAGGCCTGAAAAATTAAATTGTTTTATTTCAATATTTTCAGTCACTAATTTACAAATTTATTTTACCTGAAAACAAAGACATTTTTCTTTCATATTCCTATTTGTGCTTCAGATTTTAGTTTCCTGTCCTTGCCTTGAGTTCCATTGGCAAAATGCAATGATACACGAACCGGTTGATTGGTGTATCAACAGCGTACTTTTCACCGAGCCTTACTACCGTTCCGTTTTGATACTCAATTTCGGAAGGCCTTCCTTCCCACTCATCACGAGCCAGCGAAGGGGTCGATTCAAACGCGATGGAATCGATAAATGATAAGGTTTTTTCAACAAAATCTTTTTCGATATTCAGGCCAATTTTTTGTGACAAAGCATAAACTTCGTTAAGTAGGGTGATCATCATTTCGCGTGTTACTTTTAAATCCCGCATTTCGCCATAGTTTGTTTTTGAAACGGCCATTAAGCCGCTTACACAAATCGCGATAAATTTCTTCCATATTTCGGCCTCAATGTCTTCCGATAATTTTGATGCGATCCCAGCATTATCGAACAATTTTTTTATTTCAGTTGCGCGGTCGGTCACCTTTTTATCAAGTTCGCCAAAAACAATGGTTGGTGTAACACCAAAATGGTGAATTACCCCGGGCGATTCAATTTTGCTGATGATGCGGCACAATCCGCCCATGATGTTTTTGTGTTCGATTACTTCTGCCAATTCATCTGCAGCCGAAACGCCGTTTTGCAAGGGGATAATAACCGTGTCCTGACCGACAATATTTTTCAACCCATCCCGAATTTCTTTCACCTGCCAGGCTTTTACGGCTACGAGGATTAGTTCGGGATTTTCAATATCAACAATTTTATCAGTTGCCTTAACTTCCGGGATATGAATATCGCCCAAAATGCTTTTCAGTGTTAACCCGTTTTTCAACAGGGCTTTCAGGTGCTCACCCCTTGCAACGAAAGTTACATCATGTTTGGCATGTGCCAGCCGGGCGCCAAAGTAGCCACCAACGCCACCGGTTCCGATAATCGCGATTTTCATGTTTTTAAATAATTTTTATAGATGAATACAAAGATAAATAAAAGGGTTGTTTATTTGGGGTAATACATTTTTAAACACCCTGCCATTTCCATCCGAAGGAAGGCTTTACCTTTTACGAACATTCCACCGCGGACGTTTGTGGCGTCTTGCACTATTAATCCCAGGGTTGATAAGCCAGTTGGCGGAACCACCCTGGGCTACCAAAAAACCATCCCTCCGGGATTATTGGCTGAAAGCCATATTTATTTGAACCCGGGGCAACGTCCCGGAGTATTGAATATGCAGGAAGGAAACCGTTTTATCAGGGGGCCAGGTTATTGGGAAAAAATTGTATCGAACGGAAGGGTTGTACGTTAAAAATATCTTCGTAATCACTGGAATTACTCTCTCCAGCCGATTGATCGAAACGACACTTTTTGCACGCCATATAATTTTTGTATCTACATCGTTTTTTTCATAAAACAAAAGCTTATCGTATTTTTACAGCAGGTTTAAAAGAGAATTTTATTATTCACATAATATTTTGCATTCATTTCGTGTTTATTAGCATACAGTCCCATAATAAAATGAGCGTATCGAAAATTTTTAAATATTCTTTATACCAATTTGTGTTTTTTTCATTGCTTGTTGCTTCGTGTAACAACAATACAAAAAGCAGTATTGCCCTTTACACCGTATCGCGCGATTCATACATTGATGACATTATGCTTGAAGGAACAGTAAAGGCGGTTAATTCGGCCACTGTTGTTTGCCCCCAGATGCTTGAAGGAACGATTACGTTTATTATTGAAGATGGAACACCTGTAAAAAAAGGCGATACGGTTTGCATCATCGAAAACCGTGAATATGCCAACATTTATCAGAATTTTGTTGACAGGGTTGAACAATCGAAAGCGCAATATAAAAAAGGGGAGGCCGACCTGGAGCTAAACTACTCCCTGTTGCAGGCTCAGGTTAAGAACAATGAAGCTCAAACCGAGATCTTGTTTCTCGACTCAGCACAGCTTTCTTTTTTAACCGAGCAACAAAGAAAAAAGAAGGAACTTGAGCTAAAAATTGCCGCCCTTGAAAAACAAAAAATTGAAACGAAACTGCATTTTCTGGAACTAATCAATGAATCGGAATTAAAAAAACTGGAACTCCAGATTCAGCAAGACGAGTTTCAGTTGGCACATGTTAAAGAAATACTTGACCAAATGGTGATGACGGCCCCGGTTGACGGGCTTGGCCTGAGGTCAGTTTCAAGGCGGTCAAGGGAAAAAGTTCAGGAAGGTGAGTTGGTTTGGGAAGGTTTTTCATTGGTAGAGATTCCCGACCTCAACAAGGTAGAAGTTTTAATCATGGCTTCGGAAAGCCACTATAAACGGGTAAAGGAAAATGATCAGGTTGTTTATTCTTTTGATGCTAAAACGGGAAATACCGGATGGGGAAAGATACTTAAAAAAGCCCCAACAGGAGAACCAGTAAACCGGAATTCAAAAGTTAAGCTGTTCGAAATTACGGCTTCCGTTGACAGTTTTAAGGCGCTTCCTGGCATTGGAATGTCTGCACAATGCCGTGTATTGCTCACAAATGTACCCGACACAGTGGTAATACCACAACTGGCCATTTTCGAGGAAGATTCCATGAAATTTGTCTATGTGCAACAAAAACATAACAATTTCGTAAAACGTCAGGTTGCAACTGGCAGTTCATCACCCCGAAGCGCTGTCATTGCTGCCGGACTTGGAGAAGGGGAGACCGTTTCATTTGTGAAGCCTGAAAAATCAAAAATCAGGTCTGTTGTTTTTCTTCCTGATTCAATTCTGATAAAATATAAAACACTTTCGGATGAAAACGATCTTGTTGCCGATCAGGAGGAAATAAATGAAAATAATGCAGAATATGATCCAATATTAAACTTCAATTAAACATGAAATATCTTTACCTTTCATTAGCCTTACTCCTTCTCTTTTCCTGCGGGGAAAAAAACTCACAGGACATACCTGTTGCCCAGGTCAGGAAAGGCACCTTTTACCTCGAAATTTATGAAGAGGGCGAAGTTAATGCCATTCGTTCAACGAACATCATTTCGCCAAATATTTCATGGCGCTATGGCATGTTGAAGATCATGCAGATTGTTGAAGATGGCAGCGAAGTTGAAACCGGTGACACACTGATTGTGTTCGACCCTACTGAGGTCAGAAAAGCCATTGTCGATTCCGAAGCCAACCTGGAAATGAAGAAGGCAGAACTGAAAAAATTAAAGGCCGAACAGGAATCGGCCATTGCCGAACTCGAAGCCGACCTCGAGATTACCAAATTATCGCTCGAGATATCCAAAATTGACCTGGAATCGTCCGATTACGAAGCCGACGTAAAAAAGCAGGAGATACAGCTTAACATGGAAAAGGCAAAAATTGCACTCGACAGGGCCATTGAACAAATTGAAAACAAGAAAAAAGTCCAGCAGGAAGAACTCAAACAAAAACATCTGGAAATAAGTCAGTCGGAAAAACAACTGGAAGAAGGCCATGAAACCCTTTCCCGGCTTTCGTTAATCTCACCTTCGAACGGGATTGCCATCATTACAAGGAACTGGAGCAGTGATGCCAAATTCCAGGTTGGCGACCAATGCTGGAGCGGGAATACATTGATTGAACTTCCCGACCTCAGCCAACTCAAAGTGAAGGTGCTGATTAATGAAGTTGATATCGCAAAAATCACCAAAGGTTTGCGGGTTGAAGTTAAACCCGATGCCTTTTCCGATTCGGTTTACAATGCCGAAATTATATCAGTTGCAAATCTTGCCATAAACAAAGAACGGAATTCAAAAATTAAAGTCTTTCCGGTTGATATTTTAATCAAAACGCCGGCCAAAAACCTATTACCAGGCCTTACGGTGAGTTGCCGCATTATTGTCGATCAAATTGAAAACGTATTGTCTGTCCCCATCGAGGCCGTTCATTCAACCCCCGATGCTGATTATGTTTTTGTACAGAAGGGAAAATCATTCAAAAAACAAATGGTAAAGCTGGGCCAGTCGAATACCGATTTTGTGATTGTAAATGAAGGTTTGACAGAAGATGACGTGGTTTCACTGATCGACCCGTTTATTGAAGCAGATCAGGAAGAAGAAAACCCAAAAATGTGATCATGATGGACCAATGCAAAAAAATAATTCTTGCAACGTGTATGGTGATGTTCACATTTGCCTGTAAGAAAGAAAAAACGGATACTTATGAAGTGCAACGTGGTAACTTCACCCAAACCATTACCGAAACCGGTGAACTGGCCGCGATTAATGTGCGGGCGTTTGTGATGCAACGATACGGCAGGTACTGGTACGAGATGAAGATCATCGGGCTGCTCGATCACGGTACAGCCGTTGAAGCAGGCGATTCGTTAATACAGTTTGATCCGTCGGAAGTACAGCGTTTCATCATCGACAGGGAAACCAGGCTCGAAACCCAAAAAGCAAACCTTGAGAAAATGACCGTCGAAGTCCAGAACCGCAAAAGCGAGCTTCAATCGTCGTTGAAAAGCGAAGAAGCAACTTTCGCCCTTAAAGAACTGGAACTGGAGCAATTCCGCTTCGAATCGGATAAGGCGAAAAAGGTGAAGGAACTGGAATTTGAGCAGGCAAAAATACGTCTTAATAAAGTAAAAAAGAGCATTGAATATTACGACATTATAGCTAAAAACCAGTTGTATGTCCAGGAAATTCAGGTAAAAAGGATGATTGAAGAAATTAAAAATGCCTACGATGTATTGCCCCAATTAACCATACGCACCCCCATTCCCGGAATTTTTCAGGTAGCCCGAAACCGCCGTTCGCGCGACATGCTAATGATTGGCGACGAGGTTTATGTAGGCCGGGCCCTGGGAAATGTACCCGATCTTACCTGGGTCAAGGTAAACACGGTGGTGAATGAAACCGACTTCATGAAAATTTACGAAGGCCAGCAGGTTAATGTCCGCCTTGATGCACTTCCCGATGTCATTTTCGGAGGGGAGGTCACAAAAATCAGCCGCTTATGCAGGCCCATCGAATGGGGTTCTGACCGGAAGGTTTTTGATGTGGATGTAAAAATACTGGTAACCGATGAACGCCTGAAACCCGGCATGACGGTTAGCTGTGAGTTTATCTGTTCCAATCTTACCGATGCCCTTTTTGTACCCCTGCTGTGTGTTGAGAATATTGGCAAGCGTTACTACATCTATTTAAAAGACGGAACACGTTTTCAAAAAATGGAAGTGAAAGCCGGCCCGGCCAACAACACATCAATGGTTATTGAGGCCAATGTGAAAAAAGGGCAGGAATTATGGACCGTGAACGATGTCAAAAACATTGATAAAGAGTAGAAAAGTATGGAATTCGAAGAAAACATTAAGGTAGCAATCCGCGGTTTGATCGACCACAAATTCAGGTCTTTCCTCACCATGCTGGGGATCATTTTTGGTGTGGCTTCCGTTATCGCCATGCTTTCGATAGGCGAAGGGGCAAAACGACAGGCCATAGCCAAATACCAGGACCTGGGCGTTAATAACATCATTGTACGTGACAAGGAGCTTAGCAATGAAGAACTGGAAGAAGTAAGGGCAAAATTTTCACTCGGGCTTTCGATTAATGATGCAAACGTGATCAAAGAGATTGTCCCCGGCGTAGTTGACGTTGCACCTCAGGCTGAAAAAGACAGCGAGATCAAGTTTGCCGATAAATCGTCAAAATCGACAATTATTGGGATAACTCCCAGTTTTATTGAGATACTGAATTACGAAGCCGAAAAGGGGACTTTCATAAATGAAGACCATTGCACCCGCAATTTGAAAGTGTGCGTGCTGGGAGCCGGAGTTGTAAAAACATTGTTTCAAAACCAGGACCCCCTTGGGAAAATGGTCAAAATCGACGACCAATGGCTTGAGGTTATTGGCGTGATGAAAACCAAGGCGCTCTTTACCGAAACGGTTGGAGAGCTGGCTTCACGCGATCTGAACAACGATGTGTACGTGCCCCTATCAACTTTTAACAAACGCTTCGAATTCGAGAATAAACTGTCAAGCGAAATCAAACAAATAACGGTAAAAGTGAAGGGCTCCGAACATTTAATCGAGACCGCCGGTCTGATCAGGGGAATTTTAAACCGCCACCACTATAATAACGACGACTTTAGCATTGTTATTCCTTATGAGTTATTAAAACAGGAAGAGAAAGAACGCAGGATATATAATATTCTTCTTGGCGCTATTGCTGCCATTTCCCTCATTGTTGGTGGTATAGGCATTATGAACATCATGCTGGCTACGGTTATAGAACGTACCCGCGAAATTGGTATCCGCAGGGCAATCGGGGCCAGAAAAACGGATATCTTGAGCCAGTTTATAACCGAAGCCGTTGCTATCAGCATCACTGGAGGCTTGATTGGTATTTTCCTGGGCGTTTCGCTTTCATTGGGCATATCTTTATTGACCGATGTAAGCACATTCATCAGGGTATATTCTGTAATCATTGCCTTTGGATTCTCGGTTATTGTAGGTATCAGTTTTGGTTACCTGCCTGCAAAAAATGCAGCCAACCTTAAACCCATTGAATCGATCAGGTACGAGTAAAAAAAAGAGAAGTTATGTTGATTGAAATTAAAAATCTGAAGAAAGATTACCTGATGGGTGAAATTATGGTTCCGGCCTTAAAGGGGGTAGACCTGAAGATCGGGAAAAACGAATATGTCGCCATCATGGGGCCTTCGGGTTCAGGCAAGTCAACTCTGATGAACATCCTGGGCTGCCTCGATACCCCCACCTCGGGTCAGTACCTTTTCAACAAAATTGATGTAAGCGAGCTAAACGACAACGAACTTTCGGCAATGCGCAACCGCGAAATAGGGTTTGTTTTCCAATCGTTTAACCTGCTGCCCCGGATGAGTTCACTTCACAATGTTGAATTGCCGCTAATGTATGCCGGCGTGCATAAGCTTGAACGAAAAGAGCGGTCGGTTAAGGCGCTCGAAAGGGTTGGCCTTGCCGACAGGATGATGCACAAGCCTTCGGAACTTAGTGGGGGCCAGCGCCAAAGGGTAGCGGTTGCACGTGCGCTGGTAACCAACCCAGGGATACTGCTTGCCGATGAACCTACTGGTGCGCTCGATTCGAAAACAGGCATAGAAATTATGCAGCTATTCGACGAACTTCATCGCGAAGGAAATACCATTATCCTTATTACACACGAAAAAGACATTGCAGAATTTGCTCACCGGACTATCCACCTGAAGGACGGCATGATTTTTACAGATGAGCTAAACAACAAAAATTCCAAATCGAAAAAAAAGCAAATACCATGAAATTCATATATACCATTGTTTTCGGAATACTTTTCACCCTGCAGCCCTGTGTTTCAAAAGCTGATATATACCTCTTAAACCTCGATCAGAGTATTGCCATTGCCAAAATGAAAAGCCTTGATATGCTGAGTTTAAAACAAGACTTAAAGATTGCAGAATACAATTTGCATTCTGCAACCAGCCGGTTTAAAACCCATATCGACCTCGACCTTACCATTCCGAATTATACTGAAACAATCCGTCAGTTTGAAGA
>JAFGEV010000362.1 GCA_016931385.1 Prolixibacteraceae bacterium
AACTCGATCGATGAGCATGGTATTTATGTGTCGAACAGTTCGCATCGCCCCATTGTGAGGTACAACGAATGTTGGGGAAACAACAACATTGGCATACACATGAACGGAGACCTGTCAATGGGAGGCGACGGCATTATTTCCGATGCTCAGATTTACGGCAACTACCTTCACGACAATAACCTGGCCGCAGGTATTAACCTCGACGGGGCATTAAATCCGGTAATCTATAATAACCTGATTGTGAACAATCATTCAGCGCAGGGAATTGCCCTGTTTCAGATGAATGGCGCCATTGTTACCCATGGGGCAAAAATATACAACAATACCATTGTGGTTCCCGACGATGGCAGGTGGGGGATTTTGCTGGACGATGGTGCACAGGTAAATACCGAAATTTATAACAACATCATTGTTACAAACCATTCGTGGAGGGGTTGCATTTCGGCTGAAAATACCACCGGATTGAAAAGTGATTACAACATTTTGAGCAACAGCATGAGCAACGCTGGCGATGGTAGCAGCATTTCCTTTTCCGAGTGGCAGGGACTGGGATTCGACCAGCACTCAATTTTGTCGGGAAATTTTGACGATTTATTTACCGATTATGCCAACAGAGACTTCAGTATTCCTTCTTCTTCAATAGCGGTTAATGCGGGAAATGGTCAATTGGTATCTGCGTTGGTCGAAAGAGATTTCATTAATGAATCGAGGCCATCGGGCGGGGAATACGACATCGGAGCTTATGAATACAGCTTTCCAATTTCGTCAAAAGTGAATGAAGAAGGTTCAATCGAAGTTTATCCAAATCCGGCAGCCTGTACAATTTTTGTAAAAAGCATTACAGGCGATTATCGCTTCGAACTTTATACCATTTCGGGACAGGTTGTACGTAAAGGAAAGAGTGAACAAGGAATGCCCATCAGTATTGAGGGTTTGAGCAGCGGAACCTGTATTTTGAAACTCCTTACTTCCGAAGGAATAGTTTATTATTCGAAATTTACTGTTAGCAATATCAGGTGAATTGTCTTAAGCAATTTTTATATCTCCATCAAGTAGTTCAACATTGAAGTTAACCTTTGCTTTTAGAGCTTTAAAAACCCGCAAAATAGTCTCAATTGTTACGTTTTTTGTATTATTTTCAATCCTGGAAATTTGAGATTTTTGAACTCCAATTATTTCCCCTAATTCTGATTGGGTCAAATTTCTTTCCTTGCGTGCTTGTTTTATCATTTCACCTAACAAATCAAGCCTTAACTCGTATTCATATTTGTCACGTTTGTCTGTTCCAACTTGTCCCAGATATTTGTCTTTGGCTTCATCTAATGAATAAATTCTCAATTTATTATTTTCCATGACTGTAATATTTATTTTTCTGCTCAAAATATTGTTTTATAATCGCTTTCGCTTTTTCAATTTCTGACCACAGGACGATAGACAATCTTGTGTGAAACTGTGGCGATAACCTGCACTGAACGCCACAAATCATTTTGCAAAATTTTTAAAATTTTATTTTATTGATCTGTAAATCTTAATGGGATTTTGTCTCGTATCGAAGATGTCTAAGATATCAACTCTAGATTTATTTTCATTTATCCAGTAAATTATTTTGTAATTTTTAAATACGAGATATCTAAAAGATTGGGGTCTTGATTTTAACAATCCCTCTTGTTGTCCATTAGTTGGGTATTTCTCTAGTTTTAAAGTTTCCCGAGCAATCGCTGAAGTCAATTTTGTCGCAACTCTTAAGCTTGCTTCTTTCTTATAGAAATCAAATATTTTTTTAAGCTCGTTTTTTGCAAAGTCAGTCCAGAATATCTTTAATGCCATTTTGATATTTCATTCAATAAGTCATTGATTTCTATTGTTTTGTTATTTTCAGAGTCAGCAAGTGATAGGTCAATTCTTTTGTTGAACTCTTCAACAGACATTGGTGAAAGATTTCTTTCTGAAATGTTACTTTTTTCCTTATGTAAAAGTTTCTCAAATTGGCTTAAAACATCTTCATTTTGAATCTTGAGAAATTCTTGTATGAAATTTAATTTTCTAGTCTGAATGTCCATAACTTTTAAACTTTCGATAAAGTTACAAATTCTAATGAATTATTTTCAAAAACAATAATACTTCACTTTTTGGCGATTAGCTTGTTGCTAACAATGTTGTAAAAGATTTTATCTCTTGATTTTTCATCAATCGAACCCAAAAAATCCCATACTTCTCCAAGTAAAATGACTTTGAATTTTTGTTTCACTTGTTCATTTTAAGAGCCAAAGCTAAAAAAAGTTCTAATATATGGAAACTTATTTGTGATTACTTACAATAAAATTGAACAATTGCTAATTTGTGTAAATAAAATGAATTAAATTAATTCGTGAAATCACTCCACCCTGAACCAATCGAACAGAGCAAAACCATTGCTTTCTTCCATGTTGGGATTGATGCAGAAAATACCGGTTTTGGCGCCAATCCATTTTCCCTTTTCTGCTTTGAACGGTTTGCCGGTTTCTTTAAACGTAACGTTGTCGGAGCTGTAACTGAAGCTGCACATTCCATCATCGGAAACTTTTAACCTGAAGTAACATTCACAGGCCGGATATATCTCTGATGAAATCATGGTTGTCGATTCATCGCACCGGTTATTCATGCCCTGATATGTCCTGACGTAAAGGATATCGTTGTCGTTAACCAGGGCAATGTATGCCCACGAGTTGCCCATGACAATCAGCCCGCATCGTTCGCCGTTTAAATTCGGGTTGAACCTCACTTTGGTCGTGACTGTAAAAGAAGGCGCCGGAAATTTTTGCAGAAGAAGGTTTGGCACGTACCATAAATCACCGTTTTGTGTAATGTTTCTCACTGCATTAAGCCGGAGTTCACTGCTGTTGGGATTAAACGAATACCAGGCTGTTTGCGGGTTGGCGTGCCACTGCCATTGTAAACCTAAATTTGTTCCGTCAAATTCGTCGGACGTTTGAGGCGCTTTTATCGAGGTTTGAGTTTCAACCTTTGGTTTTGAATATTCAGCAACAGGTTCGCCAATGTCGTCGCCGTTCTGGTCAATGCCGATCATTGGCCAGCCATCAGTCCAGGTAACCGGCTGCAGATGCACAATGCGCCCGTACATGTCGCGGTCCTGGAAATGCATGAACCACCATTCGCCCGAGGGTAGCTCAACCATGCCTCCCTGGTGCGGTCCGTTTATAACAGTATTGCCGCTATGCATTACGACTTTGGCTTCGTAGGGTCCCTGGATATTTTTTGAGCGCAACACGGTTTGCCATCCGGTTGGCACGCCCCCGGCCGGTGCAAGAATGTAATAGTATCCATCTTTTTTCAAGAACTTCGGACCTTCAATTGTTGGTTGCGACTGGTCGCGGAATATCAATGTCCCGTTGTCGAGGATTGTTTCACCATCGGGGCTCATTCGATGCAGGTAAAGCGCATTGCCGCATAGTTTGCTTCGAACAAGGTAGGCTTTACCGTCATCGTCCCAGAAAGGGCAGGGGTCTTCCCAGTTGTCGACTTTTACAATGTGTTTCAGTTCCCAGTTGCCTGTGGGGTGGTCGGCAGTGGCCATAAACAACCCGTCGTATGGGGTGCAGAAATAAACGTAGTATTTGCCCATGTGGTACCTGATTGAGGGAGCCCATGATCCTTCGCCATGCACAGGTTTGTCGTACTTTTCGAGAGGAAGACGTTCATATACGTGATTGATGATTTCCCAGTTTACCAGGTCGGTTGAATGCAATATGGGGATGCCCGGCATGCAGTTAAAACTCGATGCAACCATGTAAAAATCATTTTCAACCCGTATGATGTCCGGATCGGAATAGTCGGCATAAATGACCGGGTTTTTGTAGTTGCCGTTGCCCAGGTCGGGTATCCAGGGCTGGGCGTAGATGCTTTGGATGAAAATTACCCCCAATGCGCAAAGCAATATCAGTGTTTTCATTTCATGTAAGTATTTTAGTAAGACCTGTAAAACGTTTCACAAGTTCGAAAAAATAGGTGAGGATTGAAAGTGTTTTTAGGTTTTAATCCTTTTACGATTATAAGGAATTGAACACTGATGACACAGATCAAACGGATTTGCACAGATTTTTTTCTTTGCCTGCAAAATTAGTGTTATCTGTTTTCTTACACTGTAGTTTGTTATGTTGTGAGAATTATGGTAACCTTCACCCGCTGAATCTCTTCAATTGACTGTTATTGCGAGTTTTTACCAAAAAATTTTTGGGTATAATGCGGAGATGAAAGTTGTGAAGAGCTTGTCATCCTGAACGAAGAGAAGGATCTCTACGTACACGAAGAGATCTCTCTCCCGAAGTAGTTGGGATCGAGATGACACATAACTCAAAATTCTGTCATTGGTGCGACACATAGGAGGAATCCCTACGGATATGAAAAGATTTCTCTTTCAGCCGTGCTCCATTCCAAATGACACTTTTATCAAAATTCTGTCATGGGAAATGTTGCCGTGTCGCCCTGAAAGGGCAGGTTAAATTGCCCATAAAAAGATGAAATTAATTGTTTTTGTGACAAAATTATTTTGATGAAAAAGTAATATTTGATAGAATTTTGTTTAATTTTATTTTTTATTTTCGTTCAACATAAACTTAATTATCCAAACATGACCTGTTACAACAATTTCAACGGGAATCACAGCCATTTTTACACAATATTGCGATAAACGTTTCACCTTAACCTTGCACTTTATGAAAAGGACAATTTTCTTTCTTTTTTCTGCAATTATTTTAGGATTTAATTCCACACTAGCCGGAACAATGCAGCTGCATTACAACACAAATCTGTCGGCAGGAACGAATATAAAACTACCCCTATACACCAATGTCAATGTAAGCGTTAATTGGGGAGATGGAAATACTGATGTTTTTACAACTGATGGAAACCATGAGCATACCTATGCTTCTGAAGGAGAATACGATGTGACCATTACCGGCCATTTTGAACATTTTGGAAGTTCTTCAGAAATTGGCATAAGAAAACTTGAAAGTGTTTCCTCTTGGGATGATCTGGGTTTAACTTCCTTACAGGATGCCTTCTTTGGAGCCTTAAACCTTGTATCATTACCGGCTACTCTGCCTGATGGAGTAACCAACCTATCACGCGCATTACTTGGTGCATCTTCATTTAATGGTGATATCAGTGCTTGGGATGTGAGTGCTGTTACTAATATGTACGGTTTGTTTAATTATACATCTGCTTTTAACCAGGACATAGGTTCATGGGATGTAAGTGAGGTGATTTTCATGAACCAAATGTTTTCACAGGCATCAAGTTTTAACCAGGATATTGGTTCATGGGATGTGAGTAAAGTTACGACTATGAATAGCATGTTTACAGATGCTTCGACTTTTAATCAGGACATTGGTTCCTGGGATGTAAGTTCAGTTTCGGATATGTTTATAATGTTTTCAGGAGCAACAGCTTTTAATCAGGATATTGGTACATGGGATGTGAGCAAGGTTACTAATATGGTTGGTATGTTCAGTTTTGCATCAAATTTTAACCAGGATATTGGTTCATGGGATGTAAACTCGGTTACGGATATGAGCGACATGTTTCTCGATGCTTCTGTTTTTAATCAGGATATAGGTTCCTGGAATGTGAGCAAGGTTACAAACATGACTACTATGTTTGCAAATGCAATAGCTTTTAACCAGGATATTGGGAACTGGGACGTTAGTTCGGTTGCTCAAATGGGCTATATGTTTTATGGTGCATCCAGCTTCAACCAAGATATTGGCTCTTGGGATGTGAGCAGGGTTACTTACATGGGCTTTATGTTTTACGAAGCATCAGGCTTCAACCAGGATATCGGCTCCTGGGATGTCAGTTCGGTGTCGTATGTGCGTAATATATTTACCGGTGCTACACTATCTTCGAACAATTACGATGCTTTGTTAAACGGCTGGAGCCAGCTTACGCTTAAAAACAACTTGACCTTCGATGCCCCCAATTGCTACTATACTTTAGCATCTCAAACCAACCGTCAAAGCATCATCGATAATTATTCGTGGACAATTAACGATGCCGGTATTGCTACTCCTCTTATTGTTACTACTCAGGACGTTAGTGATATAACAGCCAATACGGCCACAGGAAATGGAACAATAAACGTTTTAGGTAGCCCTGATCCAACTGCACATGGAATTTGCTGGAGTACCGAAACAGCGCCAACCATTGACGATGCCAGTGATTTCTTTACCGATGAAGGCAGCGCTTCAGCAACTGGTGCTTATGCTTCAGCCATGACGGGGCTTGATCCGGCTACTACCTATTATGTGAGGGCCTATGCAACAAACTCCGCAGGAACAACTTACGGAGAAGAAGTTGAGTTTGCCACAGATATTCCTGTTGATCTGGCAGTTTCTGATGTAACCGTTTCAACCGGTGAAGACAACTGCTATGATGCATACAACACCATAACCGTTGCCGGTGATGGAAATTCCGTTGAGATACAGGATGGCGCCAGCGCCTTCTTCATTGCCGGGCAATCGGTTGTTTTCCTGCACGGGTTTCATGCTGCTTCAGGAAGCTACGTGGATGCACACATTACCACCGAAGGTTTATTCTGTAATGATCTTCCTGAAAGCATTCTTGCAGTTGTACCTGTAGAAAAAAGTGTATTCATTTCACCAATTCAGGAACCTGAAGAAAACGATATTCACAGCTTTGCATCGATGAAAGCCTATCCAAATCCAAGCAATGGAAGGTTTACTGTTGAGTTGTCCAACTTTAAAGGTGAAGTGAGCCTGGCCGTGTATAATTCAACCGGAGCAATAATAAACCAAATCGTTACCCATGAAGAAGCAATCTCCATCGACCTGTCAATCCAACGAAAAGGGATCTACTTTATCAGGGCAACCGATACCAATGAAACGGTAGCCCAAAAAATAATCGTTCAATAATTAAATCACTGCAACAATCCGTAGCGGCGACCCGCTCCCCCCTTTGATTTTCATGGGCAGGGCTATAATGAATGTCCCTTCTTCGGGCAACTGATCAAGATTGGCAACATTCTCATAAATGGTTTTACCGTGCGCGCACAATATCCTGTGGGCCATAAAATCGGTCGATTGTCCATAATCGATGCTGGGTGTGTCGAGGCCAATGGCATTGATGTTTCGTTCTTCGCACAACCATAAAGCAGCTTCGGGGCTTAAGCCCGGGAAATGCAACTCGGGCACAGCTTCAGGCCCTGTCAAATTCGTACCAAGGTATTTTTCCTTATCGTAATAATATTTTCCATGTCCTGAATAAACCAGAATAATTGCCCCTTCGGGTATTAGCCCGTGCTTTTCTTCCCAGACCATAAAGTCATCAACGGTAAACAAATAATCAGGGTTATTCATTGCTTTTTCGCTTACATTCACAACCACGCCCGGCCCTTTGAGCTGCTTCAGGGGAACTTTTTCTATGGTATTTTGATTTTCGCCAAAATGTATGGGCGCATCAAAATGGGTGCCGCCATGCTCTTCGGCCGAGAATTTGAATGATGAATAAAAGTATCCCTGGTCGTTTATACCATAAAAAACGGTATCGTGGGTATAGGGAACATTTGTAGGCCAGTATACAGAGTTTTCATCAAATGAATAGGTCAGGTCAACCCATGTTGCTGACTGGAGCAAGTCGGATAATAATTCAGCCTTTTCACTTTTGTTTTCTTTAAAAGAACATGAAAGTGTAAGCAAAAAAGCAAGGATAAGAAGGGTATTTTTCATGATGCAATAAGCCATTTGTCAAATTCTTTTTCTAATTCATCCTGCTCAATAAACAAACCATTTTCAATTTGTTTTTTTGATTCAGCAATTTCCTGCTTTTGATCACTTGTCAGGTTAATTATTTGAGTTTGCGTTTTTGCGTCAAGGATTGTTTTGATTGCATTCAAGAAAGATTCATCTTCAATTTCTGCAATTCGGTGAATCAATATTTTTTTCAATTCAATCGCTGTCATCATCTTTAAATTTACCGATTGTAAATATACAAAATCGAAGGTTAAATGTTAGTTGCATTCAGCATGATAAAAGTTATTATTGTTGTTTGGTAAAAATTTTTAACATAGTATTTGAATGAAATATTAGGCAAATATCTTTATTATTATGTTGGGCTAAAGCCCTGCTTTATAGAAACGATTTAGTAACCCCGGGCTTAAGCCCGGGGCTATTGAAAGCCTCAAATGACGAGGGCTTTAGCCCAATTGTTGTAACTTTCATCAGATACTACTAAAAATTGTAAAAACACATGAAAGTTTGTTGGTAAAGGAAAAAGGCTGCCATTTTTTTTGTTGACAGCCTTAATTCTATTTCATCATCAAATTATTTCGTTTTATCGGGCGCTTCCGGTATTGGCGGCAGCGGCTTGTATTCGGTTTTAACCTGTTCAAGAATGATTTCGATGGCTTTATCAAGCTGATCGTCCTGTCCCATGTATTCAAGGTACGGATCATTGTCGATCACAATATCGGGATCAACACCATGCCCTTCAATAATCCATTTGCTTTCTTCGGAAGAATACGATGCAAATTCGGGCTTGCGCAGGTCGGCGCCATCGATAAACGGCAGTGAACCGCTAATGCCAACCACTCCGCCCCAACTGCGTGTGCCAATTACAGTACCGATTCCGAAACGTTTAAATCCGTAAGGGAACAGGTCACCGTCGGAGGCTGAATACTTGTCGATAAGGCACACTTTGGGCCCAAGTAACGTTTGCCGTGGAACCGGAGCCGGGTCGGGCAAGTTGCGGCGCATGTTCGATCTCCCGGCTTCGCGCATCAGGCGTTCAAGGATCATGGGTGATACGTTGCCACCGCCATTGCCACGGTCGTCGATTATCAGCGCTTTTTTGTTGAGTTGTGGATAAAATAACCTGGCAAACTCGTTAAGGCCGTTAGCTCCCATATCGGGTATGTGAATGTAACCTGCTTCACCGTTTGTTGCTTCCGAAACTTTTTCGATATTGTTTTGTACCCAGTTGTAATAGTAAAGCGACGATTCATTGGCAATGGGTTTTACAATAACTTTTCGTGCGCCTTCTTTTTCCGGTTTACTGTTAATGGATATTTCGACTTCGGTGCCTGCCTTGCCAACAAGAAGTGAAAAGAGGTCGTTAACCTTTTTGGTACTAATGCCATTCACTTCGATAATGTAGTCGCCTTCATGGGCATTCACGCCAACTTCGGTGAGGGGTGAACGAAGCTGGTCGCTCCAGTTCGCGCCTTTCAGCAATTG
>JAFGEV010000363.1 GCA_016931385.1 Prolixibacteraceae bacterium
ATAAAAAATTACTCTTTTATACACCAACAGTTTCTTATTTGGGGATAATATCAATGATCACGGTACGGTTGTAAAAACGCTCCTCAGGCAAAATGTTTGCAAATGGCGTTAGCGCCTGGTCTTCGCCGAACCCGAGTATTTTAAACTTTACATCGTTTCGTCCGGTATTGGCTAATGCACGTTTAATAATATTGCTAACATCGGTAGCCCGTGCCAACGATAATGAAAGGTTTTTGTCTGTCTCTCCAATAACATCGGCATATCCATGAATAAAAAGGGTTGCATTTTCAGGTATTTTAGGCGTTACAATATTGGTGAGATATCTTTCATAAAGTGTGATCGACTTTGAAAAATCAAATTCAAATAAAACGCTAAATCGCATCCCTTTCTCAATTATGTTTTTGGTCCAAAGTACAATTTGTATGGTTGTATCCATAGTTACGGTATGTCCACTATTGGTTTTACCACACATCGTTACTTTATATTTGCCGGAAGTTTGGCTGCCCAATAAAAATTTTCCGGGAATGCTCACTTTTTCCCGGGTATATGGCCCCAGGTGCTGTACTGTTCCAGTGGTATCGCTGATGTTCAACGACCATGACGAAAATGTTTCAGTTGCCCCAATTGCATTGAACGAGACATAGCTTTCGAGAGGTGCTTCCTGAACATCAATGATCTCAACTTCTTTCAACAAAGCATCGGAACCACTCTGGAATTCCATCAGCATAGCAGGCGAGCTGCTTTCGATTGAAACCCTGCGGTCGCCCTGTCGAAGCAGTTCAAGTTCCAGTTTTCCGCCGGGTTGTTCTGAAGGGATTTTTGGTTTGCTGCGCCCTTCTATACCGATCCTTGATCCATCGATCAGAAATATATCGGTAAGGTATTTTTTGACCGATTTGGCCATTGCTTTTCCATCTTCGGCCCCTTTTTCTGACGATCCGACCAAAGTTATACCGGAGGAAGGATTTTCTTCTAAGCGATCACCAACAATGTTTAGTATATTGTAATATGCAGTCATTTGTCGTTTTGAGCGACTAGTTGGTTTTGACGGGGTAAAATTTTCAAGTTGGGTTTCCTTAAATTCATGCACCTGATCTCTTGTTAGCAATACATAACGATCGGGAATTTCGGTTGAACCCAGATCGAAAAAAATGTAATTGCGAAGAGGAAATGTTTCTCTAACCAAACGTTTATCAGGAATATTTTTGGGTGAGTGAACAAGAAAACGGACTCCTTTGTCTCGTGGTGTTGGGCGGTACCCGATGGTGTATGCCGAAGCTGACAAATCGTTTACCAATTGGTCCCGTTCCAGATCGAAATAGTAGATGTCGTCATCGCCAACCCCACCATCTTTCCGGTTCGAAGTAAAGTAACCGGTTTTCTCATCTTCGATAAATAAAATCCCATAATCGTCGAAGTATGAATTAAACGGGTGCTTCATTGGTTTTGCCTTCTCCAGCGTGCCATTATTATTTAGTGCAATACAAATATCCATACCACCAAAGCCCTGGTAGCCATCGGATGAGAAATAGAAGTTCCCCTTGCTGTCGATATAGGGAAACTTTTCCCTGTTAAACGTATTGATGTTGGGACCCATATTAATCGGATTGCCCCATTTGTTGCCTTCCCTGTTGCAATAGTAGATGTCTGTTTCGCCATACCCTCCTGGCATGTTCGAAACAAAAAAGAGCCTCGAACCATTGGGCGCGAGATAAGGAAAAGCAACCGAAAAATTGTCGCTATTAAATGCAAATAGCGTCGGCTCCGTCCATTGTCCGTTCTTATTTGTTGATATTAAGATTCTGTTCTCCCCTGTTTTATTTTTTTTCCTTCTATTGTCCGTCAGGTAGGTTTTAACTCCCGAGACATATAATGTATCGAAATTTGCTGAGAAACTTGCCGGGCCATCGTTGTATTCTTTGTTGTTTTTTAAAAATGGTACCACATCGGTAAAATCGATATTGTTGCTGCCTTTATTTGCATAATAGAGGTCATTGTATGCGACACCCATCCGACCGTAAATTTTTTCCTGACAAGCTGTTTCTCTCGATGAAGTGAAAACTATACCCTCTTTGTAAAAAACAGGAGAGAAGTCGGCATAAACTGTGTTCAATGTTGAAACATTGGTGATTGTAATCGGCTCATCCCATTTCTGATCGTCGATAACCAGTTCGATTGAGTTGCTGAAGAATTCTCCTCTGAGATCGGAGGGCATCAACTCACTTCTTTTTCTGAAGGCCGCCTTTGCCTGATAATAATTTCCGTTTGCCCTCAATACCAAACCGTAGTTCAGGTAGAATTCAGAATTGCTATAAATGCCGGCCTCGTTAACTTTATCATAAGCGGCCTGTTCCTCTTTTTTGTATTGTTTCAATATCCGGTAACATTCGCCAAGTTTGAAGAATACATCGGCGTTTGGGTTTTCTGAAGCTTCTTTTTCGTAAAGTTCTGCTGCACGTAAATAATCCCATTGCTTAAATAACCGATCGGCCTTTGATGTTCGTGCCGGAGCATTAATGTAAATCAGTGCAAAGCTTGAAGTGACCCCTAAATCGGGAGCCTGACCAAATAGTTCATTTGGAAGTAAAAAAAAAAACAATGATTGTTACCACATTTCGTAGTCGTGTATTCATTAGATAACGTCTTATCAGATTTTTTACTTTTTGTATTTTGTAGTGGGATAAAGGTCATGCCCTTTCTTGTCAGATATGTTACACACATTTAAAAATTAGTTACATGAATCACACTTTGAGATATGTGGCACCTTTTAAATATTTTTATAAAAACTCCGACTAATCCCGATTATCTGTCATGCTTGGCCTATTCGTAAGAAAGACCGCTTTAAGTTTTTATACTCAAAACGGTCTTTACTTGTTGCAATCAAGAAAATTACTCCTTTTTGTATCAATAATTTTTATTGGGGAATTATATCAATAATCACTGTCCGGTTGTAAAAACGCTCTTCCGGAAGTTTATTCCCAAAAGGAGCAACACTTTTGTCTTCCCCAAAACCGTAGATTTCGAATTTAACATCTGTTCTTCCTTTTCTCATTAATTCAGCTTCTAATATTCCTTTTGCATCATTGGCCCGGGCCAGCGACAAACTTTGGTTGCTTGCCTGATCGCCAATAACATCGGTGTGCCCGTGAACAATAACGTTTGCATTTTTGGGAATTTTAGGGCTTACCACTTCGGTTAGATATTTTTCATATAATTTTAGTGATTTTGAATCGTTGAATTCATAAATCACGCTGTATCTCATTCCTTGTTCTTCGGTAGCTGGAGTCCAAAGAACCAAATGTTTTTGTGTTTCTTTTTTTACTGTATTACCACTCTTAGTTGTACCAATCAATGTTATCTTGTAATTCCCTTCAGCACGTTTACCAAGGATCGATTTGCCGGGAATACTCACTTGTTCCTGATTGAATGGTCCAAAGTTCTGAACTTTTCCGTCATCATCGGTCATTTCCAATTTCCATGATGAAAATGCTTCATCTCCACCAGCTACATTAATTGAGACATAACTGTCGATCGGGGCTTCCTGAACCACATTAATCTCTACAGGTTTCAGCGGTGCAGCTTCACCACTCTGAAACTCCATTAATAACTCAGGTGAATTGCTTCCAATGGAAACCCTCCTATCGTCCTGACCAAGAAGTCCAAGTTCCAATGTAGCTCCCAGTTGTTGTGATGGGATATCTGGCCTGGTATTTCCTATTGTTGTGATTCTTGAAGGATCAATACCAAAAACATCGACCAAATATTTTTTAACTGATTCTGCCATGATACGTCCTTCCTGTTGAATGTTCTCCGATGATCCAACCAACTCAATTTTGCTTGAAGGATTTTTACTCATGCGATCGCCTAGAATATTCAATATGTTGTAATAGGCAATCATTTCGCGATCGGAACGGCCCGAAAGGTTTTTAGGTGTAAACACTTCCAGTTGAGTTTCTTTGAAATCGGCTACCTGGTTTTTCTCAAGTAAAACATAACGGCCGGGTATCTCTGTCGATCCTAAATCGAAAAAAACATAGTTGCGAAGGGGAAAAGTTTCCCTTACCCTGCGTTCTGCCGGAAAGTTATTTGGTGAAAATACTGAAAATTTCACATCGGGTACTGCAACAATTTCAGCAGGTACAACGGGTGCTTTATGTACAGTTGGTTCAAACGTAACAGGTTGTGTTTTTCCGAATTTAACGGCAATACCTGCCCTGGCTGTCGATAACGACCAACTTTCGATTGAACGTGGATGCTGTCCAAAATAGGGATGGTAAGAGAAGAACGGTGACAAACTGACCTGATTCGCACTTGTTTTTGCTGAAAGGGGAATGTCGTAACCTACCCCTACCAGCCCCGATATCACACTTTGATTGATATCGCTGAATTCTCCCTGTACACTGTTGAATTGGGCTTCGGGATCGACATCAAAAGTGTAGGTGAATGATTTGTTGATGTTGTAACTGTAAGCACCTCCAACATAAAAGTATAGTCCTGATTTGAATGGTGTAATACGGATACTCGGTTCAACGGTTGCGTAACTAAGTGTTGTCAATAAATCCTCAGGACAATTGCAGGGAGATACTGTCCCGGTAAACGAACCGCCCCTGTTGTCGTAACCCATGTTAAGCATAAAACCAATAACAGGGGTAAGTCGGTATTCAATTAGAAGTGATCCATAGGGAGTTAAACCAAAACCTTCGTGAAAAGCAGCCGGAGCTTTAATGGTAGAATTCAGTGTTTGCGTTGTTCCGGTGTAAATATTTGAGTTTACAGCCCCTGAAACACCCAGCCATATTTTTGGCTGAGGCCTTTCAATTTTTTGTGCTACAGCCGATATTGAAGAAGCAATCAGCATCAAGCTCAAAATATAAGTGAATAAATTTCGTTTCATAGTGTTTCTTCTTTTTATGTAATTCTAATTTCCTTTTTAAGGATTAAAACATCACATGGTTGATATTCAGTGTTTTGGTTGATTGAATCAACTATGTGATGTTTTTTGTGAACCTGTTATGATATTCTTATGGCTTGGTGACCGTATTCGTATCTAAGGAAATGGCTGCAATCCGGGTTAACGCTCTGCCATAAAGTGTTGCACCTGTTGTAAGCGTTATAGACTGATCGGCCAGAATATTCCCATAGAATACCGAGTTAGTTCCAAGTGTGGCTGAGGTGCCAACCGACCAATAAATATTACCAGCTTGTGCGCCACCAGCCAAAACAATACTGGTTCCGGCATCGGTGATGAAGGTCGATCCTACCTTGAATATCCAAACAGCATTGGAATTACCTCCGGCATCGAGTGTAAGAATTCCGTTCGGCCCTGTTCCCGATATTCCGCTTGTTGTTGAGTTCACATAAAGGCCGGGGGCCAGACTTAAGCCTCCAATTTGTCCGGGTAACGATATGGCATCCAACGACCTGCTTTGTGCATCGTTGTAGGCTGTGGTCAAGTCTTCTTTTGCTAAACCCACTATGGGATCTGCTGAAGTATAGAGCGTACCATTAACGTTTCCAGGAAGCAAGCCGTTGATAGTGGCTGTTGGGAATGAACCCACATCACCATTTATCATTGTAGTGACACCGGTATTTGAAATACCAGAACCTGCCAGAACCGCAAAATCACCTGCCGAATTAAGATCAATGGGGGCTGGCCCCGAAGGAAGTTCAACAACGTAGTTTGCTGTAATGGTTTTATTTTCATCCATCACTACCGTTATTGGATTGTTTGAGCCAGTTGCATCGCCACTCCATGAGTCGAACATATAGCCTGAATTTGCAGTGGCAGTAAGCTCTACATTTTCACCATGGTTATATTCCAATTGTTCCGGATTCTTCACCACGTTTCCGTTTTCTGATATCACAGTTAAAGAATAGGTGAGAATCGAAAAGTTTGCCGTAATCTCTTTGTCCTCATCCATTATCACGGTTAAAGGATTATCGGTGCCTGTTGCATCTCCACCCCACGATAAAAACTCATAGCCAGTGTTAGGTGAGGCTGTTAACTGAACCGAGGCTCCCTGATTATAGTTTACCTGATTTGGATTTTTCACAACCGTACCATTATTTGCTGTAACATTTAAGGTGTACGTGTCTGCAGGTATTAGTGTGAAGTTGGCAGTGATGTTCTTGTTCGAATTCATCGTTACCGTTAACGGATTGGTACTGCCGTTGGCATCACCACTCCAGCCCGAGAATTCGTATCCCGTGTTGGGTGTAGCTGTTAACTGTACCGTTGCTCCTGAGTTATAGTTGGCAAGATTTGGATTTTTCACCACAACACCATTGTTAGCCGTTATGTTTAATGTATAGGTGACTATTGGTATCAAGGTGAAGTTTGCCACGATGTTTTTATCCGAATTCATGGTAACCGACAAAGGATTTGTGCTGCCTGTGGCATCACCGCTCCAGCCGCTAAACGTATAGCCGGTATTTGGTGTCGCTGTAACTTGTACGTTTGTTCCACTGGTATAACTCGCCTGGTTTGGCGTCTTTACAGCTGTTCCTCCTAACGTTGATGATACATTTAAAACATATGTATCAGGTGGAATCAAAGCAAAGTTTGCTGTAACGTTTTTATTCGAATTCATTAAAATGGTAAACGAATTTGAAGCACCTGTGGCATCACCGCTCCATCCGGTAAATGAATAACCGGCATTTGGTGTTGCGGTGAGTTGAACCAACGTTCCATAACTGTACGTTGTTTGATTGGGCGCTTTTACAACGCTGCCATTTGCTGCTGTTACATTTAAGGTAAAAGTATAAATAGTGAAATTAGCTACCAATGTTCTGTTGGCCGTTGCCGTAAATGAATAGCTCGCATTCGACGATACAACAGTTGACCCTTCAGTCCAGTTGGCAAACGTATAGCCCGTTGCTGGTGTTGCAACAACGGTTGTTTGATCTTCTTTATTAAGCAAACCACCGCCACTGGTCGATCCCCCTTCAACCGGGTTGGATGACAAGTTGATGGTGTATTGGGTTTGAGCTGTTGAAAAACTCCACTTATAGTGGCTGGCCATTGCGTTACCAGCTAAATCTTTTGCAGCAGTGGTAATTGTTCCGGTATAAACCTTATTGTCTTCAAGCGGGCTTGTTGGTGTAAAAGTAGCTGTGGTTTCCGAGTAGCTTACTAACCCTGCAATTGAATTGGTACCTTGACTAATGTTGGCAAGCGGTTTTTTTGGTGATAAAGTAGCCATGTTTACCGACTTGTTTACTGTCCCTGCAATTGGATTCGTACCCTGATGAATTAGAAAACTGCTTCCATTAATGGTCGCGGGATCCATGGTGGTACTGAATGTAACTGTAATTATTTTGTCAAGCGGTACACTCGAAGCTGCAGCTTCCGGATCGGTAGCAATTACTTTTGGAACATTACCGGTCGAAAAATTCCAGACGTAATTTTCGAGCGGAAAATTACCGGCCGGATCTTTTACCCTTTTGGTAATGGTTCCGGTATACGTTTTATTGGCTTCAAGCGGACCTGTTGGGGTAAAGATTGCATTTTTGTCGGCGTATGTAACGATACCCGAAACAGGAGTTGTTCCTTGCTTTATTGTAAATGTTTCGCCATTAATCGTGGCTATTTCCATTGCTTCATTAAATGTTGCAGTGATTATCTTATTGGTTACCACATTTGTGGTCCCATCGGCCGGATCAGAAGAAATTACTTCAGGACAAACGCCTTTCGTTTCACCCTCAAAGGTGTCTTTTTCGCATTGCCACATCATTGTGCTCAATAATAACAACATAATCCATGTTGAATTAAAGAACCATAAAAATCCCTTATGCTTAAGCATTGGAGGAATTTTCCCGTTTGTTAACATTAAATATTTTTTCATAATATATTGAATTATATGCTGTTAATGGTATTTGGGTAATATCTCTTTTAGGGAGCTATTTAAAAAATGTAACGAATGGAAATTGCACCTTCATCGACCCAAAAACCGCTGTGCCCATAAAGATTGAACGCCGGTTTCCAGTCTATACCCAGGCTTACAGGAACTTCAAGGAAACTATATTCCAAACCCAATATCCCGTCAAGACCAATAACCGTATATGCATTTCCGGGTGTTCCCCATTTTGCATAATCGCCATTCCAAAAACCCACATGACCACCAAATCCGATAAACCATTGCAGCCTGTCGATATTAAGAGCCCGGTTGTGGTATTCGTAAAGCCCTGTAAGTGAGATTCCTCTCCATCTGCTGGCGATTATTCCTTCAAGGGCTGATTTCGGTCCTATAAAATGCTTAATTGTAAGCCCGCTGGTAAATCCTCCGCGAAGTCCAATACCAGTGTTGTAATTTTGTGCTTTACCAAATGATAGTAAGCAGATTAAGAACAGCATTGTAAATCCAATTCTTTTCATTTCCAGGTTTGTTAATTGATTCCTACTCGTATGGCTTTTCGGTTCTGCCCCAACTTTTTTTCTGTGTTGATCAGGTTTAATGGACTATTGATAGTCTGAATTTTTCTGCTTTATAATGAATAAGCAAATTTATCTTGTTTGTCATAGAATATTATTACACAATTATTTAAATGATTTGCACAAATCACAGATCAAGATGTAACCATTTTAAAATGTGTGAAGATTGTAACTTTTATGAACAGTTATATAATATGTTTAAGTTGTAATGAGCCTAATTTTGAGGTGTGAAAATTATTAATACATAAATATTATGAAACGAATTAGAAAGACCTTGATATTGATATTGAGTACAGTTTTTATGTTGTCGGGTTGTGCTACGTGGACCAAAACGCAAAAGGGAGCTGTTATCGGTACTGCTACCGGAGGAGCAATGGGTGGCATCATTGGTAGGGCCACAGGAAATACAGCGCTGGGTGCAATAATAGGTGCAACTGTTGGAGGTACTGCAGGCGCCTTAATTGGTAATAAAATGGACAAACAGGCTGCCGAGATAAAGAATACCGTTCCGGATGCTAAGGTTGAACGGGTAGGCGAGGGGATTGTTGTTGAATTCAACAGCAACGTTCTGTTTGGATTTGATCAGTCGAACCTGTCGAATGAAGCTAAAACAAATCTCGACAAGTTGGTTTTGGTACTCAACACTTATGAAGATACAGATATTGAACTGCAGGGTCATACCGACAGCAAGGGGAGTGTTAACTATAATCAGAAATTATCTGAAAACAGAGCTTATACTGTTTCTGGCTACTTGTCGGGTAAAGGAATCACGCACAACAGGTTGGTCAGCAAAGGGTTTGGCGAAACGTATCCCAAATATGACAACGACTCTGAATCGGGCAGGTCAGGAAACCGCAGGGTGGAGTTTTTGATCACTGCAAATGAAAAAATGAGGGCTGAAGCAGAAAAAGAAGCCTCAAACTAAATAAATCAGTAAATACAACTAAATAATTGACTATGAAGATCAGAAAATTTTCTATCGCATTGATATTTATGCTTTCAGTTATCATGGCTTTGGCCCAGGATAACGGCAAAGCAAAAGCCGCTTTTGGTATACTCGGAGGTGTTAATCTGCAGACGTTCAACGGCAAAGATTTTAGTGGTGATAAACTCGAAAACGACATGGTTATTGGGTATCATGCAGGAGTTAATGTTCTTATTCCTTTTGCTCCGGAGTTCTATTTTCAACCTGGATTACTCTTTACAACAAAAGGAGCAAAAAACACAACGGGCTTACTAACAAGCACCTATTCAATTTCTTCAATTGAGTTGCCGCTAAATCTGGTTTACCGGGGTTCGTTAGGAAGTGGATATATTCTAGTAGGGTTTGGTCCCTATATAAGTTATGGCCTTATGGGTAAAGCCAAATATGAAGGGGGCTCAATGAGCTATGAATCAGATATTGAATTCAAGGATGTTGTAGCGTTCGGAGATCCGATAACCTCAACCTATTTTAAAGCATTCGATTCTGGTGCAAATGTTTTTGTTGGCTATGAATTGGCAGGAGGTATTTTCCTTCAGTTTAATGCTCAAATTGGAATGCTCAACATTAAACCAGTAGATAACAGGTTGCCCGGCGACGAATCAGTCATAAATAATACAGGATTTGGCCTGTCCATTGGATACAGGTTTTAAGTTGATCATGCCTCAGTAATTTTTAATACAATAACATTTAAGTGGTTGTAGGATACTGTCAACAAATTAAATGCAAAAAGTTCGGCTCAGTTAAGTGTCGAACTTTTAGTTTCGATTTATATTATCAAACAACTTAATAATCTAATTCCTTTATATTACTCCATTTAAAGGATTCCTTATCTGGTTATTACGTGTTATTATGTTTGTTGTCATCAGTACCCCAAAAAAAAGTTCCTGTGTTGGTTTTTTTTTCTCTTTTGTCATTCTTCAGTGTATTCAAGAGCTTCTTTCAAAGATATTCTTTTTCCCTGTTTAAATGCAACAATAAATGCATCTTTTATGCTTTCCTGTCTGATTTGTTCCTGAAGTTTTTGCGCATTTTCAAAATCCGACAGCGATCCAATTGTATATATGGTTATTCCTTTTTCATTGACATATTGGTCAATTTTACGCAATACCGATAACTTTTCATAAAGTATACGGGTTGTTTCTGGAAGTTCCGATTTGTAGGCACCAATTTGTACTTTATAGGTTATTTCTGCACCGGCACTTTCATCGCTGATGGGCTCGGTTTCATTTTCAGGATAAAGGGTTCCAGTGTTTTCTTCATCTAAAATTTCCAGCTTTTCACGATCGGTATTTTCAGGGGGGGATTCAGCAAGGTTTGAAGCCTTTGCTTGTTCAGTTTCAGGTTTTGTTATTTTTCCACCATTTTCATCTTTGAGCAATTGGAATTCTTCGGGGGGCGCATCGTTCCAGAAATCCATTTCGATTTCGCGGGCTTTCAGGAAATCATATTCAATAGCTGTTTTGAGTGCCAGTTGTTTTTTTTCAAGAGCAATCACTTCATTGGCAATGTCTTTTTTGAAATCGGACGATTCAGTCTGGTCATAATCTTTTCGTAATTGTTCGGTTTGTTTTAAAAATTGTTCCATTTTTTTTGAATTGACCAGGGCTTTAAGAAAATGGTTCTTTGCCGTTTCGTTTCTGAACTGTTTGATATTTGAATAATAAATTTCGGTTGTAAGCACAAAATTGATCGATGTGTCCTGAATATCCTCGAGTATTTCTTCAATGTTTTCTTCGTTTACCAAAGTATTTTGCGATTCCGATTCCTCAGTTTCTTCTTTCTCTGGCCGGACGTTTACGGTTGAATCAATCACCTGGTGCTGATCAATATTCTGAGGAACATGTATTTCATCGGGCTCTTTGGATATTGTAACTTTTTCTGGTGTTTCTTCTGCGTTTGTTTCAAAGGAAGTGCTGTCGGCCAATTTATCTCCAATGTATTGGGCCAGGTAGCTGTCTGGTGGTTCATTGGTGAAAGGATTCTGATAATTTTCGCATTGCTTCATTACCTTTCGTAAATTAACATCGTGTTGCTCTTTGCTTTTCGATACGTCTTTGAATTGCTGGTAATATATCAGTGCTGTTTCGAAATCGTTCATGGCATGATAATTCTTGCCTATGTAAAACAAAACATTTACCGGCACATCTTCAAGGGCTACTTTAAGAAGGAGTTTCCGTGTCTTATTTCCAAAATTGCCGGTTTCGGTGAGGCAAACGCCATAATAATAGGTATATATTGGCGTATTTGGGTAAAGCTGGGAATATTCTTCGTAAATTGGCAAAGCCTGAAGGTATTGTCCTTTTTTAAAGAATCGGGCAGCTTGTTCTTCAGTTCCCTGTGTTTTGCCTGAAAATGGCAAGGCAGTGAAAACAAAAAGAATAATGGAAATGTTAAATTGTATATGTTTGCTTATCATGGCCAAAATTTCAAAAGTATTGTTATTTAATAAAGCTAACTTTTGTAAAAGCTAACATGATCTAAAAATAAACATAGTCAAATAAAAATACAATAAAGATGAAAGAATTAAAAAAAGGCGATTTAGCCCCTTTATTTAAAGGGAAAAATCAAAATGAAGAAGAAATATCCCTTTCAGATTTCAGGGGAAAGAAAGTTATTTTATATTTTTACCCCAGGGATAATACTCCCGGATGTACAGCCGAGGCCTGTAACCTGAATGATAATTACCAGATGTGGCTTAGCAAAGGCTATGAAGTAATTGGGGTTAGCCCCGACAGTGTCAATTCACATAAAAAATTTGCCGATAAGTTCGGGTTGGGATTTAATCTGATATCAGATACTGAACACGAAATTCTTGAGGCATACAACGCGTGGGGCGAAAAATCGATGTACGGTAAAAAGTATATGGGTGTTTTACGCATTACCTATGTGATCAGCGAAGAAGGGATAATTGAAGAAGTGTTTAAAAAAGTAGATACAAAGAAACACACGGAGCAAATCCTAAGTTCAATATAATACCGATTGTTATTTGGAGTGAGCCTTAAAATGCGCTTCGCTTTTTTAAGTCTACCAAATATACCTCGGCATTATACCACAGTTATAAGTTTTAGGGCTCATTAAGAATTCAAAATTGGTATAATATTATGAGTGAAGAAAAATCTAAAATCACCAGTGAAAAACTAAAAGCCCTCCAGCTTACCATGGACAAAATCGACAAGTCGTATGGCAAAGGTTCGATTATGCGCATGGGCGACAGGGTAGCAGAAGATGTCCCGGCGATATCTTCAGGGTCGATAGGGCTCGATGCTGCCATGGGTGTTGGAGGTTACCCTAAGGGACGGATCGTTGAAATATATGGTCCAGAATCGTCGGGTAAAACTACCCTGGCCATTCACGCCATTGCCGAAGCACAGAAAGCGGGCGGCATTGCTGCAATTATTGATGCCGAACATGCTTTTGACCCTGTTTACGCGCGTAAACTTGGGGTAGATATTGATGAACTGCTGATCTCTCAGCCCGATAACGGTGAACAGGCGCTCGAAATTGCCGATAACCTGATACGTTCAGGGGCCATCGATATTATCGTGATCGACTCAGTTGCCGCACTTACGCCAAAAGCCGAAATTGAAGGCGAAATGGGCGATTCGAAAATGGGGCTGCAAGCAAGGCTTATGTCTCAGGCACTTCGTAAATTAACTGCAAACATAAACCGTACGAAGACCTGCTGTGTCTTTATCAACCAGTTGCGCGAAAAAATCGGGGTCATGTTTGGAAATCCCGAAACCACAACAGGTGGAAATGCCCTTAAATTTTATGCCTCGGTGCGCCTAGACATCAGGCGTATTGGGAGCATTAAGGATGGTGAAGAAAGCACCGGAAACCATACACGCGTGAAAGTGGTTAAAAACAAAGTGGCGCCGCCGTTCAAAAAAGCCGAGTTCGACATTATGTACGGCGAAGGCATTTCAAAGACCGGCGAGATTGTCGACCTTGGTGTTGAGTTTGGTATCGTGAAAAAAAGCGGTTCCTGGTTCAGTTATGGCGAAACAAAACTGGGACAGGGGCGCGAATCGGTTAAAAACCTGATAAAGGACAACCCTGAACTGGCACAGGAACTGGAAACAAAAATTATGGAAGCCCTTACCAAAGGGGCAGGGGCTGAATAATTTTTTAAATAAATCTTTTAAAACGCTGCTTATTAATTTTATAAATGATAAGCAGCGTTTTTTTCATTTTAAAATTGTAGTAGTTTCCACTTAAATTAGTTATCTGAAAATTATCATTTTTGCTGATACATGTGTCTTGCTGTCGGTAACAATAACCTGATACAATCCCTCGCGGGCATTTGGAACATTAATAATTGCCCTGGTTGATGCATCTACATTTGAGTGATAAATAAGAGACCCAAGCGTATTTACTACCGCAATATTCACCGAACCCGAAAAGTTGTAAAATTCAACATTAAACCGGCCATTGTTCGGGTTGGGGTACACTTTTATTTCCTTAACCGGTTCTATCCCGTTTCTGAAAGGATCGAATGGTTTTGGATCAGCCAGTTTTGTTTGTTCAGGGGGAAGCTGTACGATACTTTGTTCCTCAAAGACTTCGCAGAATGTGGCATCAGTTGTGATGTACGCATGAACATAGCTGCCAACATGGGCATGGAAACCCGGCAGGAACCTGATTGAACTACCCGCGATAAAACGTGTGTTTGTTGCATTTCCCAAAACTACATCTGTTCCATCGCCAGCAACTGTGATGGTTTCCGTGGCATCGAAACAAGCGGCAACTCCCGGCGGGGCAATATAGTTTGATACCTGGTTGTTTTCGGGAACTTCATCCGATTCCACTTCAACATCTACATCGAGGGTGTCTTCCAGTTCTCCGTCAGAAACAATTATCTGGAAGCTGAACGGAAGAGTACCTCCGGGAGGTGTGCCATAAATCGAATCTCCTACACTTTCTAACCATTCTTCATCCGAATCGTAGCTAAAAGTAAGCGGATCATTTTCTGCATCGGTAGCTGTTGCATGGTAAACAAAAAGTTCACCTACTGTTGCAGTGTCAGTTGCCGCGGAGGTAAGTATTGGCGCATCGTTTACCGGATCAATGGTAATCCTGAGTTGTTTCCGGGCCGACAGTTCTCCATCATCGACGACAAGTCGTACATACGATGTGCTGTTCCAATTAGCGGGTGGACGTAAGGTAACCATTGTATCGTTTGATAAGACAAAAGAGAATACCGAACCGGTGGTATCGATTTGCCAGTTCAGTTCTTCCGGGGTATTGTCTTCGTCGTGAACATAAGCTTCAAAGCTTGAGAAAAGGATAGTAAGTGTTGAATCTTCGGTCCCGCTTACACCCGGGAGCGGGTCAATTACCGGTGCATCGTTTATTGCATTTACATGCACGTCGACTTTAAAATCGGCTTCAAGCTCTCCATCTGAAATCCGTACAACAAAAGAGGTATCTAAAGGCCCTTGTTCAGGAGTTCCCCAGATATTATTGGCTGTTGTGCCCAACCACGAAGGATAATCAAGGAAGGTATAGGTTAATGTGCTGTCCTCCGGATCATCGCCTGTTGGTGTATAATTGAGTTCAACATTTTCATCGATATTTATTGATGTAGCCGAGGTAATGGCCGGCGGATCATTTACCGGCTGCACGTCTACATTTACCATTTGGTGATCGTTTGCAGAACCGTCGCTGACGCTTACCCTGAAACTGAATGAAAGTGTTCCCTCGGGTGGTGTGCCATAAATCGAATCCCCAGCAGTGAACAGCCAGGGTTCACCTGTTTCGTAACTGTAAACGAGCGGATCGTTTTCATCATCGGTTGCCGATGGATTGTATGCGTAGTGCACATCCTCTGTGGCATCCTCTGTTGTTGGAGAGGTCAGTTCCGGCGCGTCGTTTAAGGGGATAAAATCAACCCAGACTTCCAGCGTGTCGGTCAGGCCTTCTATTTCACCGGCTCCGATCCTGAAACTAAAGTCTGCTCCTTCATCTTCATAAATGCCATAAATTACATTCCCTGAATCAAGCATCCATGCAGGGTTATTGGCCAGTCCCCAGAAGGTGCTGTCACCATCGGCATTTTCAATATCGACTTCAAAACTGAAATCAATCCCTTCGGTTATGCTGATCGTGTCGTCAAAAACAAGTTGTATGGAATCGTTAACAGGGGAAACGTTTAATCCGATCATGTGGCTGACGATTGTATCCATATCGGTAATTGAATAGGTTAGGGTAGTGCTGCCGTTCCAGTTGCTGTTCGGAATGATCATGAACATGGTATCTCCCTGACTGCTTCCGGCATAAGCATATTCACTTCCTTTAAGTGTTTGTATCATAGCTGAATCGGGTGTTTCGATATCGCTGATGTACGGATAAAAATATGAAGGCCCGATTTTTAACGTATCGTCTTCGTTCATGTTGAAATCAGGAGTCGGGTCAATTACCGGTACATCGTTTACCGATGTCACTTCAATAACCAGCAGGGCAGTATCCTGCAAATCGCCGTCGCTTACAATGATATTTAACGTGTCGACACCAAATTGGTTTGCAAAACAATCGAAGCGAACGGCCGTGTCAAGTTTTGTGGGTTTCACGATCAGCCCGTCGGAGATGGTAAACTCAAGGGAATCAACCGGGGTTTCAACGTCGCTGAAACGGCTGGTAAAGAATTCCATGTTTTTATAGATGGTTTGATCCTCGTTCATCTGAAGTTCAGGGAACGCTTCGGCAACAGGTGCATCGTTAACCGGGTCGATTGTAACCGATACTATCCGTGAAGCATAATACTCACCGTCGTCAACTGTAACTTCAACCGATGACGAACCGCTCCAGTTTTCGGGCGGGGTGAGGGTAGCGCTGGTATTCCCATGGCTTACAACAGTAAATACCGAACTGCTGCCATCAACTTCCCAGTTCAATTCGCTGAAAACATTGTCGGTATCGTGAGCAAAGGTTTCATAACCGGCAAACACAATATCGAAAGGCGTATCCTCGGTGCCGTCAATTGCCGGTAGGGAATCGAGTGTTGGCTCATCGTTTATCGCATTCATGATCACGGTTACGACATAACCCGGATTCAGTTCGCCATCGGAAATGTGAACCACGAAAGTTGTATCGGCTGTGCCTTCATCCGGTGTGCCGGAAATGGTGTCACCCGAAGTGGTCATCCAGGTGGGGACTTGGTCGAATGTTATTGTGATTGTACTGTCTTCTGCATCATCACCTGTTGCCAGGTATTCAAACGCTATGTCCTCGTAAACCTGTATCGTATCGCTTGTTGTTAGCACCGGTGGGTCGTTTACAGCTGTTATATTCACCAATACCAACTGGGCATTCGAAAGCTGCCCATCGGAAACAGTCAGGATAAATTGAAATTCCAGAACTCCCTCGGGGGGCGTTCCATACAGAGAGTCACCTGCCGTGAATAACCAGGTTTGATCATAGTCGAAATGAAAGTTTAGCGGATCGCCTTCTTCATCAGACCCTTCGGCCTTGTAAACAAACGATGAATCTTCCTTTCCAAAGGCAATTTTAGCTGACGTGATAACCGGAGGGTCGTTTATGGGGGTTATGCTGATAAACACATCCATTGAATCGTTTTCAGAAAAGCCGTTTGTGCCAATAACGCATATTGTATCTGAAAGAACCCCGTTTGGAGGAGTGCCGGTAAGGGTGTCACCATCCTGGACAAGCCATGCAGGCAATCCCTGGAAACTGATCATGGCAGGCATCCCCATTGGGCTAAAGGCTGATGCGATGTATTCGAGCTCAACATCTTCAGTGCCATTAATATAATCATCACTTGTAATGATTACTTTCGGAAGCGGAAGTACTGAGTCAATTAATGCTACAATAGCTGTATCGTTTAGCTCACCATCGGAAGCAATTAGAACAAACGATGTATCGGAAAAATCGGCAGGAGTGGTCCCGTTAATGAATTGATCGTTAAGCAGAAGCCAGTCGGGATGATTACCTAAAGAAAATACCAGAGTTGAATCTTCGGGATCGTTTGCAATGATCTGTTCGTTAAGTGCTGTTGATGCCTGAGTATAGATCGTATCAGGAAAGCGTATGACAGGAGGATCGTTCACTGCAATTACATCAACAAATACCTCAAGAGTGTCGGTTAACCCGCCAATTTCCCAGCCAATGATCTTAAACGTACAATCTTCGGAAGTTCCTTCCCCAAACTGGCCGAATACAGTTTGGGTATTGTTATGTATCCACGATGGCCGGTTTTCAAGCCACCATCCGCAGTCGTCATTGTCATGGTTATCAATTTCAACTTCGAAATCAAAGGCCACATCCTCGGTTACGGTGATGGTGTCGGGGAATACAATGTGGATGGAGTCGTTTACAGGATGAACGACAATATGAAAATATTCCTGGCCCGATATGGTATCTCCATCGCTGGCTGTAATGATGAGATATGCACTTCCGTTCCAGTCAGCTTCAGGAATAAAACGAAAAAGCGTATCTGCTGTTTCAACCGTGATATGTGAATTCCCCTGAATATCGGGAATAAGAAGGGAATCGGGTGTTTCAACATCGCTGATGTAAGGATAGAACCATGAAAAAGCAAGGCTCAATGTGTCGTCTTCCTGCATAGTGCATGCAGGAAGCCCGCCAACAACAGGGACATCGTTTACAGGTGTGACTTCAACGATAAAAATAGCCGTGTCGGCCAATAGTCCATCAAATACCCTTAGTTTTAGCGTGTCGGTGCCAAACCAGTTCCATGAACAAACAAAACGATCATGATCGTCATTGCCATCTCTGCCTATGCTTACATTATTTCCTTGTATAACCTGATATGTTAACGACTGATCGTTGTTTTCAACATCTTCAACATAAGCGTACCAGAAATTCTGGTTATATTCAGGGAATTGGTCTTCGGGGAAAGTAATTTTTGGCAGGGAATCAATTACAGGGGCATCGTTTATCGGGTCAATCCGGCAAAACAGGGTAGTTGTATCGGCCAGTTCCCCGTCGCTTACAATAACGTTCAGGGTCTCGGTGCCGTTTGCATTTTCAAACGAGGTGAAAAGAAAGGCAGTATCCAGATCGGTACACCTTACTTTTATTCCGTTGTGAATTGTTATCAGAAGTAAACTATCGGGTGTTTCGGCATCGCTGATACGGTCGGTAAAGAAAGAGCGGTTCACATAAAGGGTGTCGTCTTCGTTGAACCGGATGTCGGGTAATGTACCTGCAACGGGTGCATCATTCACCGGATCGACGGTCACTACCCAGTGTCCTATTGTAGATGGCGTAAATCCATCATGAACCCTTACGGTCAGGGTATCGTTACCAAACCAGTTCTGGGGTGCGAAGAATTTTATTGAGTCATCTCCTGCAAGTGAACTATAGTGGTACTCGGTATAATAAGCATTCCCGTTTTCTTTTACCAATACATTGTTTGAAATAATTGAGATGAAAAGTTCATCATCGCTGTTGTCGTTGTCGGCAAAATAGTTTCCTAAAGTATCGACTTTAATCCATAATGACTCGTCTTCGTTAAAACGGATTACAGGTTGACCCGTGAGTTGCGGGCGGTCATTTGTTGCATTTATAACCACCGGCCATGCTTTTTCAATGGTGTAGGTGGTATCAATAGCCGGGTCGTAGACTGTTATAGTCAGGATATCGTTACCGCTCCACTCTTCTGTATTATTTGAAAAAGTGAAATCGTTGCCCGATATCCCCACATCGATGTGGCCGCTGCTTTCAATCACGATCATAAAGGTGGTATCGTTCAGGTCGGCCAGATTGTTGCTCAATACAATAAGTGAGTCGGACGTATCAACATCGTTTATCTCATAAGGGAATGTCCATGTTGAAGTATTCCAACGGTATCCCGTATGGTCAAAACCCCAGGTCACGGTTTCGTCTTCATCCATGTTCAAGGTAAAATTGAATTTTACTTCAGGAAAATCATTAACCGGATTAACATATACTTTGCATTCGGCTGTGTCGGCCAGTTCACCGTCGCTGACAATAAGCCTGTAACTGGTCCAGCCGTTAAAGTTAGTATAGGGCCTTAAAAGAATGCTGTTGTAATTGTACGCGCCCAGTTCATTCAGGTCGATGGTTTCAACCGTAAAAAACAGTTCATCAAAATCGTTGTCGGGGTCTTCAACAAACTGTCCGAAAAAGGCTTCGTATTGTGAATTATAAATAAGCGACTGACCATCTTCGTTCATGTAATGTACAAAGGCAGTGTCAATTTCCGGGGTATCGTCAACGGGTGAAACATATACTATAAAAGTACGGCTGTTTGAAGCATTCCCATCTGAAACATGCATCCACAAGGTATCAAAGCCTGACCAGTTTTCCTCGGGTACAAAGCGATAACCCGTGCCCACGAAATCTTCATGGTCGAGAATATAGGCTACATGTTCGCCATCGGTAAAGGTTATTTCAAGGTCTTCAAAAGGTGTGTCGGGATCCCAGACATGGTTTTGCCAGCAAAATGGTGCACAGGTACAAAGGGTTTGTGAATCTTCTTCAATTGTAACGCCGTAATCATTCAAAATATAAGGTGCACAGGTTCCTGACGGGGGTGGGGTAAGATAACTCCAGCTACCGCCTGTTTTTACAGTCATGGTTTCGCCGGTTTGGTTCGTAATATTTAATACGAGGTATTGTCCCCTGGGCAAATCCATAGCTTCAGGTTCAAGGCCAAGGTAGAAAATACGGGAATCGAAATCAGACGCATCATTTTTATCGAAAGTTCCTGTAATACCTGTTGTATAAAATGGAGCGCCTGTTGATGAAGGGGAGTATCCAACATCAATCTGAAAAGTACCGCCGGCAGTAATGGCTTGTTTTAATGCTAACTTAATTAACCAGTTTATTTCCCATCTGTCGCTACCTTCAGGAAAATCGGTATATGAAAATAATTTGGAAGAAACCCAGTGATAGGTTTCGCCGTTTTGAATTTCTAAATCACCGCCTTTTTGATCGCTTTTTTCGGGTAAACTGTGGTCCGACGATAAAAACCAGCTTCTGATATTGAAATCGCGGCCGTTTGTTACCGGGTATTTGTCCTCTCCGTTATTATCAAAACTATACGGGGTATCTCCAAGGGCATTGTTGTCAATATCGTTCCATGTATAGTCGGTATATGAGTTGCCAATGTAATTTTTATAAGCGATGCTGTTATGCCTGTATGCGAATTTTAAGGGCGATTGCATGTTGCAGTTTTCGCCATGGGTAGTTTCAATATCAAGTGTATTGTTGTTGAGATAGTTCAGGTAAAATTTATTTTCATGATCTGCGGGGCAGTTGTTCGATATACCGGTAGTGCCCCAGGTTATCCCGTTTTGGCAAAACTGGTTCCGGCCCGATGATCCTGTTAAATATATATTCAGGTCGCTTTCCATGAAAATATTGTACGAAAAATTGTTGTATGTTGAATTGTTTATTACAAGAGCCGTTGGCTGTTCGAATACATCGTTGTTAATAATTGAATTGATGTCCGATAAATAAAGAGAAAGGCCTGTTTCTTCACTGTAATGGATATTGTTGCTGTAGAGTGTGTTATTGGTTGAATTTGAAAGGTATATGCCCTCGGTGTTGAAGTCAATTGTGTTCGATTCAATGGTAGAATTGCGCACATTGTTGAACCATATTCCATAGTATGCATTTTCGGTTGTTGAAATTCCAATGGTACAATGATCGATTTGAACAGCTTGAACTGTTTGGGCTTTTACAGCTGCACGATTCAGAAAGTAACTGGTATAGAGTTTTAAATATGAAAGGCAAACACTGTCGGAATAAATGGTGAAAGCCGGACCGGCCGGGCCGGTTACTTCAGGCATTATGTTATTGTTCAGCGCCTGGACCGTAACAGGTTTGTTTATGATTACATCTTCTTCATAGATTCCGCCGGCAACTTTAATGATTCCGCCGTTTTCGGAATTATCCACTGCATGTTGAATGGTTCTCCAGGGGGTGTCATAACTCATGGCTACATTGGGCGCCCTGCCGTCATTCCCGGTTGGAGAAACATAGTAAATGTATTCCATAAGCGCCGGATCAGGGTTGTAGTAAGTGCTTACGACATTTGAATATTCACTGTATTTAGTCCCGTTTTTGCCCCTGATCCGGAACCATACCGTTTCATCGTTCATTGTTGTGGGGAAGTGAAATTTGTAGGATGACAGGCAGCCTGTTTCAACCAATGTTGAACCGGAAAACGCGCTGTTTTTGGCGTATTCCAGAATGTATTCGTAATCGCAATCGATATTGATAAAACGGAATTGCACCCAGTTGGTATTCACTTCAGCCGGGATGTCTTCAATGAATGGTTGTTCGGGGATATCATAGTCCTGGGTTGATGATACCCAATCGGACCATTCGGTTTCATCATCATCAGCGTTTTTGGCTTTTACCCGGTAATAATAGGTTTGGTTATCGTCGAGGCCGCTGAATGTCCATGTAGTGTCCGTGATCCAGCCCGATTCTGTTGCATAAGTAACCAGGGAGTCAACATCATTGTCGGAACATTGCACCTGGTATTCAATCGAGGGAAAGTTTCCGGGGGTAGGGAACCAGTAAACATTGTTGCTGCTACCGGCAGTATTAAGCGGTTCTGCCTCCATACGGGGATTGCACGTGGTTGTGTTTTCGGTATTTGACCATGCCGATTTATTTCCGGCTCCGTCATAAGCGTTTACCCTGAAATACAACGTTGTGTTCGAGGGTAAATTCTTTAAGGTAAAGGTGGAAACCGAATCGAAACAATGGCTTTCATAATAGTAGGTGGCCGATACGGAATCGAAGTCAATTTGATTACAGAACTGAACCTGGAAATTAATTTCGGCATCGTCACAATTATCCCATCCCGACAGATCAGATGATTCCCAGTCCAGGGTTATTTCATTCCCGAAAGTATATGCATCTGTTGCAAACAGGTCGGGAGTAAATGGTGAAAGATTATCGAAAGTAGTTGATTCAATTTCAGAAAAGCCTGATATGAAATTGGCATCTTTGGCTTTGACTTTGAAATAATAGGTTTCTGAATGTAAATCAGGATTATACATTGTAAAACCTGATAGCTCAATTGAATCGGGACTGATCCACTCCGTACTGTCGAGAACAGTGCTTTCTGTTGAAAAGTTTTCACTTGTACTGTAATAAACCATAAACGAATCGGCTCCGTAACAGGACCAGTTAAGTTTGACCGATGTGCCTGCCGTGTAGGGTTCAATATATTCAAGAACAGGTTGCATGGGCGGGGTGGTATCGATGGTTGTGGTAATAATATCTGAAAAAGCGCTAAAACGACCTGTTACATCAACGGCTTTTACTTTGTATTGGTAAGTAATACCATCGGCAAGTAATGTGTCGAGGTAAGAAGTGCCATAAACGGTGTCGCGCCTGGTAGCGCTTGTGTTAACATTTTTGCAACTGATTTCATAATAATCGACATAACTTGTCGGGTCGGTAGAGGGTTCCCAGGAGACAAGTACCGTTGTTGAGGGCGAAAATTCGGGAAGATCGTTTAAAACAGGTACGGAAGGATTATCGGTATCGCCACCACCCTGCCAGTAGGCTAGTTGCACTTCCTGGGGTGTGACCATGTTTTGCCGTATTCTGATGTCGTGCAATTTCCCGTGGAAGTGACGAGTGTCTTTGGCTGGTTTACCAATCAGAAAAGTGTTTAGCGATATGTTGGCTGTTGATGGCCAGGAATCACTTGCCACCATGGTCCCGTTTACATAAAGCCAGGCCTCCATGCGGCCGTTTTTGTTAATATATGAACCAACTACATGGTCGAACCCGCCTCCATCTGAAGGATTATAATGCGTACTTCCTGAATTAATGCTGATCACTTCACCATTTCCACCGATATAGAAAGAATATGCACCCGACTCGTTGCAGCTTAAATGGATTTCATCTTCCGAGCCCCAGCCATCGGCGCCATACTCATCACCATCGTGATCGTACGAGGCATGAATAATGTGCCCGGTAAAGGTACTTGTATAAACAGGGTTTACCCAGGCTTCGAAAGTACCTTCGGTTGAAAGGGCATTCCGTTCGGAGTCACTGAAATCGAGTTCAAAGTATTCATCATTGTACCCTGATGTATTAAGTGGGAGTTCAATAACATTGCTTGATTGTACATCGCGACGTTTAAGATAATTTGCAGTTGTTGCAGAAGCAGCAAAAGGATGATAAGTGCCTGAGTGTGCATTGCCTACAAAGTCTTTCAGCGCCTTGTCCCACCATTCTAACTCATTAGGTTCACCTCCGCTTTCTTTATCTATCCATTTTACAACACTATTATCAGCAGGATACCAGTGCCCGTCAGCACCACGCATGGTTACTTTTGCGTTAACAACCTGCCCGAAAATAAGGGCAAACCCTGAGCTGGTTAAGAAGGCGGCGGCATCGGCACGAACGCCAATGTGAATTTCATTATATCCAGGTATTGCCCTGAATTCGTATGAAATTTTTTCGGTTTCACCATACAGCATATTTTTCAGCGTTTCATAATAATCCCAATATTCCCTGATTGTATTAATTTTTTCGATAACATCAAATACTTTTTGAACACCGGTTAATGAAGCGTATGATGTGCCGGGCAGTGCAAGTTGTGCGATGCTGATCACCTTATCAAGTATTTCAACCCAAGTTAAACCGGGATTAATATCCCTATAATATCTTTTCCCGTTTGAGCTGCAAAAGACGCGTGTACCGGCAAATGCTCCAAACTCGCCTGTATGTGTTGCTCCCTGGTGGAGGATTTCTGCTTCTACTTTCATCCAGGTCGGATTTATGCTATCGGGATTGAAAGCATTTATTACTACAAATGCTTCAGCTGCCGATGCACCAACGTAAGCGCCGCAAAAGGCTGAAAGAGCGCCACTTTCTCGATTGCCAGACTTCTTGCAGTCAGCTATGCCGGGGCCTGTACCCCATGTGATTACGTTACTATATGGGGGGGTGAAAGTTTCTACATTAATCTGACCGGTAGTTTCTAAACTGCAAAGAACCAGTATAACAGGGATTAATAATCTGGCAATGTGGTACAAATTTTTCATCATCAGGTTTATTTTACGTTGTCGGGTTTGTTGTGAGTGCTTGTTTAATTCCCATAAGGGTGTTCCGGCTAAAGCAATAATGACCGTTCATAATTTCATCGATCATCTTGCCTAGGTCTTCAAGGTCAGATTCGATCACCAGGTAGCCTCTCACTTTATTGACCAGCAATTTGTCGAGGTGCTTCTGGTTGAATGTTTTTTCGGCAGCTATAAGTTTTAGCCAGGGGTATTTATGCTGTATGTTTTTAATTTGCAGAAGGTCGCTTTCGAAATCTGCCAGTTCATAAATGAAAAGATGTGAACTCTTTAATAGGATAGCAGCGCTTTCCGACTGAATATCTTCAATAATTCCAGCTCCGTATGCTGCCGCTTTTTCTTTTAAAGGCAGTTGGAAGGCATAGGCTGTTATTTGTTTATTTTCCATGATGCCTGATTTTTTCATTTTTTTTTCAAGCTCAAAGATAGCATGCGCCAAAGGGCACATCAATCCGGTAAAAACCGGAAATCATCTACGGGGTTTCCACATTAAAAAAACAGAAAGCAATAGAACACAAAAGAAATTTATTGAAAACAATTGTTATCTGTGCCACATAATGCAATACTCTGTTTGCCCTGACAGGCAGTTTAGTTTTTAATATGCAGAAATATATCGCAATTGTATCTGTCTCTTTGCCTTTTTCTTAGCCTTAACCTTAACCTTAA
>JAFGEV010000364.1 GCA_016931385.1 Prolixibacteraceae bacterium
ACGGCCGTGTCGTATTTTGGCCAGGGTTCGGGAATGTCGAAATTGAAAAAGTCGGGAAAGCTCACAAATCGGATTGTATTTGTTTGAGTTATTTTTTTGTCTTTATGGGTACACTGCGAAAATGCAATGATCAAAAAAAGGAATATCAAAAACAAAGGATGTTTCATTTTCAATTGTTTTAATACAATATTCTCATTTCAGAATTTTTAAATTTCTAATTAGCGACTAAGTTACTTAAAAATGAAAAAAGTATTGTTTGAATTGTAGAATCAAAAGAAAATTTTACTTTCGCATAGTGTTATCAATTTATTAATTTGTGTTACGTTTTAAGCTTTGTAATTATGATAAAAAACCGAATAATATCTTTTGCTGCCGCAATGCTTTTAGGAGTGACAGCTTTTTCACAGACGCTCAGCGGTTTTGTAACCGACAAAGAAACCGGCCAGCCCCTTCCGGGCGCAACAGTCCAGGTTGTCAATTCATTTAAAGGAGTTGTAACTGCATCGGATGGTGAATTCATTATAACATTGCCTGCAAATAAAAATGTTGTATTGAAGGCAACTTATGTGGGATATGAACCACTCGCGAAAGGGTTTATTGTTGGAGAGGGAGAAAACCTTGAATTTAACTTCGAATTGAAATCTGATGTGTACGAACAACAGGAAGTAATTGTGACAGGAACCAGGGTCTCCACTTCAAGGTCGAATATACCATTAACTACTTCTGTCATTCCCGAAACAGAAATTGAAAGCAGTTCCGAGATCAACATAATGCCCCTTTTGGGAAACACAGTACCTGGAGTTTTCGTAACCGAAAGGGGAATAACAGGTTTTGGCGTTGCTGAAGGTGCAGCCGGCAAAGTTTCGATAAGAGGTGTTGGCTCAGGTGACCAGTCAAGGTTGTTGATCATGATTGACGGCCAGCCCCAGGTAATGGGCATTTTTGGCCATGCTTTCCCCGATATGTATCAAACATCGAACATTGAAAAGGTTGAAGTGATAAGAGGCCCGGGTTCGTTGCTTTATGGCAGCAACGCCATGGGTGGTGTTATCAATATGATTACAAAAAAACAGGAGAACGACGGGTTCAATGCCCGCGTTTCGGCATCGGCCGGATCGTTTGCCACCATAAGAGGAACAGTCACCGCCGGTTATCGCAAAAACAATTTTTCGGTATACGCAGCTTATAACCATGACCAGACCGACGGGGCACGTGAAAACTCTAACTTTAAAGGCGATAACGCATACCTCGCCTTAGGCTACAGAATAAATCCAAATTTTGACCTTAGCTGGACCAGTAATTATTCAAAATTTTATGCAGTTGATCCGGGACCGGTTAACACGTCAACACCCGAGCTTTATGCCAACAACGGCGCATGGGCGGATATTGGCCGTGTGAACAGCATTTTTACCATAAATAATGATTTTGAAAAAGTAAACGGACATTTAAAGATTTTCTATAACCAGGGCGACCATGAGCTTTATACCCAATGGGTATCAACCGACCGGAACTACGGGATTTCGTTGTTCGAAGGGCTAACCCTGTTCAAGAACAATTTAATTGGTGTTGGGATCGACTGGAACCAGTACGGGGGCATTGGCAGCCCGGTTATGGTACCGTCGATGGTTGACGGGAAAGTGCAATGGGGGCCTTCGGAATTCAACAACAAATGGATCGACGTGAATGAAAAAGCCGCTTATGTTTTTATTCAACAAACCCTTTTCAATTCAATCACTTTAAATGGTGGCATACGTTACAATCACCACTCGCTTTACGGCGGAAACTGGATACCTCAACTTGGGGCAACCTGGCAAGCTTCGGCTGACAACGAAATAAAAGTCCTTGTGTCGAAAGGGTTCAGAAGCCCAAATGTTAAAGAGCTGTACTTTTTCCCGCCTGCCAATCCCAACTTACAACCCGAAAGTATGTGGAATTACGAACTTGGTTACACACAATATGCTTTAAATAAAAAGCTGAAAGCTTCGGCTACAATCTTTTTCATCAATGGCGAAAACCTGATACAGACTATACCGAATCCAAATGGCGGTATACCGCCAATGATTAATATGAATACAGGAAAATTTGAAAACTATGGTGCAGAACTGGAAGCTTCTTACCGGATTAAACCAAACCTGAATGTTTCAGCAACATATTCGTACCTGCACACCGATGTGCCACGTATTTCCTCTCCTAAACACCAGGCTACAGCCAACGTAAGTTATTTGTTAGGGAAATTCAATTTCAATATTTCAACACAGGCAATTGCGGGCTTGTATACCTTAACCGATAATAAATCGACAACCGATGTTGTAGAAGAAGAAATACAAAACTATGTATTGCTGAATGCTAAAGTAAATTACAAACTACTGCCCTCACTAAGCCTCTATGTTTCAGCCGACAACATTCTGAATACAAGCTATTCAGCAATATTCGGTTATCCAATGCCCGGATTAACAATCTTTGGAGGCTTGAATTTCAGATTAAATTAATGGTGGATAAAAAGTAATAAAAAGAGGCCTTCGCGGCCTCTTTTTGTATACTATGCTTCTATTAAATCTTTGTAAGCAGCAGCTTCCAGCAAACCATCGAGCTCTGATGGGTCGGAAATTTTAATTTTAACCATCCAGCCTTTCCCGTAAGGATCTTTGTTAACACTTTCAGGTTCACTGTCTAGCGCATCGTTCTTTTCAATCACTTCGCCACTGAGGGGCATAAAAAGATCAGAAACCGTTTTCACTGCCTCAACTGTACCAAATATTTCTTCTTTTTCGAGCG
>JAFGEV010000365.1 GCA_016931385.1 Prolixibacteraceae bacterium
AATGAATCCCGAAGACATTTTAAAATCGGCCATGTTTAAGGAAGACTATCGTCAGATGGTTGTGGTAAAGGATATTGAATTGTTCTCGATGTGTGAACATCACATGCTCCCTTTTATAGGAAAAGCACATGTTGCATATATTCCCAATGGATACATAACCGGCCTGAGTAAAATAGCCCGTGTAGTTGAAGCATATTCACGCCGCATGCAGGTTCAGGAGCGGTTAACCACACAAATTAAGGAGTGCATTCATAACACACTTCACCCGCTTGGCGTTGCAGTTGTTATAGAAGCACAACACCTGTGCATGCAAATGCGTGGTGTTCAGAAACAACACTCAGTAACCACTACTTCCGATTTTATTGGCGCATTTACAAGGGAAGCTACCCGCGAAGAGTTTTTCAAAATCATAAGTAGCAATCTTCATTAATAAATCCGGTTAATGAAGGCACTGATTTTCGATAAGGAATTAAAGTTTATTGATAATTTCCCTACGCCCTCACCTCTTCCGGGAGAGGCGTTAATCCGTATTAAAGTGGCAGGTATCTGTAATACCGATATCGAAATTACAAAAGGCTACATGGGTTTCAAGGGAATACCCGGGCATGAGTTTGTCGGGATTGTGGAAAAAATTAACAACAACGACCAATCACTTTTAGGTAAACGTGTTGTTGGTGAAATCAATTGTGCCTGTAAAAAAACTGAATGTGAATATTGCCAGAAGGGACTTGGGCGGCATTGTCCTAACCGCACTACACTTGGAATATCTGGCAGGAATGGTTGCTTTGGTGAATACATTACCCTGCCAATTGAAAATTTACTGGAAGTTCCGGATAATATTCCGGATAATATTGCAGTGCTAACGGAACCCCTTGCCGCAGGATTTGAAATACTTGAGCAAGTTATGATATCTGAAAAAGATGAGGTTTTGATAGTTGGTGATGGCAAACTCGGGCTGCTTATTAATCATGCCCTTTCCACAACCGGCGCCAAAATCACACATGTTGGAAAACATGCCGATAAACTTGAGTTGGTAAAGGCAAACAGAGGCCAAACGTTTATGCTTGATGATATGCCAAAAAAACAATTTGACATTGTTATTGAAGCCACAGGGAGCATTTCGGGTTTCAATTTTTCGATGAGCCATACAAAACCACGTGGCACGTTGGTTTTAAAAAGCACTATTGCCTCCAGCCAGAAAATTGATATGACTCCTGTTGTTGTAAACGAAATCACAATTGTTGGTTCGCGCTGCGGTTTGTTCAAACCTGCATTGGATTATTTGTCATCGGGAGTTGACCTTAATCCGTTAATCCAGGCCATCTATCCTATTGATAATGGACTGGAAGGTTTTGAAAAAGCCAAAATAAAAGGCAGCCTCAAAGTCCTTATCGTTTTTTAGCCGGGTTAAGTAATAATGTACTTAAACACAGTCAAAAGAAAATTCAAACTAAAAGACAATCTTATATTTTCCCCAATTAAATATTTATAGGTATATTGTTAACCAAAAATTCTTATGAATATTCGTCGGCTTTTCACTATTGGCATTATTGCATTGTTGTTTTACTCTTCGTGCAAAAAAGATGTAATTGTTCCTTCAAACCTGCATATCATCTGTGAAGAATTCAGGCCTTTTAGTTACTCTGAAAACAATGCTCTGAAAGGAATATCAGTGGAAATTGCCGATTCTTTAATGGGCTGTTTGGGTATAACCGAGAGGGATATAGAGATTACAGATAACTGGGAAGAAGCTGTTGATTTGCTTGAAACGTCCGACAATGTTGTTCTTTTCACAACTGTAATGACTTCTGAAAGGAAAGAAAAATTCAAGTGGGTAGGACCGGTCATGTTGTCGTCAATGAGTTTTTTGTCGACAGATTCTCCGGAATCACAAATCACAAGTATCAACAATGCTAAAGATTTGGGATCAATAGGTGTCGTTTCGGGTTACCCCACTACCGAAATACTGGAAAAAGAAAATTTCCAGAACATTGTTTATTTCAATACAACCAGCGATGCAATAACTGCACTTTTTAACGGAACAGTTGAATCGGTTTTCGACCTTGCTGAAGCTGTAAATGCCATGGCTCAAGCAGCCGGATACAACAGCAACGAATTAAAAAACCTTTTCACATATTCAACCGTTCAGGGATTTTATGCCTTTTCATCAGGGGTTTCGTCAGATGTTGTTGAGTTGTGGCAGGAAAAAATCGACTGGTTAAAAACCGAAGGCTTTGTGCAAAAAGTATATGATAATTACCTTGATGGGTTTAATGCACCCGGACTTATCACAATTTACACCGAAGAAAACCCTCCGCAGAGTTTCAGTGAAAGCAATGGCAAGCTATCAGGAAGTTCTGTTGAAATTGTTCAGGCAATTATGAATGAAACAGGAAATACCATCCCGGTTATTGTTAACAGTTGGTCGCCGGCTTACGAGCAAGCTCTTACAGTACCAAACACACTACTTTTCAGCACCCTCAGAAGTGAAGCCCGCGAAGACCTGTTTCACTGGATTGGGCCGGTTTGCCGAAAAAGTTATTGCTTTTTTGTTAAAGCTTCAGGCTCAATCACCTTATCAGAACTAAATGATGCAAAAAATTTGCAGGCAGTTGGTGTTCCTGCCGGCTGGGCTTCCGAAAATCAACTTATCGATGCAGGTTTCACCAATATTAAAAGTGGAGCTACTTCAGCAATTGTTTTTGAGATGCTGATGGACGGCACTGTTGATGCCGCTGTGCTTAACGACATTGCCATCGAATCGCTGGCTAGTGAAACAGGCTACCAATCGCAGGATGCCAGAAACGAACTTGTTCTCTCGACAGGTGACACATACCTGGCTTTCAACATCGACACAAAGAGCGAATATGTACAGGAATGGCAAAACGCTTTTACAACAATTATCGAAAACGGCACCTTCGATGATATCTGGAAGAAGTGGTATCCCGGAATAGAGTCTCCAAGATAATCCATTTTCATTATCTGCATTTTTTCAAACACTGATAAAGCAAATTGAAAAAATAAAATAAAATGTAATATATATTTGACATTTTGTAATGTATTTATATCTTTGTGTCGAAATAATATTACAGTTATAAAACATCAGGATAAACTTAATTATGAAAGCCATGAAAACACAAAAAACAAAAATCTGTCCCGGAATTATTATTGCATTATTATTGTTGCTGATACGCTATTTCATTCCCTGGCTTATACCCAACACAACCGTTATAGGCATTTTTGGTGGTATTATCTTATGCCTCGCAATCTTTGTATGGTGGCTTTTTTTCAGTAAAGCTGCTCTTAAAGACAGGCTTTCATATTTTGTATTAGTCGTTGTTTCGTTAGTTATCGCTTCGTTTTTCCTCCACAAATCGATTGCCACAGCCAATATGGGATTGATGTTCATCCTTTTTTCAATCCCGGTTTCAGGACTGGCTTTCGTGGCAGGATTACTAATAACACAAAAAATGGCACCTTCAGTAAAACGTTTAATAATGATTGCAATTATCATTCTCAGTTCAGGAATATGGATATTGCTCCGAACTGAAGGTATGACAGGTGAAGGCCGCCAAAAAATTACGTGGAGATGGTCCGAAACTGCTGAAGAGAAGTTTCTGGAATCGACTGGTCTGCAATCAGATTCCGGAATCGCTGCGCTTGAATCCAATATTGAATGGCCGGGTTTCCGTGGTAAGAACAGGAACAGCATTTACCCTGGCACAATATTTAAACCTGACTGGAAAACCAGTCCACCAGTTGAGATCTGGCGTAAGGCAATCGGATCGGGGTGTTCTTCTTTTGCAATTGGCAATAAATACTTCTACACCCAGGAACAGCATGGCGAGTACGAACTGGTTACCTGCTACAGACTCAAAACCGGAGAACAAGTATGGTCGCATGCCGACTCAGCACGTTTCTGGGATTCTCATGCAGGCGCAGGGCCCCGTTCAACACCCACAATTTGCAATGAATACTTATATACATTAGGTGCAACAGGCATACTAAATGCTTTGAACATTTCCAACGGCAAGGTAGCATGGTCAAGGAATGCAGCAAACGATACAGGTAAAGAGATTCCAGGATGGGGTTTCACAAGTTCACCTCTAATTATCGATGACCTGGTTTACATTGCCCTCACAGGCAGAATGGCTGCCTACAACCGTTTTGACGGAGAGCTGATGTGGATGGGCACTGACGGGGGTGGAAGTTACAGTTCGCCACACCATGTAATCATCGACAGTACATCACAGATACTGCTAATGAGCCAGGCCGGTTTAACCAGTTTCGATCCGGTAAACGGAAATATTCTTTGGCAGCATGTTTGCCCCGAGGAACACATTGTGCAACCTGCACTGATCGATAAAAACGATCTGCTTATTAGCGCCGGGCTCTCGGAAGGGATGCGACGCCTTTCTGTATCAAAAACAGCTGGCGATTGGGATATTGATGTGCATTGGACTTCGCCCCGTATGAAAACCAATTTTAATGATTTTGTTATCCATAAGGGGTACTTATACGGATATCATGGCCCGCTTCTTTGTTGTTTAAACCTCGAAAACGGTGAAGTGAAATGGAAAGGGGGACGCTATAGCGGGCAGTCTATTCTGCTCCCCGATCAGGATCTGATAATTGTGCTTACCGAAAGGGGAGAACTGGCCATGGTTTCGGCAACACCCGATGAATTCAATGAGATCAGCAAAATAAAGGTTTTAAATGATAAAACATGGAATCACCCTGCAATAGCCGGAAACATTCTTTTGGTAAGAAACAGTGTTGAGATGGTTGCATTTAAGTTGCCCTAAATTTGATACCCGATGATAGATGCTTGATTGGGAATTTGGAATTTGGAATTTGGAATTTTTCTTATGTTCAGTGAATCATTTCCAAAAAAATAATATCTTAGATGAAAAATCACTGATACCATGGCAAACTACTTTTCCGACCTCCACTGTCACACAACTTTATTTACGTATAACAGGCAATACCCAACTGCCTGGTACGAGAAGTATTTCCCGATATTCCCGGCACAGGGCGACTTTTCACAGCTTGCCAGGGGCAAAGTGCGTGTTGTAATGACATCGATTTATCCAATTGAACAGGGCTTTGTAACGGCAAAACCATTGGGATTGGGAACAGGTAATATTACCGATTTCCTTGCAAAACTGATTGTTGATATTCCAAAAGAACGATCGGATGAAATTCAGGAATATGAGCACGACTACTTCGACGACCTGTTGAAGGAACTCAGTTTTATGCAGGACTGGGCTTTGCCAAAAACACGAAAAATTTACCTGAACCAATACCTATGGAAGAGGTTTAGCTATAAAATTGTTCACAATTTCGACGATTTAAAAAACCTACTTAACCTTGATGACAATCTGGATATGCAGCCTGGATACAACAGCACCATAGCCGTTGTACTGACCATTGAAGGCGCACATGCCCTTGGCTCCGGGCAAAAAAACACATTATATACAAACATAGCCACTCTCAAAAAAAAGGTGCTGGAAAACATTGAGCGTTTAAAAAAGCTTGGCCCCCCGGAGCAGGAAGGCGCATGGTGCCCGTTCTTCCTAACCCTGAGCCACTTTTTCTGGAACCAGGCAGGCGGGCATTCTGTCGGCCTTTATGGCGCCATAAACAAAGTACTTGACCAAAGTGGCGGTGTGAACGAAGGTATAACCGAACTTGGAAAAAGTGTTGTTGACGCATTGCTAAGTACCGAAAACAGACAACGAAGGATTCTGATCGATTGTGAACACATGAGCTTTAAAGTACGAAAATGGTACTACAAATACCTGTCACAACGCGAAGATAAAATCCCGGTCATTATAAGCCATACAGCCGTTAACGGGATAGCCACCATGGAGGAAGCCGAAATGCACGGAAACCCAGAGGAAATTTTTAAAGTAGCCGACGACCTTTACGCTGAAAGTACCGACTATAATCCTTGGGACGATTTTGTTTCTGACGACGAAATCATGATCGTACACAATTCCGAAGGCTTGATTGGCCTGATCATGGACCAGCGAATTTTAATGGGCAAGGAAAAACTTGACCAAACAAAGAAAAAAGCCTGGTTCAAATCGCCCAGGGCAAAACGGACAATCTGGGCCGAACCTTTTGTCGACCAGATATTGTACATAGCCGGGCATATTCTCGACCAAACCGGGCAGCCTGAAAAGATATGGGACAACATAAGCCTGGGTACCGATTTTAACGGGATGATCACGCCCCTCAAACCGTTCAACACGGCAACGAAATTACCTGCTTTCAGACGCGCACTGATCAGGGTAATGAAAAAACGGGCTCCGTATGAAGCCACCCTGGCAGGCAAAACCGAAGCCGAAATCATCGAAATTGTCGACAGGGTTTTGTGGAAAAACAGCCTGAAATTTTTGGAAAAGCATTTTCGCTAAGAGAAGACGGAAGCCCGCCTTCGTTAATCCCGATTAAATCGGGAACGGCGGGCAAGACGGAAGACGGGAGACTGAAGTATTTTCAGAAAATTGCCAATGACAGTTTTAAATGGAATATCATCCTGAGTTTGAACCCATAATTTCATACGCACAATGCGAAGATGACAGTTGTAAAGAACTTGTCAACGGTATCCGCCAGCCATTACTCAACCTCCCAACCCCTGAAAATTTGCTTCAGGTTATAATGCTGTGCTTCTTCTCTGGTCAGTTTCTTCATCCATTTTACCCTGTTGCTTAAGTTGGCGCCCTGGCCTGTATTTCCGTATTCGCCGTAAAACGTGGTAGCTTCACGCGAGGGATCCGACCAGTTGTTCCACCCTTCGGGACGGATATGCCCTCCCATCTCACAACTGATGAATACCGTTTTAGCATATGGCCGCCACGGACGGCCAAGATAAACTGCCTTTACATC
>JAFGEV010000005.1 GCA_016931385.1 Prolixibacteraceae bacterium
AAAGCAATTTTTTATTTTAATGTTTTTAGCGTCTTGCGCCTTTGCTGTAAAAACATACAAAATGAAACACACCAAAATAGTCGCCACCATATCCGACTGGAAAAGTGATCCGGAATACATTAAAGCATTATACCAAAATGGAGTGAATGTAGTTCGGATGAACTCAGCCCATATCGACCGGGCCGGTGCAAGCAAAATAATGAACAACGTGCGCTCAGTATCCGATAAAATCGCCCTTCTTATTGACACAAAAGGTCCAGAGGTGCGTACGGCCAATATGGAGCAAAACCTTGAAGTAACATTTGGCGACAAGATAAAAGTTACGGGCGATCTCTCGCAAACAGACTGCCTTCATGTGAATTATTCCGGTTTTGTAAACAATGTGCCTGTTGGCTCAAAACTTCTGATCGACGATGGCGAGATTGAACTTGAAGTTAAAAAGAAAGACGATATTTTCCTGTATACCGAAGTCACGAACAACGGCATAATTAAAAATAAGAAAAGCGTGAATACTCCGGGAGTAAAAATTAAACTTCCATCACTTACCGACAAGGACATCGATTTTATCCACTTTGCCATTGAAAATCATATTGAGTTTATTGCCCACTCTTTTGTACGCAACAAGCAGGACATAATCGACATACAGAAAATTCTTGATGAACATGAAAGCCCTGTAAAAATTATCGCGAAAATTGAGAACCAGCAAGGAGTCGATAACATAGATGAAATTCTGGATCATGCCTATGGAGTTATGATTGCACGCGGCGACCTTGGAATTGAGATCCCATCGGAAAAGATTCCCTCTGTAGCCAGGATGTTGATCAGAAAGTGTATCGAACGTAAAAGGCCAGTAATTATGGCCACCCAAATGCTCCATACCATGATTGAGCACCCCCGTCCAACCCGTGCCGAAGTGAGTGATATTGCCAATGCTGTATACAACCGCTGTGATGCCATGATGCTGAGCGGCGAAACCGCTTCAGGAAAATACGGCATTGAGGCAGTAAAACTGATGAGAATGGTTGCTGAGGAAGTAGAACGGAACAAAGACCGGAGAAACGACATTGTACCACCCATAAATTCACAAACATCCCCCCTGCTTGCCTCTATGGCTTTTCAGGCAGCATACGAAATGGGAGCCAGAGCCATTGTAACCGATACGCTTTCCGGAAACAATGCCAGGCACCTTGCTGCCTTCAAGGGAGAAATTCCTGTATATGCCAAATGCTACCGTCCAAGGGTAATGCGCGAACTTGCGCTCTCGTATGGTGTGTTCCCTTCATTGATCAAGCCCCGTAAAAACCGGGACAAAACCATAAAAGAAGCGCTTAAAAGCCTTGTAAATGAAAAGTGCCTTGCCGATAACGATAAGATCGTATATGTTGGCAGCAGTTACGGAATAAGGGGAATGGCCTCGTTCCTCGAGATTATTGATGTAAAAACCGGCCTCTTGCCTCGCAAAGAAGACGACCTGTTCGGGCTGATTGGGCCAATGGACAAGTAGGGCTGGCAAGGGCGACTTTTCGATGAACAGGCAAAACAATACAGAATCCGAAGGCAGAAGGAATAAAAAAAAATTTAAAATGTATTTTCTTCGATCAAGGCAAAGAGCAAGTTTTACTTACACAAATAAAGAATCACAAAAAAACATCAAATATTATTGTTTAAAACAGTTGAGACTCAATTAAAAATTTCCTAATTTGGATAGCTTGAAAACCAAATGCAAATGAAACTAAATGCAAATCCTCAGGGCATTCGTGAACTAAATATCCTGATTAAAATAAGTCAGAATATTATCAGCACACTTCAATATGAAAAAGTACTGCAAATAATCAGCGACGGAATGGCTGAACTCTTTGAAATTGAATCGGCTGCCATATATACGCTTGAAGAAAACAACGAACTCATTTTGAGCGCCACCACCCCACCTCTTGACCCTAACATGCCTGAATCGTTGCGAAGGGCCTTACTCGAAAACCATCCACACGTCAGGAATGCAATTGAATCGAAAAAACCGCAGCATATTCCCGATACCGGGAAAGAAAAACTATCTCCTTCGGAACAAAACATCGTTGATCTTCGACATTTGCAGAGCCTTTTGTATTTCCCTTTTATTCAGGAAGAAAAATCGATAGGTGTTCTCATCCTTGGAACATGTAATAAAACAAGAAATTTTAATAAAGAAGAAATCAGCTTTGGGCAAACAATTGCCAATCAATTGTCGGTAGCAATTCAAAACACATTGCTCCACGCCGATTTGAAAAGGCACAAAGAAAACCTTGAAAAACTTGTTCATGAGAAAACGCTTGAACTAGACAAAACAATCGATGAATTGAAAAAGACGAATAAAGAACTCATCAGCAAAAATGATATAATTTTTAACCAAAACGCTGAACTAAAAACTGCTCTTATAAACCTGAGGAATACACAGGCTCAGCTTTTTCAAGCTGAGAAAATGGCCTCACTGGGCACATTAACGGCAGGCGTTGCACACGAAATCAATAATCCGTTAAATTTTATTGCTGGAGCATATGAAGGATTAAATAATTATTTGAATAGCAAATGCATCGATGACAAGAATGAATTTTCAGTTTTTCTAGGCAGTATCGAAAAAGGAATTAAAAGAATTTCGAATACAGTGATGGGCCTAAATTATTTCAGTAGCGAAAATAATAGCATGGATGAAAAATGTCAAATTCATTTCGTTATTGAAAATTGCCTGGCAATAATAAACAGCAAAATCAATGAAAAAATTGAAATCCTGAAAGAATTTTCACCTGATGAACTTATTGTTAAAGGGAATATTAGTAAATTACATCAGATTTTTTTGAACTTGCTTGGCAACGCAATTGAAGCAATAACTGAAAAAGGAAAAATCAAAATAACGACTGAACGAAAAAATAATTGGATCATTACTGAAATAATCGATACAGGAAAAGGTATCCCAAAGAATATAATAGGAAACATTACTGATCCGTTTTTTACAACCAAAGAAGCGGGACAAGGAACCGGACTGGGATTATCGATAACTTACAATCTGGTTCTTGAACACAATGGAAAACTCGAGTTTGAATCTGAAATAACAAAGGGAACAACTGCACGCGTTCTGTTACCCACATTCGAAAAACATGAATAATAAAATTAACGTACTTTACATCGACGACGAACCGACAAACACTGAATTGTTTGAAATAATTTTTTCATCTTTTTTCAATGTCGTCACTGGAATGGATGGTTTTAATGGCCTTGAAATCCTTGAAAAGAATCCGGAAATCAATGTTGTTATCAGCGACATGAGAATGCCCGGCATGAACGGTCTGGAATTTATTAAAAGGGCTAAAAACAAATATCCCGATAAGAGATACTATATTTTATCGGGATTTATTATCACTGAAGAAATCAGAAAATCGATTGAAGAAAAAATCATTTTGAAATATTTCATGAAACCTTTCGATATAACGGAAATCAAGGAAACTATTTTTGAGAATGCCTGAGAATATTCCTGAAATGAAATATTTTTTCCAAAAAGATACAAATACTTTCGGGTTATAATTTACGTCAAACTTTTTCGTTTATAAATAAAATTTAAATTAATCAAACACCTAATGAGAAAAATTATTCTACTTAGCTCACTGCTTATACTCCTGTTTTCATGTAATCAGGAAAAAACAAACGAAGTAACCATAACCGGTAAAGTACTAACCGGCAATGTTGAAGAAGTAAAATTCGACTGGATAAGGGACAACCCGATCATCAACAAAGGGGAACAATACATTGCAAAAGTTGACAGCAATTCGGAATTCTCAATTACCATACCTATTGAAAGGCTTGCTGTGGGAAGAATTGTTTCCGGCTGGTTTTACCACGATATTTGTTTCCTGCCAGGTGATGAACTTTACATTGAAATTGAAGCCGACACAATTCTTTTCAACGGGAAAGGAGCTGAAAAGAACAATTTCCTTTATGCTTCGGAGGTTAACCGTACCCACGACATGTCATTTTATTCATATTCCAACAGGGGGAATCTCACTCCGGCTCAATTGATCGATTCAATTACTGCTTTCAAACAGCGGCGTCTGGATTTTCTGGAAACATATCCTGAAAAGGGAAGCATCGAATCAACATTTATTGATTTCTACAAACTGAGCACCGATGTCCATTTTGAATACATAATTCAATCATATCCCAGAAGGTATTCGTATATGGCAAAAACGGATCAGGATTCTCTCGGGCTTCCCGGAATTTATTCTAAGTACAATGTGCTGAGCAATTTTATCGACGACAAAAAAATTGTCACACCCGATTATATACCAAACCTGAGAAATTTCATTTTTACAAAGCGCAATGAAGTTATGAAAGCTGATACTACGCTCAATTGGAATCAGGCCATATACACAATCCTTTTTGATTCTCTTGAAGGAAAAACACGTGAATATGCAATTGCCAACTGGCTATGCTCCGACCTTTCGTTCAACCGTTTTGACAGCATAGCTTATGAAAAATTTCAGGAGATTGAAAAAGATTCACTTTCAGCGCAAACGGTACGAAAAGCAATGGAAAAATACTACTACAAACAAAGCCTTATCGGCCAGCCGCTTTGTGCTGAATTTGCTGAAACCTTACTGGAAGACTCTACCAGAACGGAACTTACTTTTGGCGAAATGATGGAAAAATATAAAGGCAACGTTGTTTATCTCGATATCTGGAGCCTGAATTGCGGTCCGTGCCGTGCTGCCATGCCCGGTTCGCGTGAATTGCACAAACGTCTTGACGGCCTGCCTGTTGAGTTTGTGTACATTGCACAGGACAGGCCCGGTGATGAAACCTGGAAACAATTATTTGAAGTATCGATGACCAGGACAAACCACTACCGTATGGTAAAACACGACTGGGGAACATCGAAGATGCTGAAGTTAATGGAAATAAACTGGGTGCCCTGTTACATGATTTTTGACAAGGAGGGAAAACTGGTCGATTTCAATGCAGAAAGACCTTATGTTTCATCGAAAGGTGAGTCGAAACTTGAGAAAACACTGAAAGAACTTGCAGCTAAATAATTATGATGATTTTGAAAGATATTCTCATAAAACTTCTTTTGGTATTCATCATTTTTTGGTTTCCCCTAAATGTATCCGCTCAAGGCAATAACACCAGCCAGGATATCATCAACAACCTGGAAGTAAAAGAATTCAATTCAGCAAGTTCAACAGAAAAGCCAGAAGATGAATTCAAATGCACTAATGATTTTGTCATAAAGGTTAACCCCAACAAAAAAATGAGCATAGTTTCACCCAATCTTTTTGGAGTTAATGCAACAACATATACCGGAAACTATCTAACCGACAGCACATTTATATCTCATGCAAAAAAGCTGCAACCTGCTTTGGTCCGCTTCCCCGGAGGCGATGCAAGCAACATGTATTTTTTTAACGGATTACCATCCGATTTACCTGATAAAGCATTAACATTTAATGGTGAATGGACAGATTTTGCTGATGGAATGAAAGACATCAACTGGAAAATGAATACCGAAAAGTATTACGCTTTCCTCGATTCAACCGGCGCAAAAGGCTTCATAACTGTTAATTATGCATATGCCCGTTATGGAACTGGCAGCAATCCGGTTGAAAAAGCTGCATCGCTGGCTGCCGA
>JAFGEV010000050.1 GCA_016931385.1 Prolixibacteraceae bacterium
GGGAACTGTAAAGTACCTGTTGGTTACACGGGTTACATAATAATCGTTTTTTGGCCAGTCGTATGCAATGAACATCCCGATCCACATATTGTTTTTGAATAATGCCGATGTCCAGATATAACCTTCATTCCCCATTTGAACACTAGGTTTGTATAAACGTGAATTTTCAAACTCAGCTTCAGCGTGCCAGTTTTTGAATATCCAAAAAGGTTCATGGATATTGTAACTGAGGTTCAACGAATTTTCAACATCGTTGTTCCTTTGCAAATACCCCAAATCACAAGGGTCGAAGGTGTCGGAATTTACTTCAGTACTTAAACTGAACCTGAATTTCCCGGTAACCTTTCTTAAATCCATTTCGTATTTAAATCCGGTTTTGTCTTCAGCGAGGGATTTATAACTTAAAGCTCCCGAACCTGAAAGCAGGTAGGTTTGTTTTTTGTTTTTAAACTGGAATTCGGTACCGGTAACGTTGGCCATGTAAGGGTTATCGATCATCGTCAGGTTGGTGTTAATAACACTGAGGTAAGAGTTGTTTGGCAGCGATTTTTCAACTACGGTTACATTGTAATTGGTAAACTCCTGGGTAACAACTTTTCGTTTTTCACCTGTGATTGTATCTGTAATTTCTGCCTCACTTTGCAGGGTCATTGCATTGAGGAAGCCGATACCCCAGCCCTTTTTATCGCGCCCCGATACTTTTGTTGCATTTATGATCTGGGCTTCAGTAGGGTTGTAGGTGACCTTTTCATTGTTTTTTAGCTTGTCGGTAAGTTCATTAAATTTTGGCGTCCCCCCTATTCTCCGGGAATAGAAGATATCGGCTCGGTTGAATAGTTCAACACCTTCAACAAAGAACTGTCTTTTTTCATCGTAGTATGTTTCGTAAGGCGTAAGGTTCAGTACTTTGTCGTCCGACTGTATCTGTCCGAAATCGGGGATGAGCATCATATCAAGGGTATGGCTTTCGCTGATTCCGTATTTTAAGTCCATTCCACCCTTAAAAAGAAAGTTGGGCTCGCCATCACTGCTTTCACCTTCGATATAACCGGCTACGAATGGGGTTATTGAAAGCCTCACAGGCGATTTAATATCTTTTAAACCGTGCAGTTCGCCGCTTTGTTGAATAAAGCCTGCAACTTCGGCGCTTACAAAGTTCCATGAATTGTTTGAGTTATAGCGCCTCAACCGCCTGAAAAAGTTTAAACCCCATACCGGGTCTTCTTTTTGGGGGAAACGAAGTGCGGAGTAAGGAATCCTAAACTCGGCGCTCCATCCTTTTTCATTTATGCTTGTAGCGCTTTGCCATACAGCATCCCAGCTCGAGTCTTCATTATCGTAACCATTGCTTTTCACGGCTTTTAAATCGGTTTGGCTGTTTGCAGGTGTAACTACAAATTCATAGGCTGTTAGTCCTTCATTGTTCGGGTCAATAAAAATATCGAAATAGTCCGATACCCCTAAATTGTCCCTGGTTGTGATATAACTCCGGATGCTGTCGGGATTATCAAACAACATGGCTCCAAAATAAATCGCGTCGTCATCATAAAATATCCTGACTTCGGTGGATTGATACGAGGGTTTCCCGTTGTGTGGGTTTAATTGTAAAAAATCTTTTGCCGGCTGGGCAATTAAATAAACATCTTCATCTAAAATCCCGTCAATTTTCAGGGGCTCGCTTATACGAATGGCAGTAACTTTTTTGCGTTCGTGTTCCTGGGCAAATGATAAAACACTGATTAGGATCAGAAGAATAATAAAAAATCCCTTTTTTCTTACCATCATTTTTTGTCTTGTTCAATAAGACGACAACTCAGGAAGAATGTTACACTATTATCATCTAAAAAAGAAAAAAAAGTTGCGACTACTTTTCCCGGTTTTAAAGCCTAAGTTTTTATTCGTTTATAATCTTCTTTTTTAAGAACAAAGGCTGTCCGTGCAGGGATATAGAGCCGTAAATAATGTTGGCTTTCGGTACCCGCGGTTGGAATGCTGTAATAGGTTATTCTCTCGTCAATCCTGTCGTGCCCGCCATATAATCCCGAATCGGTATTGAGTACAATTTTGAATTTAGATGGATTGCATGGTATCCCGTAATCGGTATATGATGTTCCGGGGCTGAAATTGAATACAAAAAGCAAGTCACCACGGTTGTATACCAACACCTGGTCGGCTTTGTTTTCCCACCACTTCCATACCCCGGGAATTGTGAGCAGATTATTTTCCCTGATGAGCCTTATCATATCCCGGTCGAAATCCTTCAGCCAGTGAAACCTCAGTTCCCGGTCGTCGGCGAGGCTCCACAACCTTCGGGCATGTTTATACGACCAACCGTTGCCTTCCCTGGGGAAGTCGATCCACTCGGGGTGGCCAAATTCGTTTCCCATGAAATTCAGGTATGCCCCACCCGCGCAACTGGCCGTAACAAGCCTTATCATTTTGTGCAGGGCAATACCCCGTTCAACGGTAAGGTTTGGCTGGTCTTTCCGCATGCTGAAATACATTTCTTTGTCGATAAGCCTGAAAATTATGGTTTTATCTCCCACAAGTGCCTGGTCATGGCTTTCGGCATAACTCACCACTTTTTCGTCCAAGCGGTGTGCCGTAGCCTGGTAAAAAATATCGCCGGGCTCCCACTCTTCGTCTTTCTTTTCTTTGATAATTTTAATCCAGTAATCGGGTACTCCCATCGACATGCGGTAGTCGAACCCCAGCCCTCCACTTTCGAGGGGTGTTGCCAAACCCGGCAAACCACTCATGTCTTCGGCTATCGAAAGGGCATTGGGTTTTACCTGATGAATAAGTTTATTGGCCAGCTTAAAATAAACTACAGCCTCGTAATCGAGGTTAGGGGTAAAATAATCGTTATAAGAAGTGAAAGCTTTTCCCAGCCCGTGGTCATAGTATAGCATACTTGTTACCCCGTCGAAACGGAACCCGTCGAAATTGTATTCATCGAGCCAGTATTTTATATTTGACAAGAGGAAGTGGAGTACTTCGTTTTTACCGTAATTGAAACAATAGGAGTCCCACGCGGGATGCTCCCCCTTTGACCCATCGTGAAAAAACTGATAACGGGTACCATCGTATTTGCCCAATCCTTCAACTTCATTCTTTACAGCATGTGAATGGATAAGGTCCATTATAATGCCAATGCCCATACCGTGTGCTTCGTCAATAAGTTGTTTCAATTCTTCGGGCGTTCCAAAGCGCGATGAAGCAGCAAAGAAACTTGATACATGGTAGCCAAAACTGCCGTAATACGGATGCTCGGGTATGGCCATTAATTGTATAATATTGTATCCGGCTTCTTTAACACGTGGCAGGATGTGCAGCCTGAACTCTTCAAATGTATGGACACGCTCTTCCTCACCAGCCATGCCAATATGGGCTTCGTAAATCAAAGGCGGCTCTTTTAATGGCGACTTTTTTCCGTTCTTCCATTCGTAAGATGCTTCCGGATCCCACACCTGTGCGTTGAAAATATTCGTCTGCTTATCCTGAACAACTCGTTGCGCCCAGGCTGGAACACGTTTTCCCTGCCCGCCATTCCAATGCACCGAAAGGGCATATAAATCGAGATGTTTAAGTTTTTCTTCAGGCAAAACAATTTCCCATTTGCCATGCCCTAGCGGATATAACCTGAATTCATCTTGTTCCTTCCAGTTGTTAAATGATCCTATAAGGAATATTTCAACAGCATTAGGCAGCCACTCGCGTAAATGCCATTTTTCTTGATATTTATGAAGGCCGAAATAAAGGTGGCCTGTTGAAAAGTCGGGCAATGTTTTATCTCCACAAAGTTCTCTTTCTTTTTCAGCCGCCATTGAAATCCATTGTTCGAAGGCCTGTTGAAAAGGCTTTAACCAGGGATCGTCAATTATAATTTTTGGTGCCCTCATGCCATGTATTTTTTTTAAAATTAGAAATTTTGCCTGACTTACCTACGGTAATAAACCAAATCGTTGAAGAAAATTTCAGGAGTTAAGATTTGTTTACATACAAGTTCAGAAAAGATCATAATTCTCAGGGTAAATTCTTCTGGAAATATTCAAGATCTTCAGGGGTGTCAATTCCAAAATTTGCATGTTTGGTTAATGAAACTTTTATTTTAAACCCATTTTCAAGCCATCTGAGTTGTTCCAGTTTTTCAGCTATTTCAAGTAACGAGGGATTGAGTTTCGTTATCTTGAATAAAATTTCTTTCCGGTAAGCATACATTCCAAGGTGCAGATAATAATTGTGGTTCTTCATCCAGTTTATCTCGGGCACATCGCGTTGAAAGGGTATTGGATAACGGCTGAAATAAAGGGCTTCACCTCCTGTGCTTATCACAGTTTTAACTTTATGCGTATTAAAAAGTATTTCGGTTTTGCTTATTGGTGCTACAAGCGTAGCAATTTGTGTCATTGGTTCATCAAAACATGCAATAAGCTTTTCAAGTTGATCAGTATCTACAAAAGGTTCATCTCCCTGAACATTCAGTACAATGTCGAAATCGTATTTTTCCGATAATTTTTGGGCAGCTTCGGCACAACGGTCGGTACCACTTTGATGGTTGACCGATGTTAAAACAAATTCACCCCCAAAACAGTCAATTGCTTCAACAATCCTGACATCGTCGGTTGCAATTACTACCTGGCTACAAGCTTTCTTACATCGTTCGTAAACGTGTTGGATCATTGGCTTTGCATTGATCACAGCAAGCGGTTTGCCGGGAAAACGGGTAGAGCCGTAACGTGCAGGTATAATAATAAGGGGTTTCATTGTTTAGTTTTATGTATTGTTTAATTGTTAGTATAGCATAAACGGCTCAAAGGTATAAATATTGAGTGCGAATAAAAACCCGTGATGAAATTTTTACAGGAACCATGGTGAAGAGGAGTTTGTGGCGACACTGAATGGTAACCAAAATTCTTTATTACATTTACAATTTGTAAAGTTTATATGGGCAAAACGTACATATCAGTTGGCGATTTTATTGACCTTTATTATAAAATCCAGCTAAAAGGGCAATCAAAAATATTGTCAAAATTCAGTTTTTCGCGCACTGCCCGCACGGCAACAAAATGGAACACTGCCGGCGGTTCGTCCGATTTCTGGATCATTCCAGAAGTGAGGCGCCGCTGGAACGAAAAATGTACCGGAGACCCAAATCTTGAATACGAAGATTATGTGGTTCAAAAGTACTTTACCAATCAAAACGGTTTAAAACTCCTTTCGGTTGGATGTGGTTCGGGTGCCCGCGAACGGAAATTTGCCAGATACCCTGTTTTCTCTTCAATCGAAGGAATTGACCTTGCCGGCAGCTTAATTGAAAAAGCAAGGAAAGAAGCAGTAAAACAACAATTCAACAACATAAAATACCATGCCGGTAATTTTCTCATTTACGATTTCGAACCCGGATCGTTCGATGTGATCCTGTTTAATTCGAGCCTTCACCATTTTGATCAGATTGATTCTTTTCTCGAAACGAAGGTATTGCCTTTGCTCAAAGATGAAGGTCATTTAATCGTATTCGAATACGTGGGGCCAAACCGCTTGCAGTGGAGCAAATCTCAATTAATACGGGTAAATGATATATTGAAAGAAATTCCAGAAAAATACAGGGTAAGGATCAATGGCAAATCGGTTAAAAAGCGGGCATACCGCCCGGGTTTGCTGCGAATGAAGCTGGTCGACCCTTCGGAAGCAGTTGATTCGGAATCGATTGTCACTTCACTACACAAACATTTCCATGTTGTTGAAGAAAAAAAACTGGGCTGGGACATTACCCACATCCTTTTTAAAGACATTGCCCATAATTTCGTGAACGATAATCCAGAAACCAAAAAGTTAATCCGTTACATTTTCGACGAAGAAGACAAATTCCTTCTGGAAACAGGGCA
>JAFGEV010000366.1 GCA_016931385.1 Prolixibacteraceae bacterium
CTATTACCCGAAACCAATACAGCTAAAGGGCAATAAAACCGAATTGCTTTTTTCTGCAAAGTTCGACCAGGCCAAACAGGAAGACATATTAGAAATTTTAAAAATCACATTAAACCTCGATATCACTGAAAACACAAATTATTTTGAGATTAACTAAATAGAACAACCTAAAAAATTATGCACAACCTCTCGTACAGCGACTTTCTCCCCGCCAACTGGCGGGGAGATGCCGAAGGCAGAGGGGGTATCAAAAAATATTATGAAATTAACTAAACTACGTTTTCTGCTTTTGATGGGGATGATCATCGCCATCCCTTTCAGGGGCCACTCCCGGGAAACACCCCTAGAACAAACCATCACCATTTCGTTCGAAAACGAAACCCTGAAGACTGCCATAAAGCGCATTGAAAAGGAGACCGGCATTTCGTTTGCTTACTCCAACCACAAAGATTTTGCAAAAAAAGTAAGTGGCACTTTTACCAACCAGAAATTGTCGGATGTGTTGACTTCACTTTTAAAGGGTACTTCACTTTCGTTTAAAGAAATTGCAGGCAAAGTCATCCAGTATGAAGTTTCCCGAAAAGAGAAGAAACCTGAAAAGGCTACCCTTCACGGGTATGTTACCGACAGCGAAAGCGGCGAGCGGCTGATCAATGCCAACATTTTTGATCCCGGCACCTATATCGGGACCATTTCGAACAATTTCGGGTTTTACAGTTATTCGGCCCAAACCGGGAAAATCCAACTGGTTTTTAACTATATGGGTTACCAGGCCCAATCGTTCACAATCGACCTGAAAAGCGATACGATTATGGATGTTGCCCTACGGCCAAGAATTGACGAGTTGGGAGAAGTAACCGTTATCGGCACACAATCAAGCCAGGTTGAAAATACCCAGATGAGCATGATAAGCCTGCCGGTTCAGAAACTTGAAAAAGTTCCGGTGATACTTGGAGAGGCCGATGTATTGAAAGTTATCCAGATGCTTCCGGGTGTACATGTGGGTACCGAAGGTACAAGCAGTATTTATGTCCGTGGTGGCGGTCCCGATCAAAACCTGTTCCTTCTTGATGGTGTACCTGTTTATAATGCAGCCCACCTGTTTGGTTTCTTTTCGGTTTTTAACCCCGATGCAATAAAAACCGTGCAACTTTATAAAGGCGCGTTTCCTGCACGTTTTGGGGGCCGACTTTCCTCTGTACTGGATGTTAGTATGAAAGACGGGAACATGAAAGAGTTACATGGAAATATTTCAGTAGGTTTGATTTCTTCTAAAATTCAATTGGAAGGGCCGATATTGAAGGATAAAACTTCCTTTATGTTTTCTGGCCGAAGGAGTTATCTTGATTTACTTGCACAGCCGGTTTTAGCAAGTCAAAGTAATGATAACCGTGAAATAAGCGGTTTGGCCTATTTTCATGACATTAATCTGAAGGTTAACCATATACTTTCGGAAAATCACAGGCTGTTTTTTAGTTTTTACCATGGGCAGGATAAAGGAAACGGAACTGAAATCAATAATTACCCTTATGACAAGGCCCCTAAAACTGGACAATCTGAAAAATTCTTTGGGGTAGGATGGGCAAACACAATTTCATCATTCAGGTGGAACTATTTGATTTCACCAAAACTATTTTGCAACACTACGCTTACGTACAGTAAATTCTTTTTCGATATTGAATCGAAAAGTTTTGAACGCGATTTGGTTAGCAATACACAAAATGAAGAATCTTATAGATACAATTCAGGAATAGAAGACCTTGCCGGAAAGATCGATTTTGATTATTTCCCAGTTTCCGGACATTCGTTAAAATTTGGAGCTCAGTACACCCACCATTATTTTTCTCCCGGGGTTTCAAACACGATGGAGATCAATGAGATTAACCCGGAACAAAACGAGAATGAAAGTAATGCGAACAGGGAAATATATACTAATGAGATTTCAACCTATATTGAAGATAACATTTCGATCAGCCCAAAGCTTAAAGCCAATATTGGAATACATTTTTCAGCGTTTAATGTTGACGACACATTATTTATTAGGCCACAGCCCCGCATTTCACTTCGTTATAAAGTTAATGATAAGTTATCGTTTAAAGGTTCTTATTCCCGTATGGCGCAGCATGTTCATTTATTGGCAACAACCAATGTTGATATGCCCTCCGATTTATGGGTTCCTGTGACCAAACAAATTGAACCTCCTGTTTCCGATCAGCTTGCCCTGGGTACAGCCATTGATTTAAAAGGGGGTTTTAACTTTACTGTTGAAACCTATTATAAAAACATGAATAACATTATTGCCTATAAAGAAGGGGCATCGTTTATAAATGGGGGGAACGACTGGGAAACAAAAGTGGAAAAAGGAAAGGGTACATCGTACGGGATTGAATTTTTATTGGAAAAAACAATCGGGAAGACTACCGGCTGGATCGGATATACACTATCAAAAACCACCCATCAATTTAAAAACATTAATTTTGGGAGGCCATTCCCTGCAAAATTTGACCGAAGGCATGACATTAGCGTTGTAGTAACCCACAAATTCAGTGACAAGTTTGATATTAGCGCAAATTGGGTATATGGTACAGGCAATGCTGTCAGCCTGGCTCTTTCTAAAGTTCCCATAAATGATATTCCATATTCCTCTGGTTGGGATAAGTATGCCCCGTTTTATCCCAGTAGAAATAATTTCAGAATGCCAGCCTATCATCGCCTGGATATTGGGATAAATTTTCATAAGAAGAAAAAGCACGGGGTACGCACATGGAACATATCAATTTATAATGCTTACAACCAAAATAATGCATTTTTATTTATGTGGCTGGAAAATGGAGATACCGCGACTTATGACCTAACCGGGGATCTGCAACTGATAAAAGTGTCGCTTTTCCCAATTATACCATCGGTTTCATATTCATATAAATTTTAACAACTATGAAAACAGTCAAACATATCATACTTCTGGTTTTAACCGTGGTTTTATTTTTTTCATGCCTCGAAGAGATGGAAGTTGATGAAGAGTTGCTCCATTCCAAAATTGCAGTGATAACTTTCCTTACACCCGAAAGGACAATCTATGTTAAACTAAGGCATAATATTCCAATAACACAGGAAGATATTGAATATAACGAAATCCCTGATGCTGAAGTATCCTTATACGAGGATAATGTTAAAATTGAAGATTTTGAGAAACATTATTCCATTCCTTATTCCTGGGATTTTGAAACCAATATAAGAAAAGAAACGACCGATACTTCCTTTTACTTTATAAGCGAAAAGTACCCGAAAGCAGGTAAAACATACCGGATGGAAATAAAAAGCGACACCTATGGCGATGTGAGTTGTGAAACCACTATTCCGGCTTTCATAGAATCTATAACCTTAAATACGGAATTTATAGAGGAGGTTAATGATTCTTATACGTATACAGGTGCCAATTTCAAACTAAATTTTACTGATCCTGCCGATGAAGAAAATTACTACAGGGTAGTTCTTATTGAGACAAGAGGGCAAAAGTCATATTACGCCGAAGATTCAGTAAGTGAAACCATACGAGTTAGTAATTCGTTTTATGGTAATTATTTCAACTCAAACGACCCGGTTTTTTCTTATGAAAAAGATAATGCAAACCAATTAGTACTTGGTGAGATAAGTAACAATTTTGGGATTTTTACCGATGAAAGCATAAACGGTGAAGATTGTGAGTTGTCTTTTTTTACTTATATTGATAGAATTGACACTACAATCGGTGAATTTATTCAGTATGAAGTATTGCTTCAATCCATTACTAAAGACATGTACTACTACTTAAAGTCAATAGATTTACAGGAGATCATTTTTCCTTTTGCCGAACCTGTTCCAATTTATTCAAATGTAGAAAGTGGTATCGGAATATTCGGAAGTTATTCATCAACCTCGGTGCTTTCACCTTCATACGGTCAATATCCCAAAGAGGGAATTAAATATGATGATCAAACATTTCCCGGTTATATTGGTCAGCCAATTTATCATTGACAAATATGAAATCAACTAAACAACGTTTTCCTTTTTGACAGGGATGATCATTTCCATCCCTTTCAGAGGCCACTCCCGGGAAACACCCCTTGAACAAACCATCACCATTTCGTTTGAAAACGAAATCCAGAAGACTGCCATAAAGCGCATTGAGAAGGAGACGGGCATTTCGTTTGCCTACTCCAATCACAAGGATCTGGCAAAAAAAGTAATGCCCAATGTAATTGCCTTTAGGAGAATAAATAATTTCAAGGTGAACTTTTTCTTGCAAACCGCCCAACCCGTGTCATCCGCGTTCAATAAAAAAGGAGGCTCATCCCTGAACCTCCTTTCAACTATATTTTTTTATTTTTACTTTTTTCCCCTCCTTTGGAGGGGCTAGGGGAGGCTTTACAATCCCTTATTTGCGATCAGCCACTCGGCAATCTGAACGGCATTCA
>JAFGEV010000367.1 GCA_016931385.1 Prolixibacteraceae bacterium
TGTGGGCGCTGAGACTGTGGGCGCTGAGACTGTGGGCGCTGGGGGTGTGAGCGCTGGGAATTTGTGTGCTATACGTTAATGCTGAAATTAGATTGACCATTTTTCGGGAGATTTTTGCATATTTACCAACATACCTAAAATGTTTTCATATTGGAGATCGAGAGAAGAATACTGCTCTTTTGAAATATAATTACATGCTAATGAGAAATCAAGCCAGTTTTGAGTTTCTGCTGCTTCTGCTTCACTTTCATTTAACTTGTTTGAAAAAGATTTTGGATATTTTCTTCTTCGAAAAGCTTCTGAAATATTTGCACAAACCGATCTGGATGATCTTCGGATTTGATCAGTCAAAGAATAAGTTTCTTCTTTAGGAAATTTTTTTGACAAATTATAAATCTCCATAGCTGTTTCAAATGCAACCTGATAAACTTTAGGATTGCGATGCGATTTGAATTTTTCCATCATTAAAACATTAATGTTAAAGCATAGGGAACTGTGAGTGCTGGGACTGTGAGCGCTGAGATTTTTTTATCATTCTCATAGTCTCATCTTCTCTTCTTCTCACTTTCTATTCAAAATAGTTCATTATTTCATACCCCCCGTCACGCAAATAGCTTTCCTTTTGCATAAGTTTAATGTCGGATTGCATCATGTCAGCGATCAGGGCTTTCAGGTTGTATTTTGGCTCCCATCCCAATACTGTTCTCGATTTTGTATTATCGCCAATCAATAAATCAACTTCGGTTGGGCGGAAGTAACGCGGATCGACACCAACAATGGCCTTCCCCTGTTTTTGGATACGTTCTTTTATTTCAGGAAGGTATTTTTTCCCAACTTTTTCTGAAAAAAGAGTTTCATCAATGGCTGCAAGGAAACCTTGTTCATTAACACCTTCGCCGGTAAAAGTAATTTCAAGGCCAATTTCAGCGGCTGCCAGTTTTATAAAATCACGAATTGTGGTTGTGATGCCAGTTGCAATAACATAGTCGTCGGGTTTTTCCTGTTGAAGGATAAGGTACATTGCTTTTATGTAATCTTTGGCATGGCCCCAGTCGCGTTTGCTCGAAAGGTTTCCCATATACATTTTTTCCTGAAGGCCCAGGGCAATTTTCGACAATGCCCTTGTAACTTTTCGAGTAACAAATGTTTCACCCCGTTGCGGGCTTTCGTGGTTGAATAAAATTCCGTTGCTGGCATGTAAGCCGTATGCTTCACGGTAATTCACCGTTATCCAGTAGGCGTACATTTTGGCTACGGCGTAAGGTGAACGAGGATAAAAAGGTGTTTTTTCGGTTTGTGGAACTTGTTGCACCAGTCCATAGAGTTCAGAAGTTGAGGCCTGGTAAATCCTTGTTTTTTCAATGAGACCAAGCAAACGTACAGCTTCAAGTATCCGCAACGTTCCAATCCCATCGGCATTGGCTGTGTATTCGGGGGTTTCAAAACTTACCTTAACATGGCTCATTGCAGCCAGGTTATAGATTTCGTCAGGTTGAATTTCCTGTATTATGCGGGTCAGGTTCATGCTGTCGGTCATGTCGCCGTAATGCAATATCAGGTTGCGGTTTTCAACATGTGGATCCTGGTAAAGGTGGTCGATACGGTCGGTATTAAAAAGCGATGCACGCCGCTTTATCCCATGTACTATGTAACCTTTCTTTAAAAGAAATTCAGCCAGGTAACCACCATCCTGGCCGGTAATGCCTGTTATGAGAGCTGTTTTAGTCATGTTGTTTTATTATAATATTTAACCGGCTTAAAGATACAAGTTTCAACACGAGTAGGGAAATATTTCAAAATATAATATTTCAAGGGTTTCAGGGAATATAACTTTTTTTCCTGGCAAATATAAAATTCTCAGGTTGATATATTACTTTTAGGCAATTAAAGAATAATAATTAAGGATGAAACCTTAGTTTCTTTATTAAGTTTTACGGTTGCCGGGACTTTCATCTATTCAAAAAACCTGTTTGTTCCCAATTTACCGATAAAAATCACTCCTTCATCGAAGTTCAGGAGGATACTTTAAAAATACGGTCTATTTTTGAACCGTATTAATTTTTGACAATTATGGATAAAAAACAATTTGTATCAGGAGGCAGGTTTTTCTTTGGGCTTATTTTATTGTTGATTGGGTTGGTAATCATTCTTTACCGTGCAGATATATTGAGTTGGCAAATCTATGATTTTCTGCTTTCTTGGAAAATGTTGTTGGTAGCCATTGGTGCGTTGGTGTTCTTTAGCGGCAACCGGGGAGCTGGTATAATTGTAATGGGCATTGGCGCTTTTTTTATGATTCCCGATATATTTGAGGATTATGACCAGATAAGGCGTTTTTTCTGGCCTGCAATTATTATACTGGTTGGCTTTTCGGTTATGTTTGGTACGCGTAAACGAAAATTTGCCCGTATGAACCACATGCATAACCGGAGAATGAACGAAAGACGCGTTTATTCAGACCCGGGTTCCGGTTCCGGTTCCAATTCTGGTTCTGGGTCAGGTTCTGGGTCAGGTTCTGGCACAACGAATGACCCTGAAGGTAAAAAGGAATATGGCTCCGGTTCTTACGCATACCAGGCTGGGATCGATTTCTTTGATGAGTTTGTAATTTTTGGAGGAAGAGAGATTAATATGGCTTCAAAGAATCTTTTGGGTGGCCGTTCAACATCAATCTTTGGAGGTACCGAAATTGACCTGCGCCAGTGTGAAATCTCACCCCAGGGATGTACTATTGAAGTCACAGCCTTGTTTGGGGCCAACGGCGTAAAAGTTCCAAACGACTGGACCGTGCTGAACAAAATTACAACCATATTTGGCGGTTATAGCGATCTTCGGATCAAAGACCCCTCCTATTCGCCAAATCCATCAAAAACAATTGTGCTTACAGGTATCTGCATTTTTGGTGGCACCGAAGTGAAAAATTATAACAAAGCACATTAATGCATTTGGCATATGAACCATCCACTTTTTAGAAACCCGGTTTTTTTAATATGGTATTATGTATTCTGGATCATTCTCTCGGTGGTCCAGTTTCTTCTTGAAACAAGGGTGTTTGAGGCAAATATGTCAATTGCACTGGTCGATGTAATCATCTCAAATCTGATTTACTCATTATTGGGACTGGGGATTTGGTTTGTAGTTTCAAGTGGCCATAACGAGAAAAAAAGCCAGTTGTATTTTGTGCTCTATCACCTTTTTGCGATGTTGTTTATTACTTCATTCTGGATGTGGCTGACCAACCAGATTGATATTGCCCTGTTTAATTCTGAAGATGTTAAAGCGCACATGAAACTTGTAATGCCAGGCAAAGCAGGCCTGGGTGTGCTTATTTATATCCTTATCGCGGTTTTCTATTACACTTTTTATTATTATAACCGTTTAAAGGACAAATCGGATGAAGAATTAAAACTGAGGGAATTGATTACACAAACCCAATTAAATGAATTAAAATCACAAATCAACCCGCATTTTCTTTTTAACAGCCTGAATTCGGTTTCGTATTTAACCATTGCCGAACCCGAAAAGGCACAGGACATGGTCATTAAGTTATCGACCTTTCTCAGGTATTCACTTAAACATAAAGAGAACCAACTGGTGTCACTATCCCAGGAGATAGAACATATTAAATTGTATCTTGAAATTGAGAAAGTCCGTTTTGGAGATAAGCTACTGGCTGTTTTCGATACCGAAGAATGTTCCGGATGTTTTATCCCGAACATGATTTTGCAACCATTATACGAAAATGCAATCAAATATGGGGTTTATGAAACCACGCAGCAGGTTACGATAAACACCTCTGCTCGCCGGGTGGGCAACGTTTTGGTTTTTATCGTTACCAACAATTACGATCCCGATTCAATCTCGAAAAAAGGTGAGGGAATCGGGTTAATCAATATCCGCAAGCGCCTGGGATTGGTTTATGGAGATTCAACCTTGCTGTCAATAACAAATGAAAACCAGATATTTTCTGTAACTTTAAAAATTCCGCAAAAAAATTAGTTATGAGCGAAAAGATTAGGGCAATAATCATTGAAGACGAATTGATGGCCCGTAACCTTCTTAAAAGTTATTTAAAGGATAATGAGCAGGTCGAAATTATTCAGGAGTGTGAAAACGGTTTCGACGGGCTGAAAGCTATTCACGAATTGAAACCCGACCTGGTATTTCTCGATGTTCAGATGCCAAAGCTAACAGGTTTCGAAATGATTGAATTATTGGAATACAGGCCCGAAATAATTTTTACAACAGCCTATAACCAGTTTGCAATTAAAGCCTTCGAACAACATGCCATTGATTATCTTTTAAAACCTTTTCCAAAGGATCGCTTGTTTTTGGCGCTTGACAGGGCTATTGAAAAAATTAAAGGCAACCAGGCTGGCGAGGCTCCAATCGATAAACTTACTGAAGTATCGGAGAACGATTTTATCGAGAGGGTTGTGGTAAAAGACAAAAGCAAAATCCATATTATACCTGCTGAACAGATACGGTATCTTGAGTCGCTCGACGATTACGTGATGATTTACACGAAAGAACGGAGATTCATTAAGCAGAAAACCATGAAGTTTTTTGAAACAAATCTGAACCCTTCAGAATTTATCAGGATTCACCGGTCGTATATCGTGAAAGTTGATGAAATTGCCGAAATACAGCAATACGAGAAAGAGTCGCATATTGTAATCCTTAAAAACGACCATACAAAATTGAAAGTCAGCAAAACAGGGTATAA
>JAFGEV010000368.1 GCA_016931385.1 Prolixibacteraceae bacterium
GTTTCGGGGTGGGAGGCAACTTCACAAATTTTGTCCGACTCTAACAGCTCCATTTGGTTTGGGAAGATGGATGCCGTATGCCCGTCTTCGCCCAGGCCAAGAAGCATTATGTCGAAAACCGGAAGGCCATTTTCAAACGGGACAAGTTTTGTTATTTCTTCCGAATAGCGGACAGCTTCATCGGCCGGATTGTTTTCGCCCCTTACCCGGTGAATGTTTTTTTCGGGAATGCCAATGGGCTTTAGCCAAAGTTCGTTGGCCCATTTGTAATTGCTGTCGTCGTGTGCGGGGGGTACGCAGCGGTCATCGCCCCACCAAAAATGGAAACGGTTGCTGGCCAGCTTTTCTCCATGGGTTTTTGTAAGGTACCTGAAAATATCTTTAGGTGTTGAACCGCCAGAAAGGGCAATGTGAACCGGAGCATTTCCCGGTTTTTCAAGCGTATCGATTAGCATTTTGGCAAACGCATCAGCAATTTTGGCGGTATTGCTATATATGTTGATGTTCATTTTTGACAGTTATAAAATTTTTAATATAAAAACCAAAACAACCAAAGGGGTATTTTGTTGTTGGTGAAATAATTCAAAAGAGCTATTGTAAGTCAAACTTAATACAATACAATTTTTTGAGTATGTTCAGAGCTGTTGGTTTGTACATTTACAAATAGAATTCCTTTTCTGTATTTTGTCAAGTTGAAGCTTGCAAATCTGTCGTTTGAAAAACTTTCTTGAATCAGTTTAGCCCCGGTTGAATTATACAAGGTTATAAGTACATGCGTTTCAATGTTCAACCATTCAATGTTTACAATTCCCATTGATGGATTTGGGTAAATTTTAACAAGAGGTGCATCAATGTCATTTTCAGGTATCGTTTTATTGTTTTCAACTATTTTATTCTTGTATATTCCAGGTTGAGTGTTTTCTACAATATGTTGGCCTTGCAGTTCGTTGCAAAACGAGTTGGTTATTGTTATGTGTGCATCTACATGGCTGCCGGGTTGTGCCATAAAGCCATGTAAAAACCGGATAGAATGACCGGCAATAAGGGTCGCGCCCGAACCATTTTCAAAAATCACGTCTGTGCCATCTCCGGCAACCAAAATGGTGTTGCTCGCATTGAAACAGTCCTGGATTCCCGGGTTTAGAATCGTGTTCGAAATGAGCGTATCAATAGGTACAGGAACGGATTCCTGAACGGTTATGTAGTCTTGTTTCATTTCCGTGTCAGAGTTTGTGCCCTCGTTTACGGTTAAAGTAATCGTATAAACCCCGCTGTTTGCATACTTGTGCGATGGGTTTTGCAGTGTGCTGGTATTTCCGTCTCCAAAATCCCATTGCCATGCGGTTGGTGTGCCAGCAGTAATATCGGTGAAATTAACCTGCAAGTGGCAAGCGCCCGACAGTGGTGATGCTTCAAAATCAGCTTGAATATCTGTTTCTTCAACAACATTTAATATTATTTTCCGGCTGATTAGGGTTAAACCGGTCACCAGGGTATTGGTCACTTCACAATGATATATTCCGGCATCATCAGCTGTGAGCAGGGATAGGTTTAATGTGGCGGATGTTTGTTCTGGCAGGAGCATATAGTCCTTATACCATTGGAAATGGTTTTGGTTTCCTCCAACATGCAGGGTGTATAAATAATCCTCGCCAATGCTTCGGGTAATCAATAGTGATGTTCCTACACTATCTTGAGGGGAATATTGAAAATTTTGAATTGACAAAGCAGGCTCAAGGCTCTCGAAAGTGAGTTGATTGTTGTAACACCACAAATCAGTTAAAGCATTATTATCTGTAACATCCAAATTTTTAATTTGGTTATTATCATTTGCTAATTGAGTCAATTTTGTATTATTATGGAGATACAGATTTGAAATATGATTATAACTACATGATAATATAAATAAATTGCCATTATGCCTGGTGTCAAGATTTATCAGTTCGTTATTATAACAATACAAGTGGGTTAAGGCTGTATTCTGTGTAATGTCTATATTTGTCAAGTTATTATAATGGAAATCTAGGTGTCTTAACGAAATGTTATTGTTGACATTTAAATTACTAAGTTGATTATTGCCAACATATAAATATATCAATGCTGGATTTTGTTGAACATCTAATTCATTAATTTGATTATTGTAGCAAGAAAAAGATTGTAATTTTATATTTTTTGAAACATCAAGATTAGATAATTGGTTGTCGTTACAATTCAATTGTTCCAATTCGGTGTTATTGTCAATATTTAAATTTGAAAGTTGATTATTTTGACAATTTAGCTGTTTTAAGTCCAGATTATGGCTTATATCAAGATTGGATATTTGGTTATATCCACAACTTAAATATATTATTGCTATATTTTTGCTGATATCAAGGCTAGTAAGCTGATTCGATGAACAATTTAAATTTGTAAGAGCAGTATTGTTATTTAAATTAAGGTTAGAAATTTGATTATGGGCACACCATAGATTTGTTAGGAGGACGTTGTTAGATATATTAAGAGATGATAGTTGATTGTGATAACACCAAAACAATGTGAGCTCAGTATTTTGTGTTATATCGATATTGGCGATTGAATTCCCCAGGCATTTTAAAGATTTTAATGCTGAAAAATCCTCGATACCTGTTAAATCTGAAATATTTTTGCTTGAAACATCAAGACTGGTTACTCCACTTATATTGTCTGTAGGTACCGAATCGTTTAATGCGCCGGAATCGTATCCCAAATCAATTAAGGCCTGCTCGAAATTGTCGTCGGGTATATAGGTTTTTTCGGTTCGGTTCACGGTAAGATTTATTTCCCTGCAGTAAAGAGTAAGATCGGTAACTACTGAATTGGTAATTGCGCAATAATACATTCCGGTATCGGATGGTTTAAGATTTGGAAGGCATAGCGTATCCGATGTTTGTTCGGGAAGGATTGCATAATCTTTATACCATTGGTACTGGTTATGATTTCCACCAACTTCCAAATTGAAAATAAAATCTTCTCCTTCATTTAAAACAATATCCTGTTGTATTCCAACATTATCCTGGGGCGAATAGCGAAAATCGGAAAAACCAATGGCGGGCTCCAGGCTTTCAAAGGTGAGCTTATTGTCCCAGCAATAAAATATATCAAGAGAAGGGTTGTTGCTTACGTCGATACTTGTTAGTTGATTACTTTGGCAGTATAATGTTTCCAAAATACTATTATGGCTTATATCAAGGGTTGTAATTTGATTTACTTCGCAATACAACCAGCGTAAAGCTGTGTTTTGGTTCACGTCAAGTCTTGTGAGTTGGTTAACGGCACAGTATAAATATTCCAGGTTTGTGTTTTCCCTTACATTCAGGTTCGTGAGTTGGTTTGTAGTACAGTCTAACCGTGTAAGTGACAGGTTTTGTGTAACATCGAGAATTGCAAGTTGGTTTGTCTGGCAAAAAAGAAATTTTAATTTCTTATTTTGAGTAACATCAATGCTGGTTAGTAAATTGTTATAACAAAAAAGGTATTCTAAATCCCAAAAATCCTCAATTCCGGTTAAATCCGAAATATTTTCACCGGATACATCCAGATTGGTTACACCAATAATGTTGGCCGTAGGTACTGAGTCGTTCAACGCACCGGAATCGTATCCCAAATCGATTAAGGCTTGTTCGAAATTGTTGTCGGGTACGTATGTGTTATCTTTTGTTTCAACGTCAATTACCTTAATCAGAGGCAGGCAGTTTTCTTTCGATACGGTTACTGTTAGTTGTGGGTTTTCTTTGCCGATAACCAGGAACATAAGCGTGGCACTGCCTTCGATCACTTCCGATTTGGCAATCATTTTTTCATCAGAAATCAGGGTTACCAATGCATTTTCCCGGTTGCAGCTGGTGATGGTAAAATCCGTTGCCTGATGGAATATTTTATCGGGTATATTTGCCGAAATGACATTGTTGTGCGGGTTCTCTGTCCATATCCGCATAGCCGGGTCACCAAACCAATGAAAAATTTCATAGGTATATTGAGTAGAAGCCGAACTGCCATCCCAGGTTTCCGTCATCCTTGAAAGGCCAAGGTTGACCACGTCCCCCATTGTCCGCACGTTGTTCGACTGAGATGCCGGAGGAGAGGAAATTCCCCCGCTGCCAAAAACGGCATTCAGCCCGGGATTGGACCAAATGGCATCCACCATGCCTATTGACATGGCATCGTTATAGCCGCTGTAGCTGTAATAGGCAGCAGCTACTACGCCAACTGCACCGCCATCGTAATGCCTTAAAAAGGTTTCGGCAAAACAATTGTCGAGCAGGAATTCACCGGTATGGCAATTCATGCTGAATACAACCGGGGTTTTTGACGCATTCGATAAAGACGGAATATCGCTGCTCACAAAACGGGGATGTGCCCAGCCAGTTCCGCCAAAATAACCGTGGTCTCTGTGAAAAACGTAAAATTTCCCTTCGTTGATGGATGAAATGATATCCGTAGCGTCCCCATCCCAGTCAAAGCCGTTTTCCCGCAACAATTCATCAGGCAGGGCTCCTCCGGTAGAATACTTGCCATTGTTGTAGTTAGTTGGGGTGTTCGCAGGATCAGTCCAGTAAATCCGTTCCACAGAATAGCCTTGATCGTTCTGTAAATAGTCTCTTATTTCTTCACTTGAATGGCAGAAACGACGGGCTGCATACCCGTCCCTTGGATTGGTTACATTACCCAGACTGTCTTCATCATAGTCCTGAAACTGGGCACAATTCAGCCCGTTTGCATAAAAGGAAGAATCGTTTATCGGAAAGCGTTCGTAGTAATAAATTTTTTGAATCACATTCAGGGCCTCACTCGGGTTGCTGACTGAAATACGCCCGTGGGCCATTTCAGGTTCAAGGTCTCCTTCCAAATCCGAATAATAGTAGTCGGTTGCAAAATCGTTGTTATTCGGACTTTTATGGATTTCCCCTGGTATCAGGTCGTGATCCCCAATGATCAGAAAATAGTCGGGCTTAATCGTCCAGTTTGTATATCGTGTTTGAATGCTGTCTTTTACTTGTTGGGCAGTCCAGGATGTTCGGGAAACCACGTCGACACTGTATCCCAGTTGTCGTTTCCATTTGGCAAACCATTCTGCAGCATCCAGGTAATCGGAGTGGGTAATGATGATATAATTTTTCCCCGTTTCACTAGTCGATTCTGTTTTAAATGATTCTGTTTGATCCTTTATCTCGATGAATTCGGGATTGAGCACCCGGTTCGGTAATAATTTTTGATAGTGACGACTGTTGCCTTTTTCTTCGCGCTCTGTTTTTGTATGGGGCGATGACATTTTGTACTGAATGTTGGTGTATGCCCTGATTTTTCGTGTAACTGGATTAAATTGTACAGGACATATCTGTACATAGGCAATCAGGTTTCCCCGTGAAATGCTGACACGGTTGATTTGGACAACTTTCTCAGGATAAAATTTATTGGTGGTATACAATGCGCTATCAAGTACAAAACCCGGAGCGGTTGCCCCTTCGGTATCTCTTGCCGGCTCAAGGGCGGGGTGAATCATATATCCATCGTATTCCACATAATCTGATTCAAGAAGGATCAAATCGGGATTTTTGGAGTTAACCAGTATTTTATCGTACCGTACCGGCAGGGCCGGGGCTCCAATCTGTGTTAATAGGCCAAAGCCTTTAATCTGTACATATTGATATTTTTTCTCAGCGTTAATAACAGTATTAATATTCAGACCCTTTAAGTTGTAGTTTGTCAAAAAATCATTTTGATTAATATATGAAGTGCTTCTATCAGGTGTTATATTGACTTCTTTATTTTTTGTACTGTCTGTTTTGTAGAATATGATGTTTGAATTCTGAGGAAAAATGACAATGGGTAGAAGGAGAAAGGGAAGAAGGTATATGAGAAATTTCATGGTAAACGATTGTTTTCTAAAAAAATATTAAAGTAAGTATTAAATACTTATTAACAAAAAGTAGTTTGATTTTTTTTAGCTTTAAAGCAGAAAATTTCAGATTCTAATGTTGCGTGAAATGGATTTGCTTACTGCAATAAGCAAAAACCAACGAAAATTGCTTATCGCGCTAAGCAAATTCGAAACCTCAGAACCCTGCTTCCAGTTCCCAAAACCCGGTACCCATCCTACAATTCGCAATATTCCCCGTCGTTCGACAAATTTTTGCAGGGGTAGCGCCAACCACTTTCTTCCTCGGCAATCAGTTCATCGGCTGCACGGGGACCCCAGCTTCCGGCCGGGTAACCATGAAGCGGAAAATCGGGGTTTTCATCCCATTCATCAAGTATCGGTTGAACAATTTCCCAGGCTTTTTCAACATTATCGCCACGGGCGTAAAGGGTTGCATCGCCGTTAATTCCATCGAGCAGCAAGCGTTCATAAGCTGTGGGCAGGTAGGTTTCGGCCATGTCGGAATAGTGAAAATCGAGGTTGACGGTTTTTACATTGAAACCCGAACCGGGTTGTTTCAGCCCCATTTTCAGTAAAATGCCTTCGTCGGGTTGTATACGTATGATCAATTGGTTTGGGATGTTGGTGGCGCCATATGCCGAATCGAATAAATGGTGTGGCGTGGGCCTGAAATGGATCACGATTTCAGTAACCCGTGCAGGCAATTTTTTGCCGGTGCGCAGGTAAAATGGAATGCCGCTCCATCGCCAATTGTCAATGTGCAATTTTAGGGCGGCAAAGGTTTCGGTCCTCGATGGGGGGGGTACCCCGACTTCTTCACGATAGCCTTTTATCGGTTCACCTTTTATTTTCGATGAAGTATATTGTCCCCTGACAACATTTCCCTGAAGCTTATCACGTTTAAGCGGCCTGATAGACTGGAAAACTTTCAGCATCTCGTTGCGAATGGCATCGGCCCCGATAACCGTTGGCGGTTCCATGGCTACAAGCCCTACAAGTTGAAGCAAATGGTTCTGTACCATGTCCCTGAGTGCCCCCGACTGGTCATAATAGCCTCCGCGTTTTTCAACCCCCAGTTTTTCGGCCGAGGTGATTTGAACATGGTCGATGTATTTATGGTTCCACAGCGGTTCCCACAGGCTGTTCGCGAAGCGGAGCACGAGCAGATTCTGAACAGTTTCTTTTCCCAGGTAATGATCGATGCGGTAAATTTGTTTTTCACCAAAATATTTTAACAAATCGAGGTTGAGTTGCCGGGCTGAATTAAAGTTGTTTCCAAATGGTTTCTCAATGATAATTCGTTTGAAACCATCTTTTTCGTCATTTAAACCAACCGATGCAAGAAATTTGGGAATAACAGAATACATTTTGGGAGGGGTGGAAAGGTAAAAAAGAATGTTTGAAGGAATTGTGTTCTGTTCCCTTATTGTTTCAATCCTTTCTTTAAGTTTGATATATTCATTTCCGGTTGATGTCTCAATCGGTTCATAATGCAAATGGTTAATGAAATCATTGGTGGTTTCATCAACAGGCAGGAATTCCTTCATTTTTTCCCTGAATACTTCATCCGACATGGAAGTGCGGCTGACCCCCAATATTGCATAAGGGTGCTGCAAAAGTTTTTGTTTGTGCAGGTTAAAAAGGGCGGGAATTAACATCCGCCGGGTCAAATCGCCCGAAGCGCCAAATATTACAGCTATATGTGATTTTGTTTGTCTCATTGCATTTGAATTATTGATAAATATACAAACAAAATATTTAGCTTTTGGTTTGCCTTGTTAGGGGTATATACTATTCAATAATGAAGTGTGCAAAATCTTTATTGATATGGTTGTTAAACCATTTGTCGATGATTGATTTCCTGAACCTCCATTCTTTGCCCAGTTTTGCAGCCGGGATCTTGTTGTTCTGAGCCCAGGTGTAAATTGTTTGAGGTTTCAATTTCAGGTATTTGGCAACTTCTTCAAGTGTCATTATATCATTTTCCATAAGCTATTCCCCAAAGTAATTATTTAAATCAAGGGAATCGTGCTGCGTTGTTTGCTCATTTTTTGTTTCAGTTTTTGTATCATTCTCATTTGAGAACAGTTGTTTAACCGAATACACAACAGCAGTATAAAAATTTCCTTCGTATTTCCTAAAAAGCTTAAAACTTTCGTTACGGTCGCCAAGAAAAGGACGCAGGTTCCAGGCAAGCTGGATGCCAACAAATGCAAGTATTATGATCCATACTTTGAAACTTGCAACGCCAATTTGAGGATAAATGTTCTTTTTTTCACAGGCATATTTCAGCGCGTCAATAATTAACCGTACACCGA
>JAFGEV010000369.1 GCA_016931385.1 Prolixibacteraceae bacterium
TCAAAGCAGGTTCTGTCATCCCGATTGGTCCGGATGTTCAGTACGCCGAAGAGAAACCCTGGGACAATCTTGAAATTCGTATTTACGAAGGAGCCGACGGAGAATTCACTTTATTTGAAGATGAAAACGACAACTACAATTACGAAAAAGGGTTGTATTCAACCATTAAATTTAACTGGGACGATTCCAAGAAAGTTTTAACGATTTCTGACCGCGAAGGTAAGTTCCCGGGGATGCTTCATGAAAGAACATTCAATATTATCAAAATTACCTCTGACGAAGATACTGGTAAAGAGGCCTCTGAAAAATTCGACAAAAAGGTATTATACAGGGGAAAAAGAATCAATCTCAAACTGAAAGAAACAGCCTTAAAATGAAAATAACCAATTTAATTGTAGTTGCATTTTTATGGTTTTTCACCTCTTACAGCTCATCACAAGCCCAGGACAAACTGTACAAAAATGCGTTTCCTGTATCCGATGTAACATTACTTGACGGCCCCTTTAAACATGCCCGCGATCTGAATATCGAAGTGCTGTTAAAATACAATGTTGATCGTTTATTAGCACCTTACCGCAAAGTAGCCGGTTTGCCCCAGAAGGCAGAAAGCTATCCCAACTGGTCAGGACTCGATGGTCATATTGCCGGACATTACCTGTCGGCCATGGCCATGAATTATGCTGCCACAGGAAATAAAGAGTGCAAAAGGCGAATGGAATATATGCTTTCAGAATTACAGGAAATTCAGGAAGCAAACGCCATAAACAATGCAGAATGGGGCAAAGGCTACGTCGGTGGTTTCCCAAACAGTAAGAATTTATGGTCAGCATTCAAAAAAGGCGATTTTAGCATTTATCTTGCTGCCTGGGCCCCATTTTACAACCTGCATAAAATGTATGCGGGACTCAGAGACGCATGGTTATACTGCGACAATGATGAAGCCAAAAACTTATTCCTGAATTTTTGCGATTGGGGCATCAGCATTACATCAGCCCTCAATGATGACCAAATGGAAACCATCCTGAACATGGAACACGGTGGCATAAACGAAATATTTGCCGATGCCTACCAAATTTCAGGTCAGGAAAAATACCTTATTGCTGCCAAAAGGTATTCACACAAAAAGTTTCTGAAACCATTGTCGAAAGGAATTGACAACCTCGATAACAAACATGCTAACACTCAAATACCCAAATTTATTGGCTTTGCAAGGATCGCAGAACTCAGTAGCAATAAAACTTACGAACAGGCAGGTCGCTTTTCGTGGGAAACAATTACAGAAGACCGGTCATTGGCTTTTGGGGGCAATAGTCGCCGGGAACATTTCCCCGGCGTTGAATCATGTGGCGACTATATCAACGATGTTGATGGCCCCGAGTCGTGTAACTCGTATAACATGTTAAAACTGACGGAAGACTTGTTCCGACTGCAACCATCAGCCCATTATGCCGATTACTACGAACGCACCGTGTTTAACCATATTCTCTCAACTCAACATCCGGAACATGGTGGATATGTATATTTTACAACTGCCCGCCCACGCCATTACAGAGTATATTCTACTCCCAACAATGCCATGTGGTGCTGCGTGGGTACCGGCATGGAAAACAATGGGAAATACAATCAGTTTATTTTTACCCATTCAGCTGATTCGTTGTTTCTTAACTTGTTTATTGCTTCGGAACTAAATTGGAAGGATAAAAAAGTGAGCATCAGACAAGAAACTAGTTTTCCTTACGAAGAAGGCACAAAGCTAACCATAACACAAGGAGATGCAGCCTTTAAGTTGATGGTCAGGTACCCCGAATGGGTAAGTAATGACGCATTGAAAATTTCAGTGAACGGAAAAAATGTGAATTATACGGCCCATCCTTCTTCCTACATCTGCATCGATAGAAAATGGAAGAAAGGCGATGTCGTTGAGGTAGAACTTCCCATGCACAATACCATTGAGCGTTTGCCTAATGTTCCTGATTACATCGCTTTCATGCACGGGCCTATATTGCTTGGTGCAAAAACCGGAACCAACGATTTACAAGGACTGCTTGCCGACGATGGGCGTTGGGCTCAATACCCTGGCGGAAAAATCTTACCAGTTGACCAGGCACCTGTTTTAATTGATGATAATATTCAGAATACAGAAAACAAATTAACACCTATAAAGGATGAACCTTTGCACTTTAGGCTTAATGTAAAAATGAAAAACCCCATTGATGTTAAACTTGAGCCTTTTGCAAACATTCATGATGCCCGATACATGATATACTGGCTGGCACTTACCAATAAAGGATACAAATCATATTTGGATTCTTTAACCGCAATAGAAAAACAAAAGATTGAACTTGAAAAGCGCACCATCGATTTTGTGGCCACCGGCGAACAACAACCCGAAACCGACCATGCCATGCAAAAAAAGAATTCAGGATCAGGCAACATCCATAATGAATTTTACCGGGACGCAAACCGGGAAGGATATTTCAGCTACGACCTGAAAACAAATTCCGAAACAAATCTTAGCCTAATCGTCCGTTACCGGGGTGCCGAATGGGGAGGTCGCAAATTTGAAATTTACATTGATGATGAAAAACTGTTGACCGAAGATAATACGGGACGTTGGAACCAATCAAATTTTTTTAATTTGGAATATGACATTCCTGATTCGATGGTAGAAGGCAAAAACAATATCCGGGTTAAATTTCAATCAATCCCCGGAAATACAGCAGGAGCCGTTTACTATATCCGCCTGGTCAGAGAACCAAATTAATTGTTTCTAAATTGCGAGGTGCTTGTTCTAACAATGGGATTATCAATCCCTAAGTTTAGGGATAGAATTCATCTTGAATCTTATATCTAAAAATCTAACGACCTATTAATATAAATTCTGAAAATGATAATTTGAGAAACACCAGACTGCCTATTTAACCCGAATTATTCATAAGGATAGTAATTTATGAATAGTCCAGGTTAAAAATGAAAGAAAACCTTTAACGCAGACAGTAATCAACGGAAATCATAACAGTGATGAAAAATTATCAGCTTAAAAAATTGAACAAGAGTATTCGGTCAACTTTATCAATCATTATTCTTTTGGTGATTTCTATTGCATGTACGCAACAAGAACAACCTGCCCGTATCGAAACCCTTTTCGACGATGGCTGGAAATTTCAACTGGGCGATGTACAAGGTGCAGAAATGCCTTCATTCAACGATGATAATTGGCGAAGTATTGACCTGCCGCACGACTGGAGTATTGAGGATCTCCCCAACCAGGAATCA
>JAFGEV010000051.1 GCA_016931385.1 Prolixibacteraceae bacterium
CGCGGCTTTAAAGCTAAGGATTTTTAATCCTTGTAAAATTATTTTCTCGCGCGATTTCAAATCACGTCCTGAACAGCCCTGCTCACATATCCCCTTTTAAATCAAAATTGTTCCCGTATGGCAAAGATTAGATTCAATAAAAAGATATCGTGATGAATCAGATGATTTGCCATTTTAATTCAATAATAAAAGCGCCCCATCGGTCGCCATAGGCTTGCCGACGGCGAGGCCTGGCCTCTGGAATAATTTATCACCCTTAATTGTTGTGTTCTGAAATAAAATTGTATTTTTCAAATTTAATCAGAGCTTACAGGTAAGTGTGACAGCACACATGCCGGGCACACAATGTATATACAAAAGAGGCGAGATAGCAGCAAATTCGACGGTTGTAGCCCGCTTCAAAATCGTAACGGTTTGATAGGTCTGGAGCCCGCAATCGCCTACCTTGCATATACTCAACGTTGTGTGGCATAAACAGAAACTGATAGTATTGAGATTATTGAATATTTACTAAATAACAAAATATGAAAAGTAGATTAACACGTAGACTAAAAAGTCTAATTAGATGTTTTTTCCTAGTATTTGCGATAACATTTAACTTTGTTGCATGTGAAATGAATGATGACAATGAATCTAGATTTGAACCTGTAGAATACGACTTATACAAACTCGATACAGTTATCAGATCAAGATGCTTTGATCCCGCATACAACCCTGATAATTCGATTGAGAATATTATACCCCAAAATAGTGTACTAAGAATTGACGATACTACCTTTCGTGCAACTATTTTTAAAGGCTATAATTGCAACGCAATAGATAGTATTTCCCTTATAGGAAACCAGCTTGAATTATTCTTAAAATCTGAAGATTCAAATTGTTCGTGTTTATATGAATGGGAGCTCACTTTTACAATGACTGAAAATAAATGGTTCAGAGTAGAAATATTTTTATTTGAAGACAATGACTATAAATCTCACGGCTTTATAACCAGTAATCTGGAAGACTATTAAGTTATTTTCTAAATAATAGGACTGATTATGCAGACTTCATGAAAAAGCACAGATAATGATTGTTGATGAATATTAATAATTGACTATGAGTTTGTTTGAAACTGGCCTATTGGGCATTAATCAATCCTTCAACCTGTTCGATTTGCTTTAGGGTGCCTTCATCGCCGGGTTGAAGTAAAAGGGCCCTGCGGAGATAGTTAAGTGCCAGGGCATACTGTTTTTGTGCAATGGACTGGTTGGCCATGTTGATATAATTCTGGAATTCGGATTTATTACCGGCCTGTTTGGACATATTCAACGCTTTATCCACCATGTCGAGTTTCTGGATCACAAGCTGGTTATCGGGCTTTAAACTTCCGGCTTTGCGGTAATAAAAACGGGCCAGCGAAAAATTCTTTTCACCAAAAGCAGCATTGCCCTTTGCAAGTACATCGTCGAACTCCTTCGAATTTGCCCTTTCCATAGTGCCCTTCATCAACTGTTCAACAACCTTAATCCGTTCAATAACATCTTCATCCCCGGGTTTTGCTTCGAGCGCTTTGCTGTAATAAAACTTCGAAACACTGAAGTCGCCGGCATTAAACGCTTCTTTAGCTTTGTCAACCATTTCCTGGTATTTAAAAAGATCGCTGCCCGTGTCCCTGATATTGGCTTCAGTTTGATTGAGCCTTTCTGTTGCGGTATGGTCATTCGGTATCAATGCCAGGGCTTTTCTGAAATAGAACCTTGCAATGCCCCATTCTTTGGCCTTAAAAAAAGATTCCCCCATTGCCATGGCCTCTTTGTAAGCTGCTTCCCGCTGTTCGCGTGATACATCGGCAAGGTTTGCAAAGTCAATTTTTTCAAGGTCCGATTTTGTCAACTCCGATTCCTTTTTCATATTCAGCAACAGTTGGTCGATTTTTCTTATTTGTGATGAAGGATATTCCTGTCCCGGAATGATTTGCAAAGCATTTAGGTAAAGTGAACGAGCAGTAGCATACGATTTCTGGTTAAAAGCATTATCGGCTTTCTGAAGCGCCAGGTCGTAGGCATTTCTTTGCTGCATTAAGCGTTTTTGCTCATCATTTTCGCGGGACAGGATTTCCCTTATTTTGTTGATTTGTTCTTTAGGATATGGTTCGGAGGGGATTATTTTACTGGCTTTCTCATAAGCTTGAAGTGCTTCGTCATATTTTTTATTTCTGAAATGCCCATCGGCAAGCGCAATCTCATCGTTGTATTGTTTCCTGACACCTTCCTGTTGCTTTAAGCTTTGAAGGATATGATCGATTTCTTCAATTTTCTGTAAAGCAAATTTTTCATCAGGCACCAGTTTGTGAGCTTCAACATAGCAAAGCCTTGCAGCATTATAATCCCTTTCAAACATCAGCTTTTCACCTTCGCGCAATAAGCGGTTATAATCCTCGCCGTTTAGCTGTAACCTGGCAAGAATATCGTTAATGGCTTTGATTTGTTGCTGGGGATAAAGCTCATAGTTTTTTATTGTGAGTGCAAGTTGGTAGTATTCCAGTGCTTCACTGAAGATGCGGCGGTTAAACAAAGCATCGGCTTCTTTAACAGCATCGTTATACGCCCGGTTGCGTGCCTCGTTAAGCCTTTGTTTTTCTGCCTCATCGCGTTCCCGTGCCAGTTTCTTTGCCAGTTCGTCGTTCGAAACTATATCGCCAATGTTTTGAAGCATCAAAATGGCATAGCTGTTTTCATCGATTTGGGTTGCAGCCTGCGCATACAGATCTTTTGCTGCAGCGATGTCTTCCTGTTTTAACTTCTCATCGGCCTTTGAAATCAACTCCTGATATCGCCTTGTGCGGGAGGCATATACTTGTTCTTTATGGTTAACTTCGGCCATGGCTAGCTCATTTAGCTTATCAATTTCAGCTTTGCCGGCCTTTTGTTTTTCTTTCACGTTTTCATCATCGGGCTTTACTTCCAGCGCTTTTGTATAGGCAACCCAGGCATAAGAATATTCACGGCTGGCAAATTGTGCATCGCCATAATTCAGGTAGGTTAAGAAATTGTCCTCAGAGGGTTTTCCAAAACGTTCATCAAGTTGTTGTGAAATTAAAATCTGAAACGACTTGTTGACCTGATTGCGCGGATATGTTTGCAGTGGGTCGGTCATTACTGCCTCCCGGTAACTGTTCATTGCATTTTCATACTGCCTGATCCTGAAAAAATGATCTCCGTCGGATATATGCCGGTTGTACTTATCTTTCAGGTTTTCAACTTTTTGTTGTTCGTACCGGCGGCTTTTCTCCTTTGTTTCTTTAAGGGCATCGTTGAGCAGCTTTTTTAAATCGATCTCATCGCGCAGTATTTCAGCATCGAAGTTGTCAAGTTTTGGGTTATAAGAAACACGGCCAACGTTTTGGGCCGAACCCGCAACGCCCGGTACTTTCTTATAGAGAATTACAGCCAACTGATAAGGGGGAAAAGAGCAATCTGTTTCACAAACCTCGGTTGGCACTCGTGTGTCAACATCGATGGTTTTCGGGTAATAAGCAGTGTTATTAAAAACAAAACGATATACATAACCCAGCGAAACAACAACACGAAAATTTCCTGTACGGTTAACTTCAATATTCTGTAAAAGTGCATTGTCACGGTACACTTCAATCCTTGTCCCATCAACAATACCCTGATCTACCTTAATATTTCCCGTAACATAAAAAAAACCGTTATTATGCTGAGAGCTGCTACCAAGGGTCAAAAAGCAACAAAAAAATATAAATATCAATAACCTTGACATAAATGCTTTTAACCAGTTCACTTACCTTTCTCAAATTTAAACTTCAATTTATCAAAAATCAACTATTCTTTGATATATTAATTCCAACAAGGTTTTTTTATTTGTTTTGGATACGATTTGAATAGTCGGAATGTTTTATCACTTTTACAAATAAATTCACAAAATCGAACCATGAAGAAGCCCGGATTATTAGAAGCTTTTATTCCTATAATATTATTAATCATACTTTTAACTTCAAATGTTTTTCTTTTCGATGATGTTCTTGATGGAGCCAATCAAATTTCACTGCTCTTGGCTGCTTCGGTTGGGATCGTCATTGCGTACCGTTTAGGATTAAAATGGGATGCGATCAATCACCGCATCATTAAAACAATCGGATCGGCTATGCCTTCAATGCTGATTTTGCTGCTTATCGGCTCACTTGCGGGAACTTGGCTGATAAGCGGTGTGGTTCCGGTTATGGTTTATTACGGACTCGATATTATCAGTCCCAAAATATTTCTTTTTACGGCCGTTGTGGTTTCATCAATAGTTTCGCTGGTTACTGGAAGCTCATGGTCGACTGTAGCCACAATAGGTGTTGCTTTGCTTGGTATTGGCAGGGCATTGGGGTTTAGCGAGCCCCTGGTTGCGGGCGCCATTATTTCGGGCGCTTATTTTGGCGATAAGATGTCGCCCCTGTCCGATACAACCAACCTTGCCCCGGCAATGGCCGGTACCGACCTGTTCACCCATATCAGATATATGACTTTTACCACCGTACCTTCAATGGCCATAACGCTGGTAATTTTTCTTATCGTTGGTTTTACTTATAATTACGAGACAAAAGCTGTTGACATATCGATGGTACAGGAAGCCATTGGTGCAACCTTTAATACCTCTCCTTTATTGTTCCTTGTCCCGGTTCTGCTTTTCACCATTATCATTCTAAAAGTGCCTCCCCTGCCCTCGCTTATGATTGGCACCCTGCTGGGCGGTTTGTTTGCTGTGATTTTCCAGCCCGAAATCATCAATAATATTGGTGGCGAAGGCAGTTATATCAAGGCCTCGTATAAAGGGGTAATGCAGGCGATGTTTGGCGATGTAAACCTGCACACGCAAAACGAGAATGTTAACAAACTGCTTGGCACGTCAGGCATGAAAGGTATGCTGAACACAGTCTGGCTAATCCTTTCGGCCATGATATTCGGAGGGGTTATGGAAGCAGGCGGGTTACTTGAGCGAATAACCAGACCAATCGTTGAACGTGCAAAGTCGAATGGTTCACTTGTCGCCTCAACAGTTGTTTCATGCATTTTTTTCAATGCAACAGCTTCCGACCAGTATATTTCAATAGTGGTGCCCGGCCGGATGTTTAAATCGTCGTATACGAAAAGAGGATTAAAGCCCGAAGTGCTTAGCCGCACCCTGGAAGATTCAGGAACCATGACCTCGGTGCTTATTCCCTGGAACACATGCGGGGCAACACAGGCAAAGGTTCTTGGTGTTGGAACACTGTCCTACGCTCCTTATTGTTTCTTCAACCTTATCAGCCCATTGATGAGCATACTGGTGGCAAGTGTGAATTATAAAATCAGAAGGATTGAAAAAACGGAGCTAACTGAAAGCAGTAAGAGGGAAATGGTCAGTAGTCAGTAGTCAATGGTTTCCGGATTTAAATAAATATGATGACTTACCTTTACCCGGGGTTAAAACCCCGGGCTATTGATATTTGACCCCTTCCGGGTCAAACTGTTATCTCCGCATTATGACAGTCGTAAAAAGCGCGTCATTCCGAGGGAAGCGAAGCGACGAGGAATCCCTGCAATGCGAGTAGATTTGACTAACGTCGATTTTCAATTCTCCTCCTTTCCCGATGGTTATCGGGATCGAAATGACACGTAGAACGAAAACTGTCATAAGTAGCGTAGCGAAGCAATCTGCTCATTCTTTTTCTATTTCCCCGGACAACAATGTTTTATTACACTCTTTTTTAAAACCCTACTAAAACTTATGAAAAAATTGCCGTAAGGCAATAACATTCGTGTACATCGGTGAAAATCTGTGGATAGATAAAATGAAAAGGATTTGACAAATCCGTGAATTGGTGGCTTTTAAAACTGCCAGTGCCCCTAACAATGTAAAATCGGATGCCCTGATATAAGATGCCACATTAAGGCAAAATAATAATTTAAAATCTCAACCTTCAATTAAGGGGATTTTACTAAATTGGCATATCGAAAATTGATGCCCGAATGAATCTCCCCGCCGCACCTGGACGGGGTATCATGATGGGTGTAATTTTAATTTTTCGCCGCAAGCGGTGGGGAATTCATCTCTCCTCCGCCAACCGGCGGATTAAACCGGTTTTAATGAAACGTTTACTCCTCTTATATCTTTCAGTATTGTTTGCTGTACCTTTGCTGTCGCAAAATTTCGAGAATATCAAGAAAGAGAAACCGGTTACACTTTCAGGTTCGCTTTCGGCTTCAACAAATTTTTACAATACCAACTTAACAGGTTCAACCCGCGATCCTTTTCTTTTTCTTGTAAACGGCAATATCAATGTATCGGTGTATGGTATAAACCTTCCTTTTACCATCATGTACAGCAACCGTAATTTTGATTACAGCCAGCCCTTTAACCGTTTTGGGGTAAGCCCGCAATATAAATGGATCAAACTTCACTTAGGTTACAGGTCGGTCACGCACTCTTCGTTTACCCTTGCCGGACAAACATTCCTTGGCGCCGGGGTTGAACTTAATCCGGGGCTGTTAAGGTTCAGCGCGGTTTACGGGCGTTTTAAGAAACAGACCGTACCCAATACCGTTAATCCCATTGACACCCTGGCAACTCCGTCGCGTAACGGGTACAGCATAAAATTAGGATTTGGAAATGAAAAAAGCTTCTTCGACATCATCGCCATGAAAATTGCCGACGACACCATTCCCGGCCAGGATTTTACCTTTGAACAATACAAAACGCCCCAATCGAATGCTGTTGTCGGTGCGCACCTTAAACTTACCATTGCCCGGAACATCACATGGGAAACCGAGGCATCGGTTAGCCTGCTCACAAAAAATACCGTTGGTCAATTATCAGGCGAAACGGGGATCGTTTTAATCGACCAATTAAGCCAAATTCTCAATTTAAACGGATCGTCGGAATATTCAACCGCATTGCTTTCAACCCTTCAGTATTCGAACAAGGGGTTTGTTGCCGGCCTGCAATACCGTCGCATCGACCCTAATTACCAGTCGTTCGGGGCATATTATTTCAACACCGACATCGAAAACATCACAATAAACACTTCGCTGCGCCTCTTTAAAAAGAAACTGCTTATCAGGGGGAACGTGGGATTACAAAACGACAACCTCAGGGGAAATAAAAGCGCCGGCTCAAACAGGGTCATTTCGATGGTTAACGCAAATTTCAACACGGGAAAAGCTTTTTCCATCGATGGAAGCTTCAGCAATTACTCGGTTAACCAATATGCAGGAACAGTTCCTTTGAACGACACACTAAAACTATACAACGACAACATGAACCTTTCAATATCACCCCGGCTGATGTTTACCTCTTCGACCCTGGTACAATTGTTACAACTTAACCTGGTGGCAACCGACCTCATTGACCACAACCAGTATACTGCTGCAAACAGTGCAGTAAACAGCCGTATGGCCATGCTCAATTATTCAATGAATTTTCTGAAAACAGGATTTAACCTCAATGGCGGATTGAATTACATCACCCTTACCTCAGCTTTTGAAAACCGTATTATGTATGGATTAAATGCAGGGATTTCGAAAACACTGTTTAAAAACAAACTGAACACCAATATTTCGGTCAGTCAAAACATAAGCGAAGTATCGGGTTATACCGGTTCTGTTTTTTCCGGAAACATTATGCTCAACTACAGGCCACACCGGAAGCATCTGATCAAATTCAGTTTCGGGTACAATGCAAACCAGTATCCCGATGATGCGCCTGTAAGAAGCTACAACGAACTTAAAACACTTGTAAGTTATGCCTACACGTTTTAAATATTTTCAGTTAGCATTTGTGCTTGTCTTTGAATGCCTGATTGCCTTTCCAAAGCATTGCGATGCACAAACGGCCCCGGTTAATGTGAGCGTTAACGTAATGCCCCCGTATACCTCGGCCTTGTCGGACTATATCGATACCCCCAACAAACTACTGATAAGCCTTACCCACAACCAGCCAGCCATAGGGCCGCTCGAAGTTTATTTAAGTTTCAGCATCACCGGGGATGCAGGACTCTCGGTCAGTTCGGAACCCGGCTATAAGCCTGGCACGTCAATATACCTGCAACCCGGGACAATTAAGGTACTCACCCTTGACGAACTGGGCGCCATGTTCGACATGGGCCGACTGATAACCAACGGCATCAACCTTACCGACGTGCTTTCGGGCGCCGGATTACCCGAGGATAACTACCAGGTTTGTGTCAGGGTTTTCGATTACCTGACCGATCAACCACTTTCCGAAGAAAATCCTATGGGTTGCAGCAATATTTTCTTTATAACCAACCTGGAACCTCCGATTATTACCAATCCCATATGTGGAGAGCCTGTTATTGCCCAACCATTTCAAAACATAATTATCAACTGGACCATTCCGCCGGGCGCTTTTGGCATTGAATACCTTTTTCAACTGATCGAAATACCACCTGAAGTTGATCTTGATCCGAATGAAGCATTTGATGTATCGGGCTTTGCCCCTGTTTATGAAGAGACCCTGTTTGCAAATATGCTTTTGTTAACAAGCGATAAAGTCTCGCTCATTCCCGGTTATGTGTATGCTTTCAGGGTACAGAGCGTCGATCCGACGGGAAGATATCACTTCAGGAACAATGGTTTCAGTGAAGTTTGCACTTTTTCCTATTTAGAAGGCAGTGGTTTGGGCATGCCCGATATCATTGAAAACATTCGCGTTACAATACCGTCGGTTTGCAATCCCGACAGCCAGCTTACAGTTACAAACCTTAGAGATTTTTATATAAACTGGAAGATTGACCGAACAGTTGTTGACCAAAGCAAAGCATCAGAAAAGAACATCGACTTTGTTACACTGCAGGAGCTTCACCCCGGGAAAAAATTTTACGTCAGGTTTTTCGATTCAAAGAAGCTTAAAAATGAAATTTATTCCGAATCGACAACAAATTTCCACATTCAGTTTAATTCCTCAAAAGCAAATTCAATTTTCAGCAACAATACCCCCTACTGGTTCACTGTTGAGCTGCTCGATTCACTAACGGGGGAAGTAGTCATTCCTGTGGAGCGCTGTTCATTCAGATACAGGTTTTTCGAAGAAGTATCGGAATATGAACTTAAAACCATCACGGGTAAAATACTTTACAATTTCGAAAACAACCCGGCTGCCGGAACTTTTCCCGTGCGCAACAGCAGTGTTACACTTGTTTGCAATACCCTCCTGATAAGCGAGGATGACACAACAGTTTTATCATCGGAACAACTTAGCGCGACAAACCTGCCTGACAAAAAGCTTAAAAAAACATCGTTAAGTATAGCCGGAATTAATGAGCCAGGCCAGGTAACCGATGACGAAGGCAGGTTTTCAATTACCTTCAACTGGCTGAAAAATGCCGGGCTGGGAATGATCAGCTCAAATTATCAGACAGAAAAAGACGGGCTTCCGCTTACTGGCACACTCTGGAGAGAAATCAAACTCAAAATAGACAACCCCTATTATGCCGATCCTGATTTTATCCTCAGCCTTTGGGATGGAAGCCAGTCGTTCGATTTGGGCGAAATAACCACCAACGTGAAAAGCTACATTCTGAAAGCCCTGATTGAAGAGGGCTACGGTTCGTCGGAAGGTTTGAAAAAACCGCTTACCGGGAAACGGATTTATGTTGTACGCAAGAACCCCCATAACTCACTGCCCGGTTACGAAGGAAACCTCACTCCTCCCGGTTCACTTCAGCAAAGTATCCCAACCCTTTCACAAAACGGGTATCATGTTGTATCATCGGCAACCACAACAGCCGATAAAGACGAAGACGGCAACGACGTTTCCACAGCTACATTTCACAACCTGATCCAGAACCTTGTGCAGGGCGATCATTATTACCTTTGGATCGAAGGTACACCTATAGAAACAATAGAATCGTTCTCGTATAAAAAACCTTCAAACAACCTGTTAATGTCAGTTGGCATTACCGGCTCAACTACAACGTCAGTAATGACCAATTTGCTTACAACACCTGCTGATTACACCGAACACGACCTGATTGGGTACGATGATATCAGGGAAAATAGTCTAACGGTAAATGCCCGTTTTGTGAAAATTACCGATAGCCCTCCACTTTCAGGAATTAAAGGGAGGCTTGTATATCATTTTCCGGGAGAAGAAGGAACAACAAGGGCACTGGCAAATACAAATATCAGCATCATCTCATGCTGGGTAACAACCGAAGGCATACCTTCAAAAATTGCCAAAAAATCGGGGTATTATGCCAACGACCCAAATGCTTTTGAGGCCAGTGTTTTGTTTACATCCAAAACCAATGCAAATGGTGAATTTGAATTTTCCTTTCCCAACATTCCACCAGGGAACAGCACCACTTCAGGACATTTCGAGACTTCGACAGGTGAGCTAAACCGGCGTTTCGGCAAATGGGAAACCTGGGAAAGCGACCCCGATCCAAGCTTCAGGATACTATACACTGAAGATTACGGATTGCTGAAACGGGTATTCCGTATTGTGGTTGAAGACCCAAACGGGCTTTACATGAGCCCCGACGACAATATTGAAGTTGAACCCCTCAAAACAATCGATGTGGGAACCCTTACTTCCAATGTTTTTTCATACAAGCTGAAAGGAGCCACAAAACTGAAGATACCTTCCGAAGGCATAGGCCTCTCAACGTTTATCCCGATTCAGGGAGTTGAATGTTACGTATTGCGCGAAAGCAGCGCTGCCGAAGCCATGAACCTGCCCGAAGGTGAAGGAAAAAACATCATGGGAAGCCTGGATGAATTTCCGGGCTACACAATCGTTACAAAAGAAATATCCGACTCGAAAGGGGAATTTGTTTTTGAGAACCTGCTTTTCAGAAATGCCAACGTACCCATACTTCAATACTTCCGGACACCCGATATGGCAGGTGATGCAAATTACGAACCGGAACTGATCACCCAAAATACCATAAACACCTTTGCCAAACCCGTGTATTTCTTCAACAGCGATTATAACTATTCAGAAATTACTGACCCTGATGCAACACTTGAGCCCCGAACCCCAACGGTAAAGGGCAAAGTTGTAAGCAATATCAACATAAGCCAGGGAGTACAGGGCGCGCGGTGTGAACTTGAAATCAAATACAAAAACCACAGTTCAACTTTCCGGTTTATTTACACACCCGATACCAGCGGCTATTTCGATTTTAAAAATGTTTTTGAAGACGTGACCGAATGGGGCTGGCTGCCCGACATCAGCGAAGTAAGGCTTAAAGTTTCGAAAACAGGCTACCATTATATAGAAAACAACAACAGCAAACCATATTACCAAAGGATAATACCGGCTGAATTCATCACCATGGGGCAACAGTTTGTTGAACCCAAAATCACACTCTATGCAAGCGGTAATTTAACCGGCTTCGTGGTAAACGAGCAAAACAAACCTGTTGACTCGTACGTCCAGTTCCTGCCTTCGGGAACGAACCAGGGTGCCGGGCAAATGGTAAAAACATCGTCGGTACTCAAGGGCGGTTTTTCGATACCGGCCTTGCCCGGAAATCATAAACTGGCTGTTATCCCTGTTGATGCAGCCTATTTTGCCGACACGATTGCTGTTAACGTCTCAACAGGGTCAAGCACATACCTCGACACCATAACGGTTTATGAACGCTCACACAGGATACAGCTTAGCGTTAAATATAAAATGCCAGGAAATGTAATCACACTTCCGGTAAAAGATGCAAGGGTTCAGTTGCTTGGCGAAGGCGATTACCCGGTAGTCCTCAGCGATGCCAACGGGATAGCCCGGCTGAATTTCAGGAATGTTTCCGTAAACAACCTCATGCTGAAAGTAAGCGGACCGACAGGAAGCACCCTCATTCCGAAAATTGTCACTTTTCAGAATGAAGAGTCGAAAACAGTTCAGGTTCTGCCAACGGTCATTCTGCAAAACGGCATTATGCTTACCGGCAAAGTATTGCTTGACGGGGAACCAACAGCCGATGCCGAAATTTCGGTCGACCTGCGCAAAGGCATCGACACACAGTATTCTGTAGCCGACGACGGTACATCAACAACCGAATCGCAATACTTCTTCACTGCCCGCCCAAAAACCGACGGGACTTTCAACCTGCTTTTACCCCCCGAGGTTAAAGGGAAACAGGTGGAAGTTAACGCGGTTTATAAACCTTCGCTTATTGCCGGGCATTTAGGCAAAGGAAAAACTTCAGAACCATCTGCAACAACAAATACAACTGTAGTTGGGGAAACAAAGTTTGTGAACATTCCTGCCGTAAACGAAACGGTCTTTAACCTTACAACTTTCGATGAAATGACGATCAGCGATGTTTGGGGATTCCCCCTTAACATCACCTCACTCACGCAGAACAGCGACGGCAGCGCAACCGTATCGGGGAAAGTGAAACTTAACGGGTACAGCAAGGGCTTCGACATGATTAACGATGCAACATTTGAAATTTTTGCAGTGAAATTTGTTTCGTCAGGAAAGAAGGAAAACGGGAAACCAGTTGGCGAACCTCAGAACAATGAAGTAATCGTGTACTCAAACCGGAGCCTGAAACTGAATTACGCACAATCGTACAACGTTTTATTGAAAACCAAACCCGGAAAAGGTTTATTCTGCATCGAAAAGAATAACCAGCAATCAGGCAAGGGCTTTCTCGGCGGGCTGGCACACATTGTCGACAATTCATTCCAGTACCCCGGAAGCTACCTGAGCTTCGACGAGAATAAACCATTTTACCTGGCAAAAAAAGTTACAACCCAGATAGGCGGCCAGGGAGTGAATATGGTATGGCCGGTTATCAATGTGTTCAATTCGGGTGAAGCCGGGAACAGCAACACAACAGTTCCGTTCAACCTTTGTAACATCAGCAATACCGATGCACCCGTTGCTGAAGACCTGCGTTTCAGGTTTGTTGGTTTCAATGCGGTTTCAAAAGCCGCCAGTTCAATTATCGAAGGCGATATGATCACCCTCGACACCCGATTGAATGCAAGCGTGAAAAATGCCGGCAACATTGAGGTGCACATTGGCAACATGGTGCTCAGGAATAAAACCATTGACCCGGTTTCGGGTGAAACCCCAATCGTCATAAAACTTAATGACGAAGGCATTTACGATGCATCGTTGCAATGGACACTGGAGGCACGCAACTGGATTGTCGATCCGAAACAAGGAGGCATTTTTTCAACAAACTGCGTTGTACACACCCATAAACTGGATATACCCATAGGCTCGTTCAACCTGCGCAGCGACTTTGCCTACATGGGCGATCCGAAGTATGATCAGATAACCCTGGGCGATTATCCGATTCAGTTTCACCCGGCTGCAAAAAGCAGCTTCGGATACAATACAGCAACCGGCAGCGACAAAAAAGGGCACTGGGAGCTGGTTATTTATCCGCCTCCGGGTGGGGCACCCCCGGCAACCGTTCATAACCTTCCAAATATGACCGGTATACTTCAACTCGAAACGGTATCGCTGCTCAGTAACGGCGAGGATGTATTTACCATCAGCCCGGGGGCAGCCGGCATGAGGCTTTACAATGTGGTCGATTTTCATCCCATCAGCCTGTTTACCCTGCCCGATGGATTCGTGTTAAAAGGAAACATCAACTTTCACATTCCACGGATTAAGGACGAAATCGGTGCAAGGCTTACATTTGCAAAATCGGGTGGAAGCAACTACAGCCTGACATTTAAACCGATAGACATAGGGTTCGACGGTAAAGGGAATATCAAATTTGAACCCATTCTTACAGAAGACGAAACCAGTCAGTTCAAACAAAGGTTTAATGCCCTCAACCGGACATTCACAAGCTACGGAGCCATTTCCGAACCAGGAAAACTTGAACCGGTTTTTGTAAAACTGACGTACAACGACCGCGACAATATTGGTTCGGTGACAACTTCGGTAGTTCAATCGGACAAACATACCGGACAAACCATAAAAATCGGCAGCAGTACAACCTATCTCAACAACATAGCCTGTTCGATGTTTGCCGACCAAACCGACTGGAACAATTTCCGCTTTGAGGGCGATATGCAGGGATTCAAAGGAATTGCTGCCGATGCCAATAAGCGGATGAAATTTGAGGTATTTGGCGAGATCAAAGCAAACCACAACGGCTTCAAGGCCGACCAGATAAACACAGCCTTCGGTACCTTAAAAATCACCTATGAAAAGGACATGTTGCTTGGAACAGTTGAGATGGACCACATCCCCCTTGGGAGCACCATCGTTACCGGTGTTGCCAATTTATTGATGGACAAGGATGGCTGGATTTTTTATTCGACCTGCAAGGCCGACAATGTTCCGGCTCCTGAACCTACAACAATAAATACAGGTATTCTGATTGGCAATTATCCTTCAACCGTAAACGATCAGATAAAGAATACCGTATTGACATACGCCGTAAACAAAGAATTGCCTGAAACATTCAAACGTGACAACCTGAAGGGTTTTTACATGGTTGGCGGACGTAACCTGCCGCTGGCAGGCCTTGATGTTTCGGTAAACCTGGTACTGGCCAGCGCGCACGTATCTGTTCCAACCAGCGCGGTTGATGCCGCATTCTGGGGAAATTTCTCAAACGGGGCAAATTTCGGATATGCAGTTACCGGCGGATTTGAAGTAAAATTCGGTATTGGTGCTATCACCTGTACTTCATTGAGTGGTTACGTGTTTAACAAAGTCGGGCTTGAAGGGGGCTGGGACAGTGTGAATGGTGCAGCACTAAACGGCTTTATGGAAATGACCGGAAACCTCTCGATTGAGCAGGGAGTACCTTTTGTAAATGGTTGCAACGATGCCGTATCGAAACAGATAGGGGTAACAGGCGGATTCAAGCTGGGCGTCCCATTCGATTTCTGGTACGATTTGGATTTTTAAAAACTTCTTACAATGAAACAATATACAATCTCGATACTGATCGTTTTAATTTCGATAGCAGCAATTCATGCAATTGCGCAAAGGCCGGTTTCAATTGCCGGCCCCGATGGCATTTTTACCCAGTTTGGAACTTCAATCCCCGACACGTTTGAATACCGGTTATTCAGGTTTGTCAGCGGTACTGAAAAAAAGCCCGATCTTGTTTTTTCAGGAAAAAAACCAATATCACCTGAGGAACTAAAAACCCGTCTGTTGAATGTCAATGCAAAAAACCCGGTATACCAAATGCCTTCCGATTCAGTTGTTCAATTTCTTTTTGATGCGTTAACAGCACATCAAACTATCGATTCAATACCCCTCAATGGTGTACCACAGTTTATTGAAGCCGCGGGGCTGGGTTTTTACGATAAAAATATAAAACCCGGTATAAAATATAGTTACAGGGTAACTGTATTCGACAAAAAAGGCCACCTCATTAGCTCATCAACTACCAACCCGGTTTCAGTCCCCGGGCCTGATCCCGGTTTCGAGGTGAAATTTGAAAATGCCGTTTCATCAAACGGGGCAATAACCCTGAATTTTTCTTTTAGCGATGCGAACCGTCCTTTCGATTTCAGAATTTCCAGGCAGGCATTTCTGCAAACAGGCTTCAGGGAAATTTTCCCGCAGAAGTTCTTTTTTTCGGAAAAAGGTTCGTCGTTTATACGCATTACCGACAATCAGGTTTTGCCGGGGATTATTTACCGCTATGTGCTTACCCCATTCGATATTCTGGGCAACATCACCCCCTGTGACGATACGGTGATGGTTACCTGCCAGCATGATGCCACCCTGAATCCTGAAGTTTTAAAATTCAGCGCTGAAAACAATGAAGATAAGCGGGCTATTGATTTAAAATGGCAACTGGCAGGCACTGAAAAAATCCAAAGCATTTCGTTGTTCCGCAGCGCACAATTCGACAGCGGATACACTGTTGTTTCACACCTTCCGGTGAGCGATTCCGTTTATTCCGACCGTAATATTGAACCCGGAAAATCGTATCACTATTACCTGGTTTTGCACGGTATTAAAAACGATTATCCAAAATCGGCAACAGTTACGGGCATGTTGAACGTTTCACCCGGAATCCCGTTCCCTCCAAAAAACATAAAAGTTGAACAAACACCTGACGGGAACCTGCTGACCTGGGAAAAATCAGGCCCCGGAATTAAAGGGTATTACCTGTTCAGAAGTATAGGATATGGAAACGACATGAAGCAAATCAGTTCGTTAATCGCTGAAGCTGGACAAACGGTCAGTTATCTCGATTCGGTCCAGAACCTTGTGCCCGGCGTTGCTTACGGGTATGCCGTTTCAGCAGTAAACAGCAGTTTTTCTATCAGCAAAAAATCTGAAACCGTATATGCTGAACCGATTTCGCCTGAACTCCCCTCTCCTACCAATTTTTACATTAACAGGCAGGAAAACGGCGCTTTCCTGGCCTGGGACCCGATGGCTGAACGCTCGCCTTACATTTCGGGCTATATCGTTTACAGGTCAGTAAACGTGAATGAACCGGTAAGGCTAAATGACCAGCCTCTGCCGTATAATCAAAACACGTACCTCGACACCGCCATTGTAAGGGGGATAAAATATGTATACACGGTAAAGGCAACCGGCACCGGAAATTCGGAAAGCCCGTTAAGCGAAACATTTGAATTTCTATTGCCCGAACTTTTGCCGCAGCCCCCGGCGGGGATAAGGCTTACCAAAACCTCTGATGGCGGGATTTTAAGCTGGGATGCTCCGGCCATGTCCAATACCAGGGCATTTTGTATTTACAGGGAAAACAGCGAAGGCGGAAAACCGGAAAAAATTGCAGAAGTGCCGGCAGATACAACAGAATATGAAATTACTTCGGAAAAACCGGGCATGTACTTCTTCACGGTGAGCACATTGACCAGCGATGGAAAAGAGAGTGAACGGAGCAATGAGGTTTGGTTGCGTGTAGAATAAAAAAATTTATAAAATCATTGCTTATCGATTTTAAAAACCATTTTATCAAGGTTAAGGCCGCCATTATCGATCACCAGTTTTA
>JAFGEV010000370.1 GCA_016931385.1 Prolixibacteraceae bacterium
ACCTCGCTTGGAAAACTGGGGGTACTTGTATGCTGGGACCAGTGGTACCCCGAAGCAGCAAGGCTTATGGCCCTGGCCGGCGCCGACATGTTAATATATCCCACAGCCATTGGATGGGACATGCGCGACAGTTTTGAAGAACGCGAACGGCAAAAAAATGCCTGGGTAACCGTACAACGCGGGCATGCGGTTGCCAATGGCATTCCTGTTATTGCCGTAAACCGTGTTGGTTATGAAGCCGATCCAACGGGACAAAGTGATGGAATTAACTTTTGGGGAAACAGTTTTGCCGTTGGTCCGCAGGGCGAATACATTGAATTTGCCCCGAACGATGAAGAGGAAAACCTGATTGTGGATATCGACCTTGAACGCTCTGAAGAAGTAAGACGCATCTGGCCCTTCCTTCGCGACAGGCGCATTGAAGACTATGGCGATTTGAGCAAAAGGTTTCGGGATTGATGCTAGATGCTAGATATTGGATACTGGATATTTGTGGATTGAAATTTGGAATTTATCCCGATGTACATCGGGATTGGAATTTAATAAATTATGGAAAAAACTGACACATCAAAGCGTTTATACTGGTTTCTGGGAACAACATTTTTCTTATCCTTCGCACTTGCAGGAATATATTATCTTGTTTTTCCCGAAAAGGACAAAGTATCCTATACGATAATGGCAGCATTATATATGTTCATGCCACTTATAAGCGTTGTTATTGTTGACATGGGAATATACAAATCAAACCCTTTCAAAACACTGGCTGTAAATTTCAGGCCAAACTGGTGGTACCTTGCTGCCTGGCCCGGAATGATCGTTATTGCATTCATTGCCTTAGGGGTTAACATTCTATGGCCGGGTATAAGTTTTACACCCGACATGAGTGGCTTTTTCGAGCGGATGTCTAACCAAACCTCTCCCGAACAGGTTGAGATGATGAAGGCACAAATGGAATCTCTTCCGCTTCCCTATTTTTGGATAATGCTTTTACAATTGCTGGTTGCCGGAATTTCCATCAATGCGGTTGCCGGCTTTGGCGAAGAGATTGCCTGGAGGGGCTTTCTTGTCAGACAATATAAAAACCTGAAATTTGCTGATGCTTCGTTAAGGATAGGGATTATATGGGGGATATGGCACGCCCCGTTGATCCTTATGGGGCATAATTACCCCGACCACCCGGTTATAGGTGTCGGAATGATGGTAATCTGGTGCATGTTGCTTTCACCCCTATTCCTTTACATCAGGTTGAAAACGCATTCGGTTATTGGCGCTGCCATTTTTCACGGCACACTTAATGCTTCAGCAGGCCTTCCTTTAATGTATATTGCCGGAGGAAACGATTTAACATCCGGCATAACGGGCTTCCCTGGTTTTGCAGCCCTGGCAATGGTTATTGCTTTGATGATTATTTTCGACCGGTTCATCTCGAAAAAACCAATTACATACTGCACAATTCTCGAAGGCATTAAATAGTATATAAATAATGAACCCGAGTGTATGTAAAAAGAACTAATTATTTAATTTATGTTCAAAAGTGAAAATAATATGGTAAGAATCATTTCACTTTACTTGAAGAAGTTTATCAAATTCAGATTTTATAATTGCCGGAATATTAAATAAACAGGAAATTTCCATTAAGATTTTCCAATTTTTCAAAATAAACACTTTCCCCTGCTTAACTATAAATATTTTCTTTTAATTTTGTTTCTAAGATTCTTTAATTTTTTTTCAACTCTTTTGCTTCTAATTTGTTTATCTACTAAAACATAAAAAATTGATTACTATGAAAAAAAGTCTTTTGATTATCCTTTTGTTTGTGGCAGCAACAGGTTTCAGTCAGAACAATGCCGTAAAATTTAGCCTTTCAGGCGCTAATTTCGGAGCCTATTCATTAGCTTATGAACATGCTTTGAATGAAAAAAGTTCTCTTAACCTAACTTTAGGTTACTGGACTCCCAATAACGGAATTTTTACATTTTCGGAAGATTTCTACATTGAAGACCGCATACTTGATGAGTCGATATGGATTGGAGAGTTATACACCGGATATCATTTTTCGCTCGACTACAGGATTCATCCTGCCGGCGAAGGGCTTAAAGGTTTTTACTGGGGGCCTTATGCCAGGTACTGGAATCTGGGTTTTAAGTTAAGGGACAGAATTGATGAGAATTACTTTGATATTAATTCTTCGTTCAGCGGTTTAGGCCTTGGTGTTCAAATAGGCTATCAGTGGGTTATTGCAAAAATAGTAACTATCGACTGGTATTTCTTAGGGCTGGGAGCACAGAGTTTCAATGCAAATGGCGACTATGTAGTTACCCCCGACCAGGCAAATTTTGATTATGAGGCGATAATACCCGATGTTGTTGGAGGTTACGAAAGAGTGCCTTATATTGCCAATAACGTTAAAACGGAAGTTTTCAGTGACAGACTGAATTTACAGATACCCATAATTCTCCCAGATATTAGAATGGGGCTTTCTGTGGGTATCGCATTTTAAGCAGTTTGGAAAACCAGATTCTCCAAACAGACCAACTCCAAAACAAGTAAATGGAATTCAATGAACTGATATTTTTCAGATCACATAAAATAAAAAAGCCCGAAAGCATTAACCTTCCGGGCCTTTTTTTGTTATGTTTGATTTACTTCACATAATCGGCATCCATTAAAAAGTCGTAACTCATTTTTACACTTTCAAGCGGTGTAAAGTTGTAACGTTCCACTTCAACAATAATGTGTTCCATACCTGATATTTCGGCAGCCGCAAATATACTTTCAAAATCCATCATACCACTTTTGCCCAGTTCCGCTTCGTCTTTCACATGCCAAAGCAGGAAACGTCCCGGGTACTCGTTAAAATAATCAACGGGCTCTTTACCGCCAACAACAATCCAGTAGAGGTCGAGTTGGAAGAAAACCTTTTCAGGGTCGGTATTCTGCAGCATATAATCGTAACGTACCACACCATCAACCTCGGTAAATTCTTTATTGTGGTTGTGGTATCCGAAGCGGATGCCTTTGGCATTACATTTTTCACCCACCTCGTTAAAGTAATCACAGTACCTTTTAAGGTCGTCGAGAGAGCCGTAGCCGTACTGGTCCATAAAGGGCTGCACAATATATTTAACACCTGCTTCGGCGTGTGCATCTATACACTGGTCCCACCAGGCCATCACTTCTTCGTAGTTGCTAGTATCGGGCACCGGCTGTCCTGTATGTGAGGCCAGGAATTCCATGCCGTTATCATTTACCAGCTTTTTAAAATCAAGGGGCTCCATGCCGTAAAATTTTCCGTCGCCATAGCCGGCAGCTTCGATAAAATCGTAACCAATTTTACCAACCTCTTCAATGGTTTGTGCAGGGTCAGTTTTCATGTCATCCCTTACAGACCAAAGCTGCAGTCCGATTTCCTTTTTCGGTGCATTTTCACACGAAAAAAGCGAACCTGCAAGCAGAAAGGCAAAAAATATCAGCGCAACATTCCTGATCATAACTCTTTGATTTTAATATTACGAAACCATACGTCATCGCCATGGTCCTGCAATCCGATATATCCTTCCGAGGCCACATCAGCCCATGTAGGATTGAGTTCCGGAAATTTGCTCCCGGCAACCAGTTCGTTCCATTCGGGTGTCCAAAGGTGATATTCGAGTACGGTTTCACCGTTCATTTTGTGAACAACTGTGCCTTTGTAACAAATAATTTCAACTGCGTTCCATTCACCTGCCGGATTTGCATTTTGAGGAACCGCTGGTATCAGGTCGTACAATGAGCCAGCCTTACGGTTTCCATCCTTGCCTAATAAAGCATCAGGATGTTTTTCATTGTCGAGAACCTGCATTTCGGGCGCTGTTTTCCATATAAAATCATATTCAGGTAATTCCTGCCCCAGGTAAAAAATTCCGGAGTTTCCGCCTTCTGAAATTTTCCATTCCAGTTTCAGGTGGAAGTTTGAGAACATTTTGTCATAAATAATGTCGCCTCCTTCAACCGCGCCGGCTTCACCCCTGCCCGATCCTTTGCACATAAGGGCTCCATCGTCGATAATCCAACCTGTAGGAAAGGTTTCTTTTCCATAACTACGCCAGCCCTCGGTGGTTTCACCGTTGAAGAGCAATTGCCAACCATCATCTTTTTCTTCTTTGGTTAACTGATTCGGGCCTGTTTTTTCAGCACATGAAGTCATAAACAATGTTGCTATTCCTATTAATAAAACTGATAAATTTTTCATATTCTTTTATAATTTGGATTAGTAAAAATTTACAAAGGCATATCGGGTAATCGCCAGCCTTCACGATAAGTATGCTTAATCATTTCGGCAGCGAATTCCCGGGCATTCAAGTCGGGTGTGAAATCCTTATCGAAAGTCGGGTGCCCGTCGTGAATGGCAAAACCGTCTTTCACAACGATCCTCAATGTTTCTTCTGGTCCGATGTTGGTAAAGCGCATATTTTCACCGTCCCACTCAAGTTCTTTGTTCAGTGCCTGCAGCCTTACAGCCAGTACACCCATAACCACCATTTCGTTGAAAGGCCCGGCTTCAGAAAAATCGGATGATGTTTTGATCCTGTTTTCTGGCGATTCTTTACATGCGCGCACCCAGTCCATTTCATGGCTGGCTTCAACCTTACGGCCAACAAGGGGCACCTCGGGTTTATCAATAGAGCCATCGGGGCGTAATATCCATGGGTTCACACCATAGCAACCGCAAATGAGTTTTCCTTTTGTCCCGTGGAAAATCACACCGCCACCGCTGTCGTTCATATCTTTTCCGGCAGGCCACTTATCGGGGAAATTTGGTTTCAGGCCGCCATCGAACCAATGTACTTCCACTTCAGGAAATTTCATTTTAATTTTTCTGTCCGAAACTTTCCTTTCAGGGAAAACAATCTTCACAACTTCGGCTGAAGGGCACGAGTCAGTAAGAAGGAGCGTTGAGCTGCCCTGCGCCTTAATGGGATATTTAAGTTTAAGCCCCATAAAAACCGGGTGCAGGATGTGGCAGGCCATATCTCCCAGTGCACCTGTGCCAAAGTCCCACCAGCCACGAAAATTCCATGGTGTATAAATTGAATTGTAAGGCCTCATCGGTGCCGGGCCAATAAAGCTGTCCCAGTCAAGGGTCTCGGGCACCCATTCGCCTTTTTCAGGGCGAGGAAGCCCTTGAGGCCATATCGGACGGTCAGTAAACGCTTCAACTTTGGTTACCTCGCCAATTTCGCCGTTCCAAAGCCAGGCACATGTTTGCCGTACACCATCACCCGATGCACCCTGGTTGCCCATTTGTGTAGCCACTTTATTTTTTTCGGCAAGTCGGGTCAGCAACCTCGATTCATATACGGTGTGTGTAAGTGGTTTCTGAACATATACATGCTTGCCCATTTCCATGGCCTGGGCAGCAACAATGGCGTGGGTATGGTCGGCTGTTGCAACAATTACGGCATCGATCTCTTTACCCATTTCATCATACATCTTTCTAAAATCCTTGAAGCGCTTGGCTCCCGGGTTTTCATCAAACACATGCTTTGAATATTTCCAGTCGACATCGCAAAGTGCAACAATGTTTTCGGTTGGGGCCACACGTTTAAGGTTGGCATTTCCTACGCCACCTATTCCCACAACTGCCACATTAAGTTTATCACTTGGGGCAATATGCCCAAAGCCGCTGATTACCCGGCCTGGTAAAATGGTTAGTCCGGCTGCAGCAAGGGCCGTGTTGCCCAAAAATTTCCTCCGGCTAATTCCTGGTTTTTCACTTTTATTCTCCATAGCAAATAGGTTAGTTTACTGTTTTATGTTAGTAATTCACTGTATTCTATTAAAGTTTTCATAAGAAATTGTCCTTTTTGTCCCGAGCTTTAAAATTAGCTTTTCAAATTAAATATTTACATGAAATAAATTTCATTTTAAAGACTTCTTAATAATCTATACAATTTTTTTATTATCGGCATCCCAGTATACTTTCCGGTTTTCACGATATGCTATGGTTGCCATATGGGCTGTTATGGCCTCATCGAAGCCTTCGTCGATATTGCAACTCGGCTGCTTTCCTGCCCTGATGCATTCGAGCCATTCCTTAATGTGCAGGTGTGTTGTATCGACTCTTTTCCCCCTGACATAAGTATAAAGCAATCCCCTACTGGCAAAGTATTGTTCAGTTGCAGAAGTAACAGCATCTACCTGTTCCCTGCCCGGGATATATGTAAGCAAAGGTTTATCGGGGCTCAGTATGCCCGATTCGAGTTGTTTTTTGTAGCGTGTTGAATTCCTGTCGGGATAAACTGTAAGCGCATTTTCCATTTCCATGCTTGCATCGTGGCCCATCAGTACTTTACCGCGGAACCGGTCACTAGCAAGCGACGCGCTGTACATGAAAGTCAAATCCCGTTCGGGGTATTCAAAAACAGCCTGGAATACATCGGGCACTTCACGTCCGTCCTTATAAAAATATATACCACCCGAGGCTACTGCAGAATGCGGTATTCCCAAACGCATAACCTGGTTTATCGCGTCGTACTCATGAGTCAGCAAGTCGCCCGAAAGCCCGGTGCCATAGTCCCACCAGCAACGCCAGCGGAAAAACCTTTCGGGGCTAAACGG
>JAFGEV010000371.1 GCA_016931385.1 Prolixibacteraceae bacterium
CGAAAAGGCATTCCGGCCACTTTTTTCATTAACACAGGTTTTATCGGCAACACGAAACTTTTTCACCGGTTTAAAAAAACATTGCTGGCAAAAAAGGGTATCAATTCTGAGAACAAACTATACACACAACAAAACATTCTCGACAAGCTTGCATCCGGATACGATATTTCTTTTGATGAATATTTAAAACGGACAACACCTTATATGACACATGATGAAATTCACTCGCTTAAAAACGACGGTTTTCTGATTGGTTCGCACAGCACCGACCATCCCGAATTCTGGGCATTAAGTGAAGAAGAACAGTTTATGCAAATTGCCGAAAGCATGGTATTTATTGAAAAAAACTTTCAACCCGAATTGCGGGTATTCTCGTTTCCGTTTACCGATGACGGGGTAAAAGCTTCACTGTTCGACAGGTTGAAAAATGAAGACATCGTAGATTTCACTTTTGGTACAGCCGGGTTTAAATATGACCATGTTCCTTTTCATTACCAACGGGTACCCATTGAAAGTTTCCGGAATTGGAGTATCAAAAAAGTGATCCATTACGAATATTTCTATTTCTTTGTACGTACTTTGTTTGGTAAAAATACTGTTGTTCGTTAACTCAACTTTTACAGCAATCTATTTCTATAAGCAAATTTGTTATTAACCCTTAGTAACATGCGTTGGAGCATTTTTGAAAACATCATTGAACTATACCTGCTTGCCGGAAAAACCGTCGGATTAAAAACCGGTCGTGAAAAACATTTGGGATGGATACTGAACAAACCGGGATACTGGCCCAATTCGGTTATCGGTTTACCGCCTGAAACTGAATACCTGTCGATTATACAAAAAATAGAGAAAGGTCTGCTACCGCCTTTTTTAACTTTACCAACCGATACCGCACAAAACCATTTACCTCTTTTCAGGCAACATTACATGAGGGAAGTTCTAAGGTGGGAAGGTATGTTCCTTCTAAAAGAAAATTTTTATCCCTATTTGGAAAAACCTGAAAATTACATTATAAAACAAGTTTCAAACATACAAGGGTTAAACGATTGGACCAGCGTGGTGCTACCCGTTATGTTGCCAAATAAATCGTTCCCGGAAAAGCTTCTTAACGGATTTGTTTCTTCACCAAAGCTACAATTACTGACTGGTTATTTTAACAACCAGCCGGTTGCAAGCGGAATGGCCTTTACGATCAGAAATGTTTCGGGAATTTATTTTATTGCAACACTTCCTGAACACAGGGGAAATGGATATGCCTCAGCAATAGTATCGAAACTAATTTGCAACTGTTTTGAAAAAGGTGTAAAAGAGGTAATTTTGCATGCATCCGATGCTGGCAAATACATATACCTAAACCTTGGATTTGAAGCTGCTGGTGGAATGAGTACTTTTTGGAAAGTTGGGAGATAATGGCTTTTTATTCAGTTTTTATACATAGAAAATTCAATCATTGATAACGATGAATGCACTGCCAAATTTTTTAATTGTTGGCGCTTCAAAAAGCGGGACTTCTTCCTTGTATCATTATTTAAAACAACATCCCGACATTTTTCTGTCGAACGTTCAAAAGGAAGGACGTTTTTTTTCGCAAATGACGGGGAATTACAAGGGCCCGGGCGATAATATCATCGATGCTTCCATAACCAGGGACATAAACTCGTATAAAGCCCTTTTTGACGCATACAACAATGAAAAAGCCGTTGGGGATATTTCTCCCGAATACCTTTACTTTCACGAAAAAGCAATTCCGTTAATAAAACAAACACTAGGAGATAAAGTAAAAATCATTATAATCCTGAGGTCGCCTGTTGATAGGGCCTTTTCCGCCTACACCCATTTTAAGCGCGATAAACGCGAAACACTTTCGTTTGAAGAAGCGCTCGAAGAAGAAGAAGAACGAAAAGCCAGGAATTGGATATGGGCATGGCAGTATAAAAACTCTGGATTGTATTACAAACAGGTAAAAGCTTACCTTGACCACTTCACAAATGTTCGCATAATTGTATTTGAAGATTTTAAAAATGAACCTCAAAACGTACTCGCCGAACTATGTGAATTTCTGGAGATCTCTACTAATTTCAAATTCGATACCAGCTATAAATACAATGTATCGGGCGAACCGAAAAGCAAGGTTTTGTACAAATTTGAAACTTCGAGGGAACTTGTAAATTTCATTAAGAAATTTATTCCGGCAAGGTTTGTTGAAAAAATGAAGAAAAATTTAACGGGCGAAAAACAAATGGTGAAATCAGAAATGAATAATCAAACCCGAAAAGCATTGATTAATTTTTTCAGATACAATATTCTAAAATTACAAGACCTGATCGACAAAGACTTATCGCACTGGCTTAAATCTTAAATTTTAAACAAGTTATTATTCTGATCCTGGAAGCGTCAATTTGGAAAAAGCAGATATAAAGCAATCTTGCCAAATCAAATCTTCTGACTACTTTTCAGCCTTCTTTTCTGCTTTTTTTATACCTTTCGAAAGTTCTAACTCGTGTACATCTGAAATTAAAAAAAGAAAATAACGAACCTCGGTGGAAGCGAAAAAAAAGCATTCACTTCCTTATGAGCAGATTGGCAGGCAACAGGTTCAGGTGCAATGTATGTGGAAAAACTTTCAACCATTTCAGAAAGAAAAAAGCCCAAAGCCACATACACTATCTTTGTCCCCGATGCCATTCAGACGAATCTTTACGGTCTCTTTGGTTTTTTCTATCAAATGAAATAATCGGGAAAAGAAACAAAAAGATATTCCTGGTTTTTGGCAATAATAAACTACTCGTAAAAAAACTGAAAAGCCAGGGTATCACTCCCGAAATTGTTGATATTGGCTATATCGATTCCTCTGCCAGTCAGAAACAAAATAGCCTGCCTGGAAATATTTACGATGTGATCATATTACCTCACGTACTTCAGTTTATTACTGATGATCAGTTGGTATACATTGAATTAAAAAGACTTTTACGCCCAGGGGGAATCGCAATAATACAAACCGTAACCAACCCTGAAATGGACCGGACTTACGAGAACATTAAGACAACTGAAGACATCGACCGGCTAAAAGATCATTACGAACCCGGCTACCTGCGAATTTACGGGGCCAATTTCAGCAAGCACCTCACAAAGGCAGGCTTCGATGTTGAAGTGGTCGATTATGCCGAACAACTTGGGCTTCATGCCCGGGAATATTACCAGGTGGGGCGTAGTGAACGCGAACTGATCTATGTATGCAAAAAAAACATAAATAAAGAAACATGGAAGTCATAAACCTTGGCGGCCAAAACTCGGTATTCAACCAGTTTATTGCCGAAATACGCGATATTAATATTCAGAACGATCCCCTGCGCTTCAGAAAAAACATTGAACGCGTTGGCGAAATATTTGCTTACGAAATTAGCAGGCGTTTGCCTTACAAAGTTAAGGAAGTTACTACG
>JAFGEV010000372.1 GCA_016931385.1 Prolixibacteraceae bacterium
AAATCGCAGGGTGTGAAAATCACCGATTGTGCGAACTGGATGTCCATGTTTTCGACTTTGGGCAAATTGCCCACGCTTCCTGCAATTGCAACATAGCATTCGTTTTCGATGGCCCTGGCCCTTGCACAGTACCTTACTCTAGAATATCCGTTTTGGGTGTCGGTAAGGAAAGGTACAAACAGGATATTCATTCCCTGGTCGGCCAGCAACCTTGGCAATTCGGGAAACTCAACATCGTAACAAATCAGCACGCCAACCGGCCCGCAATCGGTCTCGATCACCTGTAACTGATTACCTCCTACAAGACCCCATACTTTTTCTTCGTCGGGGGTGACATGTAATTTCTCGAAAGTATCGTATGTGCCATTGCGACGGCATAAATACCCAATATTGTATAGTTTGTTGTTTTTGACGATGGGCATACTGCCGGTTATTACATTCACGTTATAGGAAATGGCCAGTGACAGGAACCTGTCCCTGATTTCTTCGGTATACTGAGCAAGTTCTCTTATGGCCATCGATTCGCTCAAGTGGTTGTATGCTGCCATAAGTGGTGCATTAAAGAATTCGGGGAATAAGGCGAAATCGCTTTTATATCCAGAAACAGCATCGATAAAGAACTCGATTTGTTCAAACATTTCGTCGATGGTTTTATACTGGCGCATTTGCCATTGAATGAGGCCAAGGCGCACTACCGATTTGTAGGAAGAAAGTTTATCAGGGCTTTTATCGTAATAAATGTTATCCCATTGTAAAAGCACGGCATAGTCTTTCGATTCCTGGTCGCCTGGCAGGTAGTTTTTTACAATTTTTTTTACATGAAAATCGTTGGCAAGCTGGAAGGTAAGTGTGGGGTCAAAAATTTGCCTGTATTTTACTTTTTGCAGATATTCCTTTGGTGTGAGTTTTTCGGCATATTTATGGAAATTCGGAATTCTGCCACCGAAAATTATGGCTTTCAGGTTCAGGTTTTCACACAACTCCTTACGTGCATCGTACAAGCGCCGGCCCAGCCTGAGTCCCCTGTAATCAGGCTTAATAAATATTTCAATTCCGTATAGAACATCCCCTTTCGGATTGTGTGTGTTAAAAGTATAGTTGCCGGTTATTTGCGCATAATTGTGCGAATCGCCAAAATGTGAATAATTTACAATGATTGATAAAGCACAACCTACCAGCACGCCATCGGCAAGGACGGCTATTTGCCCCTCGGGGAAAAGCGAAAGTAGTTTTTTTATATGGTCTTCTTTCCAGTATGCACCCGGCCAGTTTATGTAAGCCTCAATCATCGACGTTTTTAGCTCTTGATAGTCATCAATGTTCAGATGACGTAATTCAATTGTACTTATATCCATAGTTTAAAAATTAATACAAATTTTGCTGTGAATATATTGTAGTTTTTTTAAGATACAAGATTTTCTTCCAATAAAAACAATATTGATATAAATGGCAAAATCCTAAAGGTGATAAATTACGTCCATTTAAGGTGATAACCTTTAAAGAAAACGAAAGAAAGTGATAAAAACCAACATGAAAAGCAATAAGACTGTTAATGCTGCTTCACGGTGTTCACCTAGTTTTATGTGGGTCAACGGAGCTCCGATGATAATTACGATTAATAAAAGTGTAGTTATAATTGTTACAATTTTAAGTGTTTCGACAAACAACGAGACGTATAATATGATTGCACATGCAATTTCGATTAAAGAAATCATACGCATGTATCTTTTGGGGAATATTTGTGCTGTTTCGTTATTGGTTTCAAGTTTGTTCTCGGGTATAAACCTTCTGTATGAGTTTGTTAATTTCAGAAATCCTGCAATAATAAATATTGTTGCAACAATTACCTGTAATATGATAAGTACAATTTTCATTTGCTGGTTTTTTAAGAATATCAATTTAAAACTTTTTTTGTTGGCGTACGTTTCATATTTCTTAAATAAGTTTATGAATTCGTATTGAAGAACGTTGGCTTTGGCAACAGGGCTTCCGGACAATTACTTAAATGATTTGAGATTTTTAATTTAATTACATTTTTCAATAAATTTTTTATTTTCCTTTTCCTTTAAAAACAAACAGTTAGTTGAAAAAGTTGCTTTCTTATAAACGTTTATAATTTAATTATAGTTTATCACAAAGTCAATATTTATTTTTTTTCACAATTTTTTTTAAAATGGGTATCGTAAAAATTTTAAATCAAGCATAAATTGACAAAAAAAGAGGCTGTCTTTTTAAGGCAGCCTCTTTTTTTAGGTATCAGTATTGTTTATCGTTTTACAACTTTAAACCTGTCGATAATATTTGAACCGTTTTCAATGATTACCATATATAATCCAGGGGGTTGATTTTGTATCGAAATGTTTTGAATTCCATACCCTGCTTTCATGATCACAATCCTTTTACCAGCCGAATTGAATACATGAATTGTATTTCCTTCTTCTACGCCTCTGATATTCATTTCGCCGCTTGTAGGGTTAGGATACAACTTAATGTTCCCATGCGATATGGTATACGCTGCCGAGGCAATGAAAATGGTATAATCGCGTGTAACAGTTCCATCCTGCGATGTTACCCTTACAATATCCCCGGTATTTACAGTACCGTCGGCATCAATGTCGATAATTTCGAATGTGGCACCTTCCGAGACAAAAATCGAATCCATAACTTCAGCCATGGTGATATTGTCAGTTTCAGCATTTATCCTGATTGAGCGAGAGGACTGGGTAACCGTGTAAGTAAGGGCATCGGAATAAACAAAGGCCCTTCTTTCCTGTTGGGTTTGGCTCAGCAGCTTCAATGAATATGTTTTCTGCGTAACGCCGTCGAGCGCTGTTACAACAAGTTGGTCATCCTTATAAATGGTACCCATTTCCCTGGTCTGTCCCATCTTGTTTTCAAGTTTCAGGCTAGCTCCTGGCGCCGGTATCAGGTTACCAAAGAATGAAGGTACATTTGTGCCATCGGGCAAAAGTTTGATTAAAGCAATTGCCTGATCAATGTCATATACATTCGATAGTACATAAGCATCGGAGGGCGAAGAATTTGGTTGCAACTGATAGGTAATTTTCGTTGTGCCGTTTTGAGCGATTACTTCAATAAATACCCGGTCGGTTGCAATTGTAGGCACCAGCAAAGTGTCGAAATTTAACTGCTGGAGCGGGGTATACGATCCATCGGCATTGAACACGGTAATAAGCGATGCTGTTTCAGGGAATATTAATCCGCTATAAACATCACTAAGCAATGTTCCGGCTTCAAAACCCGAAATAGTTCCCTGGTCTCCGTTAATATCAATGTCGTATACATTGGATGTGATTACCGCATTATCGGCCAGCATGCCAAATGCAACGGTTATGATGTATTTTGTTGTGTTTTGCCCGTTGGCAGAAACAACTGTCAGTTCATCGCCTGTTTCGAGCAGTGCAGCTTCACCAAGTTCGGTAGCGCCATGTTTAAATGTAAGTGTCTGCGCTTCATCAGCTTTAGATATATTTTCAAGAAATTGGGCCACAGTGGTTCCTGGTTCAGGGCCTACAATGGTTTCTGCCATTGAATAACCTTCGCTGATTACGTATGAGTTCGAAGATATTGTTGAAATAAATTCTGTTATCGTATTTAGCGAATGTGCGCCGATATCGTGAAAAATCATGAAACGTTTTTCAAGCCAGTCGGTATAGCCCTGATTGGTCCAGTAAGCTTCGTTGGTTACAAACCATTCACCGGGATATGCTTCAGGGTTGTCGGCATTGTAGTATGATCCACCCGGTTCGGTATTTCCTGTGTGGATTTTAGGCAAACGTACCATACCAAAGTTTTGATCATAATTAGCACCATCACTTGCAATTGAGTTAAAGTTTCCTGAAGCTTCACAACGGCCCACAATATCAATCACCTCAACATCGTTAGCACTGGTTAACGGTTTTTTTCCGTTGAGTACTGAGTCATTGGTGATTTTATAAAGTATCCAGGAGCAATTAGGAGGCCAGCCACCGGCTACGTTGTTGTAAACGCCCAGGTCGGAAGGTACATCGCCAAAATCGATGCCCCAGGGGTTGTAGCCTGTCCTGAAGTTTACATTACATTCCACATCGATATCCCAGCCATGATCTGTCCACATGTGCGAAGTGGCATCTTTATCCCATGGTAAAGCGAAACCGATAACAAACACATCACCGGGTGCGACTATTGGATCAACACTATAGTCAACCTCAAGATATCCGGGATCGATTTGCCAGCTGGTTGTATCTTGCCAAATACGGCCGGGGACATAAAATTCGAACCGGTTCCCTGCGGCTTTGTCGATAAAGCCTTCAATGACTTCGGCAGGTGTCAATGCGGCATCTTTTGTTTGAGCAATCAGGTATTCGCTCAAATCGAGTTCCTGGTTGCCCGGGTTACAAACTTCGATGAAACTTTGCGCCCATCCGGCACGGAACGTCAACTCTGAAAAGAATGGTTCAGGTGCATAAGGCTGAACATTTGTGAAATCTTTTTCTTTTTCAAGTTCAATAGAATAAATATTGATCGTTGTATCGTCTTCAGCTGTAACGGTATACCTGATTGTGCGGTCTTCAATTGTTCCGCCAAGCGATGTTGCTCTTTTGGTTTCAATGGTTGCATCGGTATTTTCTGCTTTGGCAACAAAAGCAGGAATATTGGGAACATCAAAAGGTATTTGTACTTTATAATTCTTTTTTGAATCGGCAAAACCTGGTATTGTATCTCCGTTCCAGCCATAAAACCCTTTGTATTTTGCAGGAATATCGGGCCATGTTATAGCCGACAGGTCGGCATTGTGGCTTGGCCTGTAACTTTCAGTGTAGATGAAATATTCTTTGGTATTTGTACCATTTTCGGCTGTTACTTTCAGAATGTCTCCTCTGATAAGGTCGGGGCGCTCGGTTCCGTCTGCCCAAATAATTTCCCAGCTGGCTTTTTCAGGTTTTTCGAGGTATTTCAGCAGGGTGTCGACCCTGGTATTTGCTCCTACTTCAAGAATTGAATCAATGCCAGAAGTATGCTCGGTTACAACAAATGGTGTATACCAACCCCCGTTGCCGTCTGGTGCATTTTTGGGAATAACACGGCATTCCGAGGCAGTTGGCGGGATCAGGTTTAAGGCAAATTTTATTTCCTCCAGTTCATCACCGCAGCCATAAAGTGTAAGAGAGTCGCCGGTTCTTACCGAAGTAAAAGCCGAATCGATAGGGTTGTGAGAGAAGTGGTAATGCCAGGCAATACCGGGAACCCTTTCAAATTCGTTCATAATTGAATCCATGTTGCGGGCACCCCACTGTACATCCATAGTATGGTTGTTCCAGTCAATATTTATAGTATTGGAAGTAAGTGTGCTGGCGTTGAGCTGATAATTGCCATGGTTACCTACTGTCCAGAAAACCCTTGTGCCGGGTTCAAAACCGCCTGCAATCTGGAACGGGATAGGTATCCATTCCGAGTCGGTTATGTCTATACCCCTCACACGGTCCCATGCATCCTGGTCTTCGCCTGTACCTGTTTTTACACTGTGTTTTCTTACAAGGGTTGCTGAATTTGTTGCATTTGGGAAACCGGCTACATCGCTTGCTCCGTAAAGGTCAGGGCGCGAACCATAGCCATCTTCATCATCATCTTCGGTGAAAACACCATTCACGTGGTCGATCACAAGTGAGTCGCCAGGTGCGAAATGATGGCGCAGATAAAAAGCATAGTCGCCGTTCCAGCAGTCAAGCACATACCGGTAGCCTATAGAAACACTGTCGGTAGGATCACCGTTGGCATATCCCTGTTCTTCACGGTGAATCTGCAAATCGGCCAGGTACCAGAAGTCATTTTTTGTAATTGGCCCCCATAGTTCATCATTCACAAGCTCCATCTCCTTGACCCAATCTCCCATATTGGCCATCACGAAAGTTTCACCTGGAGCGAGTTCATGGTCGGGTAATCTCATAAAACCCTCTTCGCCGGGGAAAAAAGCTTCTTCCCAGGGAGATATATGCCCAAATTCAAATTCTGAAAGGTTGATGGTTTTATTTCCCATGTTACAGAATTCAACATAGGAATGGTCTGCACGGTCCATCCTTATTTCAGAAATGATCAGGTTCATGTAAGCTTCCTGGGCTTTAACCCAAAAAGCGGAAGCTACAAATAGAAAAATAAGTAAAATTTTAAATTTCATAATTTCAAAAATTAAGTTAGTAAATATCGTAGTCTCATCATTTTCAATTTGATTGACAGGTGCTGGGCACTTGTTGCTTGTCGCTTGTTGCTTGTCGCTGGGTGCTGGTCACTGGTCACTGGTTACTAGGTGTTAGTCACTGGTCACTAGGTGTTAGTCACTGGTCACTAGGTGTTAGTCATTGGTCACTAGGTGTTAGTCATTGGTCACTAGGTGTTAGTCATTGGTCATTGGTTTTTAACTACTAACTTATGATTGATAACTACTGACTAATAACTACTGACTACTGACTACTGACTACTGACT
>JAFGEV010000052.1 GCA_016931385.1 Prolixibacteraceae bacterium
GCTACGGCGGACAAATCCGCCAATGATAATTAAATCTTTGAGGTCAGCCTCTTTTATTGTAATTTTATATAAAAACTTAAAAAATGATTATGAAAAAATTTATTGTGGTATATTATTCACGTACAGGCAACAATGAATACCTGGCCAAAAAAATTGCCAGCCAGTTAGATTGCGATATTGAAAAAATAATGCCCCGAGTGAACAGTTTTATCTTCTTCCTGTTAAACATCTCCCTTGGAATTAAAAAAATTAAACACGATGTAGCCGGATATGAAAACATTATTCTTTGTGGCCCCATAATGATGGGACGTTTCCTATCACCTTTACACGACTTTTATAAAAAATATAAAAAAAGCATCAAAAAGCTGTATTTCGTTACATGTTGCGGAAGTGGATTTAAAGTTAAAGATGACAAATTCGGACATGCAACCGTTTTCAAATACATAAAAGGATTAATGGGTGAAAAACTCGCTCATTGTGAAGCGTTGCCTGTTGGGTTAACGCTTCCGGCAGAAAAACAGGATGATGGTGATGCAATAATGAAAGCCCGCCTGTCAGACGAAAATTTTAAAGATGAAATTGAACAACATTTCAATCAATTTATTGAACAACTAAAAAGAGAAACAAAAAAGAGAAACAAAAAATAAAAATTAAGCTTCTTTCTGAGACCAATTAAACAATTCTCAAACAACATAAAAAAACTTCTCCCTGTATATTGTTTTTTTACTTTTGCCCGATGGTTCATCTTGTCCGAAATAACATTTACAAGCTATACGTTATTAAAACGGCCAAATGGTTCTCTCTGATTATGCCCATTATTGTGCTGTTTTTTCAGGATAACGGGCTTTCGATGACTCAAATTTTCTGGCTTAAGTCGGTGTATTCCATGGGTATGCTTACCATGGAAATCCCTTCAGGTTATTTTGGCGACGTTTTGGGGAGAAAAAAAACGTTGATTGTTGGCACACTCCTTACAACAGCTGGTTTTTCGCTTTACAGTTTTTCTTATGGTTTCTGGCAGTTTCTGGTTGCTGAGTTTGTTCTGGGAATAGGGCAAAGCTTTATTTCAGGCTCTGATTCAGCGATGCTATTCGATTCATTAAAATCGGAAAAACGCGACAAAGACTATATAAAATTTGAAGGCCGGGTAACCTCTGTAGGAAACTTTTCAGAAGCCATTGCAGGAATTCTTGGCGGTTTGATTGCAACTATCAGTTTAAGAATACCTTTTATATGCCAGGCTGTTGTTTCAGCACTGGCTATCCCGGCAGCCTTTACCCTGGTTGAACCAAGCTATTCGCTCAGTAAAAGAGCTGCGGGTTTTAACGATATCCTCAAAGTGATAAAATTATCTCTCCACAAACACAAAAAACTCAGAAATTTCATCTTCTTTTCATCACTTGCAGGAGCTGCTACCCTTACCTTTGCATGGTTTGTCCAGCCATTCCTTATCGATGTTGGAATTCCTGTTGTGCTATTCGGTTTAATCTGGACATTTCTGAACTTGACCGTCGGAACTTCATCAATATTTGCTTACCGCATTGAAAGAAATTTCACTCAGAAACAAACATCCGGTTTAATAACATTTTCGATTGGCATTCTCTTTATACTTACAGGATTATTTATATCTAAATGGGGTTTGATCCTGCTTTTTGTGTTTTACATGGTTAGAGGTGTGGCAACCCCTGTTTTCAAGGATTACGTACATGTGATGATCGAATCGGAATACAGGGCGACAGTGCTTTCTCTCAGAAACATGATCATCAGGATCATTTTTGCCATCACTGGACCGATTCTTGGTTGGATTACCGATAATTATTCGCTTAAATCGGGTTACCTTTCAGCTGGAACATTTTTCCTTATTGCAGGATTTGCTTTATACTATCTGACTTTCTTTATAAAAACAGTTCCAAACCGTCGTATGCCAGTGAAACATTCCCTGGCAACAAAGCTGAAATCTCCTCATAAGTCCCCATCTGATGGCTTAAATGAGTAAGCAATGCCTTGCGTGGCTTTACTTCTTCAATTAATGAAAGTGCTTCGTAAAGGGTCATATGCGAAATATGCGGTTCTTTCCGCAATGCATTTAAAACAAGAACATCGAGATTTTCGAGCTTATACAATTCACTTTTTTCTATTGTCTTAATATCTGTGAGATAGGCGAAATTTTCAATCCGGTAACCTAAAACCGGTAATTTCATATGAAGGGCCCGAATGGGTATAATCGTTGTAGATTCTATTTGAAAAGGTTCTTCTGAAATCTCATGCAAATTCATTTGTGGGATTCCGGGATATTTTTTACTGGCAAACACATATGAGAATATCCGTTTTACTGACTGATGGACACGATGCTCTGCATAAATATCGGTAGGATGTTTTTGTACCCAGTTAAAAGCCCTGATATCGTCGAGGCCTGCAATATGGTCGTAATGCTCGTGTGTAAGCAATATTCCTGAAAGTTTCTTGATATTTGCCCGTAACATTTGCTGCCTGAAATCGGGGCCTGCATCAATGACCAGCTTAAGCCCATCGACCTCAACCAGCAACGAAGCACGAAGTCTTTTATCCAAAGGGTTATCCGACTTGCATACCCTGCAATCGCAGGCTACTACAGGCACCCCTTGTGATGTTCCGGTTCCCAGGAATGTTACTTTCAATTTCTTTTAGTTAAAAGTGATTTAAAAAAAAATTTCCAATTTCAATCCTAAACTAACAATAAAATGTAATAATTCCCCTACGTTCAATACAAATTGGTTGCTGAAAAACATCTATTTTTACTTTTTCGAATTAATCATAACCAATATGGAACCTGTAATTAAAATTACCAACCTGAGAAAATCATATCAAAACGGTGTTGAAAAAAAACTCGTTTTAAAGGGTATCGACTTAAATGTAACCCCCGGTCAGATTATTGGGTACATTGGCCCCAACGGAGCCGGTAAAAGTACAACCGTGAAAATTATTTGTGGCCTGATTGACAGCTTTGCCGGCGAGGTGCTTGTTAACGGACTAAATATCAAAAAAGATCCGGTGGAAATTAAACGCCAGATTGGTTATATCCCCGAAAGTGCCGACATCTACGAGTCAATTACACCAGTTGAGTATTTCACATTCATTGCAGAAATGCGCAAACTCAATGTTCGGGAAACTTTGGAAAAAGCAAAACGATTTTTAAAATATTTCGAAATCGGGGAAAATGCCGATCAGAGGGTTGGCAGCTTTTCAAAAGGAATGAAGCAAAAAATTTTGATCATCTCAGCGCTGTTACACAATCCTGAAATTCTTTTTATGGATGAACCGCTATCGGGGCTCGATGCCAATTCAGTAATCAAGGTAAAAGAGATGATCACCCAAATGGCCAGGGAAGGAAAAACTATTTTTTACAGTTCACACCTGATGGATGTTGTTGAAAAGGTTTCAAACAGGATCATTTTAATTAACGACGGACAAATTATAGCTGATGGTACTTTTAACGAACTTAGAGGTGAGAATCATGATGAATCGCTCGAAAAGATGTTTGCCCGTCTCACAGGCCATTTGGAATCCAACAGATTTGAATTAAACGAAACCCTGAAAAACGAATAAACGGACATGAAGATAAGTGCAAAAAAAATACTCCTTCCACTTAAACTTTTCATAGAAAATTCAGGAGCAGATTACAGCCAGGTTACACAGTTGGTCGACCTTAAACTGATGCTTGACAACCGCCGTAAACTTCCAAGCGGCAGGAACAGAAAAGAGCCCAAAAACTCGATTTTCAGGCAGGCACTCAGTTTTATACTTGTAGGTGTTTTTATGACATTGATGCTAATAAATTCGAATGATCCCTACCTCTCGATTTTCATTTTTCAAACCATGCTCATGGTTATGAACTCAATAACCATGCTGGCCGAATATTCGGTTTCGCTCTTTGATCCGCGCGATAATAATACGCTCATGCCCCTTCCTGTAAACGGGCAAACCATGGGCTGGGCCAGGGTTACGCATATACTCATCTATCTGTTTGTTCTTTCGATGGGAATGATGCTGCCTGGAATCGTTCTGACATTCGTCAAATTCGGGGGACCTACTGCATTTTTATTCTTCATTTCTGTTTTCTTCAACACCTTATTCACCCTGTTTATTACTGTATATATTTACCTCACGCTCATTAAACTAATGGACGGGGAAAAACTAAAAGATGCCATGATGTATTTACAGGTAGGATTAACGATTATTGTTTTTGTTGCCTACCAGATAATACCCCGCCGATTGATACCCGAAAACGGCCAGGAGATGATAATGCAACCAAACTGGTATTTTGCTTTTTTACCTCCTGCATGGTTCACCTCGTTTTCAGTAATTTTAAAACAATCAACCATCCAGAACATTGTAATTGGGGGAATAGGCTTAATCGTACCAATTGGGGCAATACTTTTTATCAGCAAAAAACTGTTTCATGGTTTTAATGAAGGTTTGATTAAAATGGCAGGCCAGGCTACCGGAAAGAAAAGAAACAAAAAGATAAAAACCAGGGAAAGCCTGTGGTTTAAAATCTCGGCACTGATTATGGGTGTAGACAGGAAGGAGTTCCCGGTTTTTAAATTGATGTGGAAATTGAGCGGACGTGAACGCCTTTTTAAACAATCGTTGCTTCCCATACTGGCTTATGCTGTTTTTATACCTGCCTTCACCATATTTGCCTCAGGCGGTTTGCAGAACATTGAAAACAAATATGTTACTTTTTTGTATTTTACAATTATGAGCAGCAGCATGATCCCAACAATACTGACCATTGGCAATAACAAACATGCCGAGTGGATCTTCTATTCTTTACCCAATGTTCAGGCCGATAAACTTTTCAAGGCATCAATCAAAGTAGGCTTAACCAAATTTTTTCTGCCGGCCTACCTATTAATCGCGCTCCCTCTTTTTTATTTCAGGGGTGTAGCTGCCTTGAGTGATATCATCGCGGTTTTTCTTTTTAACTGCCTGATAACATTTGTAATTCAATACATTCAAACCCCACACCTTATGTTTACCCAGGAAAAAACGGCCTCACAAGGTGGAAAAACCGCCCTGAAAATGTTTTTAGTTATACTGATTGCATTGCCACTTGGATTTTTACATTCGTTCCTGATAAAGAAAAACGTCTGGCTGCCCTTAACCCTTCCGTTAGTTTTTTCAGTATTGCTATTAATTGTAAGCAGGGTCAGTTTTCCGAAACGTTACAACTGGAAATATGTAAAAGATGCCAACAATTTGTTTTAACATTATCGATTTCAACTTGTATCGTGTTTTAAAAATGTATTTTTGCTGAAAAATATTTTATGATTGGCAAAATTATTTTAGTACCCACTACGCTGGGAGATGAAAATCCTTACAATGTCCTTCCTTCAGATATTAAACAGGTAGTAAGCAGCATTAAATATTACTTTGTTGAAAATACCCGAACTGCACGCCGCTTTTTAAAAAAGATCGACATTGAAATTAATATCGACGACAGGATGTTTTTTGAAATCAATAAGCGTACACGTCGCGATGAAATGGAGAAGTTCATGCAACATGCTTTAAAAGGGGACGATATTGCCGTGATTTCAGAAGCCGGTTGCCCGGGCATAGCCGATCCGGGTGCCGATGTTGTAAAACTGGCACACCAAAAAAATTTAACAGTAAAACCTCTTGTAGGGCCTTCGTCTATTCTGCTTTCATTAATGGCATCGGGGATGAACGGACAGAGTTTTTCCTTTGTGGGGTATATACCTATTAAACAACCATCGAGAAGTAAAACACTGCATCACATGCAACAACAGGCACTAAAATACGACCAGACACAAATTTTAATTGAAACCCCCTACCGCAATAATGCCTTAATTGAGGAATTGCTTAAAACGCTGAACAACGAAACCCGGCTGTGCATAGCCTGTGACCTAACGCTCGAAACCGAGTATATTAAAACCCATGCAATTAAAGACTGGAAAAAGCAACTACTTCCGGATTTGCATAAACGTCCTGCCATTTTTTTGATTGGGAAATGAAAAAAACATGTTTATCCCAAACGTCCGTTTTTTCGGAAATCACGAATAACTTGTTATTAGATTTAGTGTAAATCAGCAAAGTATATTTTTTGATAATGCACTAAAATTCAGAATGATTCAATAAAATGATCATAAAAAAACACGAATTATGGATTCTTTGAATCCATACAAATTCGAGCATTCGTGGCTAACGCATCAGCAGTAAATCAATTTCAATTGTTTCTCAATCCAGCCAATATTATCTTTCTTAAAGTCGATATCCTGTATCGTTTCATCAGCTTGTTCCAACCGATACAATATTAAATTTTCCCTATCTTCTTCTTCAATGGTCATGCGTAAATCCCCGATTTTATGGCATTAACAAAAATGGGCTGTTTGCCGCGTATTGTTTGCAGTTCTTTATTTGAAAGAATATGAACGTCAAGTAGAATATTATGTTTTAAATCAATATCGTAGCATAAATCCAGGATTATGTTTTCATCTTTCCCTGAATAGTCATTATTTAATATTATCAAAACATCATAATCAGAAAATTCACCAGTTTCGCCTCCTGCTTGAGAGCCAAATAAAATTACGTCTTTTATAGAACCGCCATAATTAATTTTCAAATGGTTTTTTAATTCTGATAAAATTATTTTTTTCGTTATACTCATTGTTCATTTTTTCATAATGAAATCAATATATCAATATCACTTTGTTCATTAAATTTATCAGTACAAACAGATCCAAAAACATGCATTGTCTTTACATCGTATTCTTTACAAAGCCTTTTTAAATCTTCAAATTTATTTTCAATTAGTGCGTGCATTGCATTTAATTTTTCTCAAAGATAACATATTAACAAAAATTCATCAATGTAAAACGCGGTTTTCCGTACTTGCAATTTTTCCACAGGGTTACGTTTTGCTTCTCCCTAACATAAAGCATTTTTCCTCTAAAGGATACTCATACTTATCCGTGTTAATCTATTGATTAAACAACAAACGTCTAAAATATCTTCCCCCTTAACTGTTTCTCAAACTCCATTTCGAAATTGGGGGTAAAAACGCCTTTGTCAAGGTTGGCCTCTATTTGTTTAAGGCTCCAGAATTTTCCTTCGGTCACTTCTTCGGAATGCAGGTGAATGCCTTTATAGTCGTAGGTAAGAAACGAGTATACCAATTCTCTTTCTATTTCGCTTTCGAAGATGTAAGTGCCAATAGGCTTAGCAGTGAATTCCTTTAAACCTATCTCCTCATAAGCTTCACGCTGAAGGGCTATTTTCACATCTTCGCCAAAAGCAATGTGCCCGCCAACTGCCGTATCCCATTTCCCGGGCTGGATAAGTTTTGTTTCGGGACGTTTCTGTAAAAACAAATGTTTGCGTGGGTTCATCACGTGCAGGTGTACAACGGGATGTAATATTTTTTGCCCGCTATGACATGCCGACCGAGGGGCTTTACCAATTATTTTTCCGGTTTCGTCAACCACCGGAAGCCACTCTTCGTCCTCGACAGGAACAACAACCTGTTTTTTAATTTTTCTTCTTTGCTGTAAGAACTCCCACAAAAAATACACCCCGAAAAGAATGTAAAACAAACCTCCGCTGATAAAAGCCCAGGCTTCCTTCGACATGTAAAAGGCCGAATACAAAACAAGTAGTGTATGACCTGAAAAAATCCAGAACATCACTTTCAGGGTATGTTTGAACTTTTTTATAACCTCGTCGCTCATTTCCATACCTTTCATATACCTCTTGGTCATGCCACCAACAATATCGATAGGTGTAAAAGCCGAAACGGCAAGAATAATGCACATAATGGCTTCGATAACAGCAGGCTTAATTTTGAAAAAAATATCGTTGTGAAGCAAAAGCGACACACCTCCAAGCGCAAGTAACAATGCGGTATCAAGTAAAATAAATTTATCGAAGCGTTTTTCTTTTATGAAAGTATAAACCAACTCGATTAATCCAACTGCCAACGCAACAATCAATCCCACTTTGGTGCCCCATATTTCATCGGCGGCAATAAAAACAAACAACGGGATAAAACCGGGAAGTAATTTTTTTAGCAGATCGGAGCGTTTCAAAATATTAAATTAAAAGCTGTTCAACAAATCAGTTTTATATTCAATCAAGAGCATTTCGAACTTTTTCACCGTTTCATCAAGTGTCAGTTCCGAACTTCCTCCTGCAGCGTTCATGTGCCCACCACCTTTAAAGTGTTTTTCGGAAAATTTGTTGGCCTGAAAATTCCCTTTTGATCGTAACGACACCTTTATTTCGTCATCCTTTTCGAGGAATAAGGCGCAGAATACAATACCCTTCACCATAAGCGGATAATTAACAAGCCCTTCGGTATCGCCCGGTTGAAATTTAAACTCATCGAGTTCTTTTTTACTCAGACTGATGTAACCTGAGCGGTATTCGGGCATGATCACCATTTTCTCTTTAAGGCTATGGCCTATCAGTCTCCACCTGTCTTCCGAAAAAGTATGGTATACGTTTGAATGTACCTTGTCTTTGTCGATCCCCATTTCGAGCAGACGGCCAATAATCTGATATGTACCCGGGCTTGAAGCATTATAGCTGAAATTTCCAGTGTCGGTCATCATTCCTGTAAATATTGCTTCAGCTTCGTCTTTGCTGGCAAATTTTGTAAGTCCGCATTCTTCCAAAACCATGAAAAGCAATTCGCAGGTTGAACTTATCTCGGGATGGGATATCACCAAATTACAGGTAACTTCGGGATTAGGATGATGATCGATTAAAATCCTTTCCCCCTGAAAATTACTCAGGAGTTCTTTCATATCCTCTCCCCTGTCGAAATCGTTAAAATCGAGGCAAAACAGGGTATCGGCTTTTTTGAACAGGTTCTCAACTTCTATTTGATCCCTTTCATAATCGAAGACTGAATCACTGCCTTTTAACCATTGTAAAAACTCAGGGAACTCGTTGGGAACAATTACATAAGAAGTTTTACCCATATTCTCGAGTACTCCTTTCAATGCAAGACATGCACCAATGGCATCCCCATCAGGATTCACATGTGGAACAATTAAAATTGATTCAGCGTTATGAATAATCGCTGAAAAATGTTTTAATTTGTTTCGTTTAAAAAATGTTTTCATTTTTCAGGCTCTAAACATGCAAAGATAAAATTTCAGTTGCGTTAACGTAACAATTCACAAATCAAAAAATGAATATATTAATATGAGAACCGATTTAACATTTACAATTATCAAGCCTTCGGCCATCCGGAAGAATTTTACTGGCCCTATCATTGAAATGTTTAACCGCAATGGTTTTAAAATTGTCGCCATGAAAATGGTTCACCTTTCACCTGATAAAGCCAGAATTTTGTATGAAGTTCATAAGGAACGTCCATTTTTTAATGACCTTTTAGCCTACATGACTGAGGACAGGATTATTGTAGCTGCATTGCAAAAAGAAAATGCTGTTGCCGATTTCAGGGAACTTATTGGCAAAACCGACCCAAATGAGGCGGCCTTCGGCACTATCCGAAAAATGTTTGCTGAATCGCACAAGATTAATGCAGTTCACGGATCGGACAGCAATGAAAATGCCGAAAGGGAAATTGGCTTGTTTTTCAGTGAAGATGAAATTTTCTTAAAAAATTAAATTTGCTGCCAGCCTTCACGGTAAATTGGCCTGATTAGCTGATCGGCAAAGTGCAAAGCATTCGTTCGTTTTTCTGAAATATTAAATTTTGGTATCCCGTTTTCTATGAACAGCCCTTTATTTTCAGAGATAGCAATCTCATCGTAAGGATCGATGTTTGTAAATTTCATTTGCGCGCTATCCCATTTTAAAACCCTTCCGAACGACTGTAACCTCACAGCAATGTTTCCTGTTAATATTGTTTCGTTAAGGGCAGCCTGGCTTTCAAAACTGGCTGATGGATTTAACCTGTTATTGGTTGATTCCTTGCATGCCCTTGCCCAATCGGCTTCATGGCCTAATACCGATCCATCTACCCGATGAATTATCCTTTCAGTGATTGGTGGTACAATTTCTTTATTGTTGAGAATAAGCTTATAATTATCTCCCTCAACGCCACAACAAATGAAACCATCGCTACCGATAAACACAACCCCGCCCCCGAAATAAGTTTCAAAAAGGTTAAAAGGTAACATTCCTGGCAGTTCAGGTTTCAAACCCCCGTCGTACCAATAAAGGTTAACGGCAGGCATGGCCAGTTGAGGCAAGTTCTTTCTTCTTTCGAAATGAAACCTTATTTTTTGAGCGACAGGTGCACTTTCAAGATTCAGGGCTGTTGATGATGCTTCAATTTCGACGGGCGCATTTAACTTTAATGCCCTGAAAACAGGTTCCAGCAGGTGCGGCCCTATGGCCCCGGGTGCTCCATTTCCAAACTTCCACCATGCACGCCAGCCATAAGGCGTATATACCGGATGATAAGGAATATATTCAGTTGGCCCTAAAAACAGTTCCCAATTCAATGTGCGTGGTTCGCTTTCAGGCTTTTCAGGATATCGGACACCCTGCTTCCATTGGGGCTCACTGGTCCAGGCATGAACTTCACGCACCTCACCAATCGCACCCGACCAGATTATTTCAGCAATATCACGGGTATTGTCGCCCGAAGCTCCCTGGTTTCCACACTGGCTAACCACATCGTACACCCTTGCTGTTTCAACCATCCTACGTATTTCAAAAACAGCATGTGCTGCTGGTGTTTGAACAAAAACATGTTTTTGCAGTTTCATGGCCATCATGGCAATTACTGCGTGGGTATGATCGGGGGTGGCAATTACAAGCGCATCGAGCGAGTTTTCTTTGTCAAGCATCACCCTGAAATCGGTATACTTGTTGGCTGCCCCCCACCTGCGGAACGATTTCTCTCCATATTCTGCATCAACATCGCAAAGCGCAACAATGTTTTCATTTTTCAGGTTATTCAGGTTTCTGAATCCCCTTCCGCCTATGCCAACACCGGCAATGTTCAGTTTATCGGAAGGTGCGATATGGCCCAGGCCCGAAATTACTTTTGAAGGCAAAATTGTTATGGCACCCAGGCCCAGCAATGATGTTTTAACAAAATCCCTCCGGCTGGTTTGCCCATTTGAAATATCTGACATGAATATATTATTAAATGATCATTTTGATGTTTCGGTAAAATTAACCTGAAATTTTTAAACTTTTTAATATCGGCAGTATAAATGGGCAGTTAGTCCCGATTTACATCTCTTACAGATATTGTTATAGCATTGGAATGCCTGGGTTCATTTATTAAAACAATACTTAAATAGTTTTCAAATTATTTGTTTTTCTTTGCAAAGCAGAAGGCTCAAATTGCGAGAACATGAAAAATCAGGTAAAAAACACATTGCTGATTACTTTTTTATTATTCACAATAATTTTATCCAATGCACAGGAAAAAATTCTCATAAACGGTATTGTATACGACCATACCGACTTCTCCCCTATTCCCTATGCACATATTTTGTTAACAAAGTCAGGGACAGGCACCATTTCCCAAAACGATGGAACGTTCAGCCTTATTGTTCCCGGGGTTCCCGATACACTTAAGATTTCGGCTGTTGGTTATGGCCAAAAAAAAATTCCCATTTTAAAACCCAACAAAAGCAGGCTTGAAATCGCCCTTTCACCTGTCGATATCGAATTGAATGAAGTAGTTATCCGCCCGGGTGAAAACCCTGCTTTCAGGATTATAAGAAACGTTGTGAAAAACAAGAAAAAGAATAATCCGATGAAGGCCAACACCCTTGTCTGCAATGCATATACCAAAATACTCGTAAACTCGCTAAACGAGAAAGAAAACATTTTTTCAAATCAAAAAGCCCTTCCAATATTTTTCTCTGAAAAGATTTCACAAAATTATTTACAGCAAAACCCTTATTATGAAAAAGGCAATATTTTACTTGAACGCCAGGAAGGGCTCGGTTTTTTTAACGAATTAAGTGTTGTTGGCTATTCAAGCAATCTGAGCATCGAATTTAATTTTTACGACAACGTTGTAAAAATGTTCGACAAACCTTTTATCAGCCCAATAAACGACAATGCCTTTGCTGTTTACAAATTCTACCTGCGCGACAGCATGACAACCGAATTCGGCAAAGAGTATTTTATCGAATTCAGCCCTAAAAACATTCACGACCTTGCCTTTAAAGGGTACATGAAAGTTGTTGATGAAGAATGGTTTTTGAGTGAAATCACCACAAAAATCCCGGTTAATGCCAACCTTAACTATGTAAACAAGATCGACATTTACCAAACTTTTATCCCAATAAACGATTCCCTTACTTTTTTCCATATCAACCAAACAAAAGCTGAATTGAAAATAACGAAAGACAATGCACTTTTCGACTTTGATTTCACGGGACTTGTCAACAAAAAAACCATTTACAGCGACATTCAACTAAACATACCAGCCATTAAGCCGGGAGAGGAAAAGGAAATATGGTCGGCTATTAATCCCCTGAAAAGAAAGCCCAAAGACCCTCTTTTGATTGAAGAACTCAGGGCTGAAGAACTTTCGAAAGCCGAAATTGAGGCCATTCACACCATTGACTCCCTTAACAATGACTGGAAAATTAAATCGGCCGATGCTGTAACAAGGATGTTTTTAACGGGGTACATTCCAGGCGACTATCTGGAACTGGGGCCATACCTCGAACTGATAAAGTACAATAAAGTTGAGGGTTACCGGTTTACTGCAGCTGGCCGTACCAGTACAAAACTCACCAAAAACACCATGATCTACGGGCATGTTGGATATGGCACCACCGACAATGAATGGAAGTACGGCATTGGTCTGAAACATAAGTTCAAAACGCCCAACAGGCAAATACTTGCCCTGGAACACCGAAACGATTTGTCGAAGCTTGGCGATAACCGGAGCATCTTCCTGATTAAAGAGAATATGATGGTTACAGGCGAGGACAATATTATTGCTTCAATATTTACGAACAAACCCCTTGAACAGCTTTCACGGGAAATTCGGTTCAGCGCCGGTTACGAATATGAATGGAAACAGGGTGTATATTCAAAATTGTATTACCATAACCGTACAATACATTCGGGCATTTACTGGCCATTTTCTATAAACAATGTCCCTGTCGAAAGCATAAACACTAACGAAATTGCGCTAAACCTCAGATTGTCATGGGTAGAAAAAATTACCGACGATTATTGCAGGCGTTATTACTTGAACACCGATTACCCGGTAATAAACCTTCAACTCACGGGAGGGCGTTATAAGATACTTGACAAACAGAATAACTACCTTAACCTGCGCACAGTGATTAAACAAGACTTCACAATAGGTACTACCCTGTTTGATTATATATTGGAATCGGCAATAACGTTTGGCGACATGCCTTTTCCCCTGCTCGAAATTCATCGTTCGGACCAGTCGCTGGGGTTTGCAATCTTCTCATTCAACATGATGAACGAAATGGAATTTGCATCCGACCGTTTTGTAAGCCTTTTAGCCCAATATCACCTGAATGGATTCTTTTTTAACCGTGTTCCACTTCTGAACAAATTGGGAATCCGCGAAGTATTTTCAGCAAAATTGCTTTGGAGCCATCTTGATGAAAGTCACTCACAGATTATGGATTTTCCGCATATTGTTTATGATGCACGCACACCCTATGCCGAAGTTAGCGCAGGTATAGAAAACCTGTTGCAATACTTCCGGATCGATGTGGTGTGGAGGCTAACCCATCTTGACCACCCTGGTGTTTCGCCAATTGGGATAAGGGGACGTTTTGATGTTACCTTTTGAGATGATTTTTAACCTTATTTCGCAACATTGTATAATTCTGATATATTTGCCACGTTTTATTTTCAGATCAGACTCTGTTATCCGATATTTCTTATTTTTGCACAATTAGATATATTCTGAATGAATTACCTTGAACATGACTTCATAATAATCGGAAGTGGGCTGGCAGGTCTTACAGCCGCATATTATGCTTCAGAACATGGGAATGTGGCCATCATCACCAAAGCCGGTCTCGATGTAAGCAATTCTTATTATGCACAGGGAGGCATTGCAGCTGCAATAGCTCCCGACGATTCCCCTGAATACCACTTCAATGATACGATTACAGCCGGACGAGGCCTATGCGATCACGACTCGGTAAGTATTCTTGTAACCGAAGGGCCCAAAAGGGTAAAAGAGCTGATTGACATGGGCATGCAATTCGACAAAGAAAACGGCAATTATGTGCTCGGCCTTGAGGGCGGTCACTCTAAAAGAAGGATACTGCATTCGAGCGGTTCATCAACAGGCAGGGACATGACCCGTTTCATGGTTGAAAAAGTTAAAAGCAGGCCAAACATAACAGCATATGAACACACGAAAGTTGTTGAAGTACATGTTGAAAACGGACAATGTTACGGCCTTAAAGCAATTTGCTTCGACAATATGTCAACACTGCACTTCAGTTCAAACGTTATTTTACTTTCAACCGGGGGCTTGTCAAGGCTATATCAACGAAGCACAAACCCTTATACAGCCACAGGCGATGGGATTGCCCTGGCATGGAATATCGGGGCCAGGCTGGTCGACATGGAATTTATTCAGTTTCACCCATCGGCTTTAATGATACCTGGCCAGGATGCATTTTTACTTAGCGAAGCAATCAGGGGCGAAGGTGCCTACCTCCTCGACAAAAACCACGAACGTTTCATGACCAAAATCCACCCTCAGGCCGAACTTGCTCCCCGCGACATTGTTGCCGTTTCAATTTATAACCAAATGAAAAAGGACAATGCGCCAAATGTTTTCTTATCATTAAAGCACCTCGATAAAAAACATCTGATTGACAGGTTTTCGAACATTTATGAAGAAGTGAAAAAACGGGGAATCGATATTACATCCGACCTGATACCTGTTGCCCCGGCTGCTCACTACATGATGGGGGGAATTCAAACAGGCTTACATGGCGAAACCAACATCAAAGGCTTATGGGCATGTGGCGAAGTTGCCTCAACCGGGGTTATGGGTGCAAACAGGCTTGCAAGCAATTCACTGCTCGAATGCCTTGTTTTTGCCAAAAGGGCTGTCGATAACGCGCTTCTGTATACAGGTAAACCAAAAATGAAATTTTATTCTTCCGAAATTGTATACAAAAAAACAAATGTGGCTGAATTTCTCAAATATAAAAACGAAATATCCGACATCATGTCGAACAATGTTTGCCTGGTCCGAAATGGAAACGGTTTATCGAAAGCCGTTAAAAGGCTGAAAGAAATTCATGATGCCTATAGGGATAAACGTGATGAATACAATTTCGCAAAAATCAACAATATTGCCGACATTGGTTTTCTAATTGCCCGGTCGGCTTTAATCAGAGAAGAAAGCAGAGGTGGCCACACCCGCGAAGACTTCCCCGGCACTAACCCCGCTTTTGAAAAACATATCGTTCAACAACGTAACCAGGAACCAAAATTCGAAACTGTAAGAAATTTGATTAGCTGACATGGATATTCTTAAAGAAATTGAATCGGTTATCATTGCCGGATTGGAAGAAGATGTAAAAACCGGCGATGTTACAACAAACCTGCTAATACCTTCCGAAACAAGAAAAACAGCTACACTTTTTGCAAAAGCCAATGGTGTTATTGCCGGGTTGCCAGTTGCTGAAGCCGTTTACAAAAAGCTCGACCCGAATATCGAATTCATACCTGAAGTGAACGATGGCGACAAAGTATTTGCCGGGCAACTGCTTTGTACAATTAAAGGCAGCTTCAGGGCATTGCTTACAGGCGAGAGGCTGGCCCTTAATTTTCTTCAACGGATGTCGGGCATTGCTACCGAAACTTCACGTTACGTGGAAGCTGTAAAAGGATACAATACACTTATACTTGATACCCGTAAAACCGCACCTGGTTTAAGGGCGCTCGACAAATATGCCGTAAAAACCGGCGGGGGAACGAACCACAGAATTGGTTTGTTCGACATGGTAATGATCAAAGACAACCATATTAGTGTAGCCGGTGGCATTACAAATGCCGTAAATTCCATTCGCCCAAAAATAGGTGATCAGGTGAAGGTTGAAGTTGAAACCACAAACCTTGATGAAGTTAATGAAGCGCTTCAAGCCGGCGCCGATATAATTATGCTCGACAATATGGATACCGAAACCATGAAAAAAGCAGTTAAACTTATTGGCAGCAAAGCCAAAGTTGAAGCCTCGGGAAACATGACACTTGAGAGGGTAAGGGAAGTTGCCGCTACAGGTGTCGATTACATATCAATCGGGGCGCTGACCCATTCGGTAACCGCGCTCGATATTAGTCAGAAAATTA
>JAFGEV010000373.1 GCA_016931385.1 Prolixibacteraceae bacterium
ATAGAATCTCTCTATTACAAAGATATTCCTTCACTAGAATATTCCAGTAATACAATATCAATGCATTACAGATATTAGCTTGACGGCAATGGGCTGTGCCTGAGTCGAACCTATTTCATCAGGCTTTTTGCCTGCATATATACCTTATTTGCAATCATGATAACACAAGCACAGACAAGGTATGAATTGATGCCTTACCAGGTCATGATCACAAGAAGCCTGAAACCGACTAAATCGACTGCAGGGATCTCATAACCAAAGGGAATAATGGAGTTAAGCATAGTTAAACATAGAACCGAGTATGCATTTCAGCCATCAATAAAATTTTTTGATGAAATACATACTATATTTATAGTATTAAATAAATATATATAGTATATTTGTTTCAAAATACGATTCATGAAAGAAATAACAAAAGCCCAGGAGGAAATTTTAAAAGCACTCTGGCGAATTAAAGAGGGCGCCGTCAGTGATATACTCGATGTCCTGTCAGAACCAAAACCTGCCTATAATACGGTGGCTACGGTTATCAAAGTTCTTGAAAAGAAAGAATATGTTTCTCACAAGACATTTGGCAAAACCAATGTTTATTATCCGCTGATATCGGAAAACAAGTATGCAAAACATCTTTTAAAAGACACTGCAAAAGGCTTTTTCAATGGCTCTTTAAATCAAATGGTATCCTTTTTCGTTAAAAATAAGGATTTATCAATTAATGAGTTAGAAGAGTTAAAAAAGATGATTGAGCAGGAAATCAGTAATAAAACCAAATAAAATGGAACCCTTCATCAGGTATATTCTTGTTTCGTCACTGTGTTTAAGCATATCTTATTTAGGTTATCTGGTTTTTCAAAAAAATCAAACCCAATTGCATCACCTGAGATACTTTCTGCTCTTTTCCATAGTATTGTCAGTGCTCATGCCTTTTTCCACCTTTCGCATCAACCTGGATCTGTCACCAAACATAAAGACTACTGAAGAAATATATCCTGTAGCAAATAATACCATCGCACAGGTCCATGAGCCAATCATTTCTCAACCAATAGTAAATCCCGGTAATGGGCACAATTGGAATATGAAATCACTCCTGATGACAATCTATTTTATAGGGTTGTCATTTTTGGGATTGCGCTTATTGACCCATCTTCTTAAAATTCTATACTTGTTTTACCATTGTGAAAAAATCAGGGAAAACAGAACAACAATATTATTGACAGATAAAATCGGAAGTCCGTTCACGTTTTTCAACTGGACTTTTGTTCCCGGCAATTATCTGAAGTCGGATGAAAACAAGGAAATACTGGCACACGAAAGAATTCACGCATCTCAATATCATTCCATTGACTTATTTCTGATTGAATTATTATCGGCCGTAATGTGGTTCAATCCGTTTGTCTGGATGATGAGAAATTCCCTGGAACTGGTGCATGAATATCTTGCAGATGAAGGAGTACTCAGTACCGGGACCGACAAGCTCAGGTACCAGGCACTCCTTGTTAATCAAGCAGCAGAAGAAAGACTCATCTGCCTTTATTCCGGTTTTAACCATTCATTAATCAAAAAACGAATGATCATGATGACTAAAATCAAATTCAATCAACATTCAAAGTTAAGGCTTTTAGCTTTGATTCCATTGGCAACTGTACTTTTTTTTGGTGTTGCCTGCGTTAATGGAAAGAACAAGACGAAAGTGGTTACTGCAGTTGAACCTGTGAAGATGAATGTTCTTTATCTTGGGGTTGACAATCCGGTAAAAATTGCGGCTTCCGGGTATGATGCCCGTGATTTAACCGCAACTATTGATAACGGAATTATTACGGGTGAAAATGGAGAATTTATTATCCAAGCCAAACGACTTGGCACCGCTATTGTTACTGTTAGCAGTAAGGGGAGAGAGATTCAGAAAACCACATTTCGGGTAAAACCGGTACCCGACCCCGTAGCAGCAGTTGCCGGGAACAAGGGAGGAAATATTACAAAACAGGAGCTCTTAAATGCCAAAGATATTGTTGTAGTGACGAATTTTGATTTTGACGTAAGTTTTGATGTTGTGGAATTCAACGTAATCACCCTTATAGATGGGTTTGTATATGAACAAAAATCAAATTCGAATAAAATTACCGAGAAACAGAAGGAGATCATTGCAAAAATCAAAGATGGCACTCCGGTTTATTTTCAGGACATCAAATGCAAAGGCCCCGACGGCACTGTGAGAAAAATGCCTGTTGTTGCTTTTAGGGTTACAGAATAAACGCCAGCCTGTAACAGGCAGGATAGACTTTCATGCCCCTGCCCGGTGAAGTCTCGCGACTAAAGCGATTCGTTTAAGGAACATGTAGATTTATTGCATGTTAATAAATCTTAGATTGCTAAGGGGTGAAACCCCGAAACATATTAGCACAGGGCGAAGTGCCTGCCTGCCGGTCAGGCAGGGAACGAAGCCCTGTGTTAATGGTCGTAACGCAATTCAAGCGCCATAGGTGCGAGACATATTTGAACAGATTCCCAATTCATTACATGCCGGGCCTTCAGCCCTTGAAAACATACTCATTACCAAACACAGGGCTTCATCATGCTTACACATGATTTCGCCCTGTGCTTATACTTATCGTTCTTTCAGAACTATAAGAAATTAAAATTCGCCAATATAATCCCTTAAATTGACGGCTAGGGTCTCACAACTTCGTTGCTTGTCTCATTGTTCACCGAAGTTACCACCACCCCAGTTACAGATGCTACTCGTCTCTTCTGCAAAAACTAAATTTTATTCTAAGTCACCGCAAACAATTCCTTCGACCTGGGCTCACCGCATCCCACGCATTCGGCGTCATACCAGCTCATGGGCAGGCCGCACCGGGGACAACGCCAGCGTGCTGCTTCATATTGAATCCATTCCTGAACACCCATTTCACGAATTTTTGCAAGGTTGGGCAGGTATTCCTTGCGGTGCAGATAGCTGCCCATATTGATTAAACCGGTAATGCGCTGGCAGGGTAACTCTTCACAGCCAGCACAACGCGAATCAGGCTGTTTGTTTGCTGCGCAGTTTCTGATGGCACAGTTTTGGCAATGGGCAGCCAGCATGCCACCACTCATACAACCGTCGCAAAGCAGGCCATCCATCCAGCGCGGATCGGGAATCCTCTTCAACGGCTTCGGTTGTTGCGATGACAATCGTTTCTCCAACCTCAGTTTAATTTGTTCCTCACTGCCGTGTTTGGCGAGGTATGCGGGACAGGCTCCGCAATAGGTACCGCATGCAGCAGCCAGGTGTTCTTTGCCCTTGCCGGCTTTGATTTTATCACCTGATGAGGCAGCCAAAGAATTCAATGAAAAACAGGCACAACCAAAAGCAGCCGCACCGGCTACCCCTTTAATAAACTTTCTCCGGCTTGTGTTCTCTTTTTTGTTTAAACCCATTTTGCTCTAGTTCTTTTAGGGATACTTATCTTAACGCACTTTTGTTATCAGAAAGTTAGTCTTTTTAGTTTAATCAACCCAAATATTTCTCGCCAGGAATGTCTCTCAAAATTTTCTCGCAGACTTGCCTGCCGGTAAAAACAAAAACATGGACGACTACAGCTACCAGCGAAGGAATATCCAACTAAAACAAATCCGCGAATCAGGAAAATGTATTATCATTGAAGATAAATCTGAAAAAAACGCCATGTTGGTTTTTGTTATAATTATAGCTTCTTTGGCTGTAATCGGACTGATCCTGTACTTTGGAGAATTCCGGTTTGAAATGAAAATGGAAAAAAATGCAACCGATTCAGATGCGATCAACAAGTCTGCATTGGATTGCTTAAGCCATACTGAACTCAATATTCTCAAGCAATTGGCCGAAGGAAAAACCAACCAGGAAATTGCCGATAACCAATTCATATCCGTTCACACGGTTAAAAAGCATATTTCAAACATCTTTAAAAAACTGAATATCCAATCCAGAAATGAAACCCGGAAATTCAAAGAA
>JAFGEV010000374.1 GCA_016931385.1 Prolixibacteraceae bacterium
ATGCTATGGAATCTTTTCATCTGCTTTTATTTGCCGTCGTTATCCTGATATTTCTTTCGCCCCTTCAGGGCTTAATTCTCATATTTTCATTTTTAATTCATAGGGCGTTGCCCTATGCTTTTGCTTACGCCCCGTTGGGGCTATGTCCTCTAATATAATCAATCCAATATGGCTTCACCTTTTTTTGCCTGTGCCCTGTTGGGGCTTGATGAGAACCAAATTACAAAGAACGATCCCTGAAAGGGATAAAGCACTGGCAATCGTTACGTTTTTCAATCCGCTCCCTGGCTAATAATTTTATCAATCAGCTTCTTCTTAACCCTGACAATTGTTCCATGTTTATGACCTTCGGGTAACGAAATTTCCGAAGAAATATCGGTAAAGGTTATAAAGTCGGTTGTCTTCGATGCTTTATAAGTTTTATCGCCATACGAATCGTAATAAATCAGGTAATCGTTATTAATTTTCACAACCGTTGGCCCTTCGGTAAGGAAACCGGTAAAGGGCTCTGAACGATTGCCCCATGGCCCCAATGGCGTCTTGCCAAAGGCTACGCTGATGTTCCGGTTAGGCCGGGTATTGTCTTTCAGAACTAAGACGTAATCATCATACCGGCTCTTCACGATCACACAGTCGATCACACTGAAACCCGGTTCGAAAAACAGCTTTGTATCCGAAAAGGTTTTAAAATCAGGCGTTGTAACATAATACATCCGGTGATTGTTCCTTTCTTCCTCTATTCCTTTTTCGAAAATATAAGGAATGGTTGAGGCCCAGATAATGATGTATTCTTTCTTTTCGTCATCATAAAACAATTCAGGCGCCCAAACATTTACCGTTGATGTGTCGAAATCCATTACCGGGATAAACTGCTGTTCACTCCACGAAAGGAAGTCTTTGGTACAGGCATAGCCAAAACCCAGATCCCCACGCCATGAGGAAGTCCAGACCATGTGGTACAAACCATCAGTCCCTTTTACAGCCGAAGGGTCGCGCATTACTTTTTGGTTGCCCACCTGCGGAACCAGGTAAGGTCCCCCCAGATCGTCCCAGTGATAGCCGTCTTCACTCCAGGCAAGGTACAAACCATCAGTAGCCGGTTCGCGAAAAGTGGTAAACAGATAGGCCTCTTTTTGTTGGCAACCTGCTAACAATAGAATTGCAGTTGATATGATAATTAGTTTTCTCATTGGTTTATAATTATTTTCAAAAATTGATGCGTATCACAATTTACTTTTCACCAAAAGCCCTTTTTCTGTTAACCGGTATTTTTGTTTACTACTGTTTGGCTTTTCAGGTATTGTCAATTCAATTAAATTTAAATCTATTGCAGGTTGCAAAAAGCTTATTCTAAAATATTCGCGATGTAACAGGTTCAATTTGCTTTGAAGTTCTTGTCGAGAATGTTCACCTGAAAAAATTTCTAATAACTTTTTAACTTGCTCGGTGACTTGCTCGGTGACTTGCTCGGTGACTTGCTCGGTAACTTGCGAGGTAACTTGCGAGGTAACTTGCGAGGGAACTATTCCCGTTACAGGGAAAGTCATACGTAAATAGTTTTCTGAAAAAATAAAACAATCTTTGTTGTAAGCCTGTAAAATTCGTGGAACTCCGGATCCTAATTGTTCTACCATTCCTAGATCTTTATAAACACGCATTAACTCTTTGTTTCGAGGCAAAGATAATCCATCGAAAAAATCATCTTGTGACATTCCTTCCAATAAGCCACCATAACTTGTAATTTCAAGCCTATCAGAAAATATTTCAAATTTTGGTGGAACTTCCCGGGTATAATCATTGTGAATAATGGCATTTATTATAGCCTCACGCAATGCAACAGCATTCCAAATACGTGTATCAATACGCTCTTTTGACGTAATTTTTGAAATGGTTTTGTTTTCAAGTTCAAGTTTGTCAAGAACTCTTTTAGTTGCTTTAATCAATGAACAATAACCATATTCGTTGTTTTCAATTAAATCTATCCTGTCGGTACCAGAATATTTAGCCACTTTTATGGATGTGCCGTTTTCATCAGCTAACAAATATGCTACGTAATTTAGTTTATCGTCTTCGGTTAGCAGCTCCAGGTTTTGTTTGAACCGTTTTGTAAGCGTATGTCCTTTTTCTTCGTAGTATATCTTAAGCTGCTCAAAATTCAAATCCTGACGGTGTGACTTTATTTTGCCGATAGAGTTTCGAGTACGCGAAGCAAACAGCTTATCAATCATTGCCTGAGGCATTGGTTCTGCCGCTGTTCCTGTCCTGATGAAACAACCTTTTTCTGTCATCCCGAATTTCTTTTTGAAATAGGGTTTTTCTGTACCTCCGGCAACAATGATTTTGATTATATCTTTACCTTCTTTATTTTCAGACACAATATCAAACAAGCCCATAGCTGAAGGTGAAATATTATTCTTTATACGGTCTTTTATTATAAGCATATCTCTATCAATATCAGATATACCTATTGCCTTCTCATTTTTATCGATACCAATATATATCAGACCTCCTTCGTGGTAATTAAGAAAGGAGACAACTTCTTTCTCAATATCAACATCTGAATTAAGTTCCCGTTTGTATTCTATGCGGTTGGTTTCAGGCATGTTTGTTTGAGTTTATTTTAAATTTAAATCATTATTTTATATAAATACCCGACTCATCCTTTGGGAAGTTTGGGATTTGTGCCTCATCAATTTTGTTTTCATCATCTGGATTGTAACGATCCAAAATCAAAACCCAGTCATTTCCATTTGCAGTATCTCCCGGACAATCAAATGTAAGGGTACCGCTATTGGCAAAATCCCCAATTATCATTTCTTCATTTTTCCTCGGATCAAACCAACTGGCCCGAACTAACTTGCCTTCAATTTTCCCCATCTGAACAGGAATGTTCCGTCCTGTGTAAGAATAAATCATTGCAAAGTCTTTGCCACGTGTAGCTATCAGCCTATCATATTTTTCACCGTTTACCCCTGCAATTATGCTTTGATCAGGAACACGGTCGAAATAAGAACGTGAAAGCATAAGTTCTTTGAGATATTGCATTTGCTCTGCGCCGGGAGCATCTTTAGCTTCTGTCCAATATATTTTTGCACCATAAGCCGGTTCTGCATCTTCAGGACGGTAAAACTGCATGATCGCACTGTGGCCGTATGTGTGCCCAAAAGCGCCGGCAAAAACCGACCAGTAGGCATACCTGCGTGCATCGGCATCGTTCCAGTATGCTTGTGTTGTATCGTGCAATCCCTGAGGAATGCCTTCGTATGAAGGTTCTCCGTCGATCGTGGGCTTTGGGGGCATCAGCGAAAGGTCGTGGGCAACATGTCTCCAGTTATCTTCGCCGTAATTCCATTCGGTATCATCCTGGTCGTAACGGCGGTGGCCGCTCTGAAACATGTTAAAATCGAGCCAGTCTTCGTTATGGAACCAGGTTGATGAAGAACACCTGCCGCGTGGGTGAAATGTAATCAGATGGTTTGGATCAGTCATGTCAATGGTCTTCCCAA
>JAFGEV010000375.1 GCA_016931385.1 Prolixibacteraceae bacterium
TATATGTAATTTCAATTGCAGGAGAAGGTAAAACAGAAGAGCAATATTTTGATGGATTTTACGATTTAAACAGGTCTGAGTTAATTCGAATTGAACGATTGGAAAAAGCTGATGAAACTGACACTAAAAGTCATCCAAATCAAGTAATTGAATTACTTGTTGAAAGAAAAAAGTATTGGGAAGCTCATGGGGTTGAGCCAAATGAATTATGGATGGTTGTTGACCGGGATAAGCAAAATGTATCTAAAGACCAGTTAAATGAAATTGTTCAAAAATGTAGAAATGAAGGCTATAATTTGGCGTTATCAAATCCAACATTTGAATTTTGGCTATTGCTGCATTTAACGTCTATTGAGTTGTATGATAAAGAATTAATACTATCAAATCCCAAAGCAACTGTCAAAAGCAAAAAACGATATTTAGAAAAAGAACTCTCCAGGCTTCTTGGTGGATACAATAAAAATAAATTGCATTTTGACAAATTTGAACCAGGAATCAAGGATGCAGTAAGTAGGGCAAAAGAATTATCAGTTGATAACATGGTTCTTATTGACGAATTAGGCACAAGCGTTTGTTTACTTGTTGAAAAAATAATTAAATAGAGAAAAATTAACAATTTTGAATATACAATGTCAGTTATTGTGTTAACTATCAATATTTATAGCCCTATAAACCTGTATGGCAATTTTGCAGGAAGTTCTACCCACTCTTACACTTTTCAAAAAATTTATCGTGTTTATGAATAAAAAAGCAATTATTATTTTTTTGGTGTTGTCATTTCATTTTTTATGGGCGAATGCGCAATGCAAGTATTTATTCGAGTTTGGAAAACCGAAAGGCGAGGAAGGTATATATTACGTTACACAACCTGTGACGTTTTCATCGGAAACAGGGTTTGGGTTTGATATTGAAAACAGCGATTCGGTTTCGATAGTAACTACCGATAGGGTTGGTTACTGTACATCGACTGTGCCTTTTTATTTTTCGGTAAAAGTTCCCGAAGGAGTTTATGATGTTTCAGTAACGGTTGGTAATCCAGAAATAGAAAGTGAAGCCACAATAAAAGCCGAAGCCCGGAGGCTTATGGTTTTTAATCAAAAAATTGAAGCAGGTTCGGCTACCAACCTGCATTTTTCTGTCAGCGTAAGAACCCCTAAAATCGACAGCGCACGTAACATCCTGCTTAAATCACGCGAGGAAAACTATATGAACTGGGACAACCGCATCACTTTGGAGTTTTCAGGAAAAAATGTTGCAGTTCAGGCAATAACTATTGAACCTAAGAAAGAATACAAGACCTTGTTCCTTGCCGGTAATTCAACAGTTACTGATCAGGATTGCGCACCCTGGGCTTCGTGGGGGCAAATGATCACCCGTTATTTTACCCCCAACATTGTTGTGGCCAATTATGCCGAGTCGGGAGAATCGCTATCTGGCTTCAAGTCGCGAGGGCGCCTCGATAAGGTTTTTACCCAATTGAAACCCGGCGATTACCTGTTCATTGAATTCGGGCATAACGACCAGAAACAGAAAGGCGAAGGGATTGGCCCATGGGAATCGTTTACCGATTTGCTCATTGAGTACATTACCCTTACCCGTGAAAAAGGAGGCATACCTGTACTTATTACACCAACCCAGCGACGGTCGTTTAACGACGAGGGGAAAATTGAACTGACGCATGGCGATTATCCCGCGGCAATGCGAAAAGTGGCTGAAGAATACAAGGTAACACTCATCGACCTCAATGAAATGACAAAATCCATGTATGAAGCCTGGGGTTCTGAAGCATCCAAACTTGCCTTTGTACACTATCCGGAAAATACCTTTCCCGGCCAGGAAACAGCACTTGAGGACAACACACATTTTAATACATTCGGTGCAAATGAAGTAGCGCAATGCGTGTTAAAAGGCATTTGTGAAAAAGTACCTGAACTTAAACCTTATATTGTTGGGTTCGACGAGCGGTATTCGCCGGCAAGCCCTTCTTCATTTTCTGATTGGGATCTGGTTATGAGCCCTCGTTTTGTAAGTAAAAAACCTGAAGGAAATTAATATGAAGAGTTTTTTGAAATATTACACATCCATTTTGTTCGTTGGTATTCTTGTAGGACTTGTATCGTGTAAACAAGATGAATTGACCATCGATCTTTCCGGTCAATGGACGTTTAAGATGGATCCCTTCGACCAGGGCGTCAGTGAGAAATGGTATAATGGGAATTTCGAAGAAACGATCCTCCTTCCCGGTTCGATGAAGGGAAATGGGAAGGGTTATGATCCGGAATTGACCACGTCCTGGACCGGAAGTATTTACGACAGTTCATGGTACTATAATCCCGACCTGGAAAAATATCGTTCCGGGAAGCCATTGAAATTTCCGTTTTGGCTAACTCCCAATAAGTATTACCTCGGTGCGGCCTGGTATCAGAAGACCTTTACAATAGGCCAATTGCCTGAAAACACTCATTTGATTTTTACTGCTGAACGCCCTCACTGGCATACTAAATTATGGCTCGATGGTCAGGAAATAGGTAATCAGAACAGCCTTTCTGTTGCACACAGGTATGACCTTGGCCCAGGGATTAAACCTGGGGAGCATCTATTAACTGTCCGGGTCGACAACCGTTTGGATGAAGTCAATGTTGGCCCCGATTCTCACAGCGTTACCGATCACACCCAGGGAAACTGGAACGGGATGATCGGGGAGATTAGTCTGAAAACAGAACCACAGGTTTATATCGACGACTTGCAGGTTTATCCCGATATCGCCCAAAAAATTGCAGAAATCAGGTTGGTTGTAAAAAGTGAAAATTATCGTGGGCCGATAAATATTGAAACTCAGGGGCAGTCGCTTCCTCCGGCACCTGAAAAGAAAGTTCCCCGGCTGAGGCTGAAAAAAGAAATCGGGCGAAGCATCGACACTTTTATTGTACTATTGTCCATGGGTAGTGAAGTTTTGTTATGGGATGAGTTTCATCCGGATTTGTATCAGCTGACTTTGAGCATTGCCGCAGGAAGTCATTCTGTTGACACCCGGACAATACAATTCGGTATGAGAGAAATAAAAACCAGCGGGAATCAAATTCTTGTCAATGATCGTCCTGTATTTTTACGAGGGAATGTCGATTGTTGTGTTTTTCCCTTAACAGGTTATCCCCCCATGGATACCGGATCGTGGTTGAAGCTTTTTTCCCAGATGAAAGCTTTCGGGCTGAATCATGTCCGTTTTCACTCATGGTGCCCGCCCGAAGCAGCTTTTGTTGCAGCCGATCAACTTGGCTTATACCTTCAGCCCGAGGGGCCGAGCTGGGCAAACCACGGAACCAGCCTTGGTAATGGACGGCCAATTGATAAGTACATTGACGAAGAAACCAAACGAATTGTAAAAGCCTATGGCAACCATCCGTCTTTCTGCATGTTCGCATACGGAAACGAACCACGCGGAAATTATGTGGCTTACCTCAACGACTGGCTCCGGTACTGGAAAGCAACCGACAGTAGAAGAATTTACACCGGGGCATCTATTGGAGGGAGCTGGCAGGCTTGTCCCGAAAACCAGTTTCATGTGAAAGGAGGCGCCCGGGGTTTGCCATGGAAAAACAAGCCGAACAGTACCTTCGATTTTAGTCGCCAGATTTCTGTTTTCGATGAGCCTTTTGTTACTCATGAACTTGGACAATATTGTGTGTATCCCGATTTTACTGAGATTAAAAAATACACTGGATATTATAAAGCGCACAATTTTGAATTATTTCGGGATATTGCAAAACAAAACCATTTAGACGATCAGGCTGCCGATTTCCTGAAAGCTTCAGGTGAATTGCAGAAAATCTGTTACAAATACGAAATTGAAGCTACGCTCAGAACGCCGGGAATGGCAGGTTACCAATTGCTCGGACTGAATGATTTTCCCGGGCAGGGAACAGCTCTTGTCGGGGTGCTGAATGCTTTCTACGAAGAGAAAGGGTATTGTACTGCTGAGGAATTCACAGAATTTTGTAGCCCGGTAACACTCCTGGCAACTTTGCCCAAATTTGTTTTTGAAACAAATGAAGAGTTTACTGCCGGTATTGAACTTGCCAATTATGGTCTTTATCCTTTAACTGATCAACTCATTCATTGGAAAATTGTTGATGAGTCTGATACTGCTTATGCAAATGGTAATATTAAGATTGAGCACCTTGGCTGCGGTGAGCTTGTTAAAGCAGGAATGGTGGTTGTGTCGCTCGATACAATCGTGACTGCACGGAAACTGACAATGAAGGCATGGGTTGATACGGTTCAGAATCACTGGGATTTTTGGGTTTACCCTGAAATACTTCCTGAGCTTGAGAACAATATTTTGCAGGCCAGTTTCCCCGATGAAGACGTACTTAAACATCTTGAAACCGGAGGGAATGTTTTGCTTATGGTTCCCGGAAACGTTGAAAACGGGAGAGATGTAGTGCAGTATTTTACCCCTGTATTCTGGAACACATCGTGGTTTAAAATGCGCCCGCCCCATACAACCGGCTTATTTGTGAAAAGTGAACACCCTGTGTTCAGGGATTTTCCAACAAGTTTTCACAGCGATCTGCAATGGTGGGAGATTGTGAACCGGCAGCAGGTAATGAACCTTGAAAATTTCCCTGCCGGATTTAAGCCATTGATCCAGCCCATCGATACCTGGTTCCTTAACCGGAGGCTGGCTATGTTGTGGGAAGCAAGGGTTGCATCAGGAAAGCTGATGGTATGCAGCGCCGATCTGTTGAACGCAGGTGAAGATTATCCGGCCGCAAGGCAACTTCTGTATAGCATTCAGCAATACATGAATTCAGATGAATTTCGACCAAAAGATGAAATCGACTGGCCGGTGATTACTGAATTGTTTGAGAAGAAAGACCGTCAGGCAGTGAATTTCTACACAAAGAATTCGCCTGATGAACTTAAACCCGGTAAAAAATAAATATTATGAATCGAAAATACCTGTTCGCGATTTTACTGGCCTTACCCATTTTTGCTATGTGCCAAACGGATAAAATTGCCAGCAAACCCCTCTTTCGTGATCCCGTATACGATGGTGCGGCCGATCCGGTTGTGATCTGGAATGAACCCACCCAAAGCTGGTTCATGTACTACACCAACCGCCGGGCAAATATCGACGATCCCAACGGCGTTAAGTGGGTGCATGGCACCCGCATTGGCATTGCACAATCGAACGATGGCGGGGCTTCGTGGACATACCTCGATACCTGCAATATTGATTACCGGCCAACCTCCGAATGTACCCACTGGGCGCCGGAAGTAATCGAGCATGAGGGCTTTTATCACATGTATCTTACCTACGTGCCGGGCATTTTCGCCGACTGGAAGCATCCCCGCTGGATAGTTCATCTGACAAGTGTTGACGGGATAAACTGGAAATTTGAATCGAAACTAAACCTGGCTTCCGAAAAAGTGATTGATGCATGTGTGGCTCAACTTCCTGATGGAACATGGCGCATGTGGTATAATAACGAGGCAGAGGGAAAAACCATGTATTTCGCCGATAGCCCCGATTTGTACAAATGGACCGATAAAGGGAAAGCGCAAGGCTCTTTCCGTGGCGAAGGGCCAAAGGTGTTCAACTGGCAAAACCAATGGTGGATGGTTATTGATACCTGGAAGGGGCTTGGGGTATATACCACTTCTGACCTTGTTCA
>JAFGEV010000376.1 GCA_016931385.1 Prolixibacteraceae bacterium
AAACGGATGAACCAGATCACACGTTACCTTACAGTGATTATTCTGCTGTTTCAGGGCCCAGCATTCCTAACAAACCTGCATGTTACCCTTGCACAAACGCCCGAAGCTTTCGTGCTCCAGGGACGTTTCTTCGACTTTAGTTCTACCTTAATTATGTTGGCTGGTTCGATGTTCGTACTTTGGCTGGGTGAAAAAATTACCGACAGGGGTATTGGCAATGGTGTTTCCCTGATCATCATGATCGGGATTATTGCCCGCTTCCCTGGATCAATCGTGCAGGAGTTTATTTCACGTTTAGAAGAACAAGCTGGTGGCGGCCTTGTGCTGTTGCTGATCGAGTTTGTTATTCTCTTTGTGGTATTCATGCTGGTAATTTTATTGGTACAGGGAACAAGAAGGATTCCCGTGCAATATGCAAAACGAATAGTAGGTAACAAACAATATGGAGGTGTGCGCCAGTATATCCCCTTAAAAGTGAATGCTGCAGGAGTAATGCCAATCATTTTTGCCCAGGCAATTATGTTTATTCCCATTACCCTTGCCAGCCTTGGCGGTGATTCAATGAGCGGATTTGCTGCCAAATTCTCTTACGGAGGTTTCTGGTACAATTTTATCATGTTTCTCATGGTAATCGCCTTTACCTATTTTTACACGGCAATCACAGTCAACCCTGTTCAAATGGCCGAAGACATGAAGAAAAACGGAGGATTTATCCCCGGTGTAAAACCCGGCAAAAAGACCGCCGAGTTTCTCGATACCGTGATGTCGCGCATCACGCTTCCGGGATCAATATTCCTGGGCTTCGTTACCATTCTTCCGGCTTTTGCAATGGTTGTTGGCGTGAATGCTTCATTTGCTCAGTTCTTTGGAGGCACCTCGTTGTTAATTCTTGTAGGTGTGGTACTTGACACATTGCAGCAAATCGAAAGCCACCTTTTAATGCGCCATTACGATGGCTTGATGAAATCGGGCCGTATCAAGGGGCGTGCAGGTGGTGTAGGAGCTGCATTCTGATTTGTTTTCTTGTTTTTGCAGGTTTTCGGTTGGCTAAAAACCTGTTTAAGTTCAAATTATTATTGAAAATCAATCCGTTCTGTTATGTTTTTTAACAGATCTGAAGTAATTTTGCGGCTGAATACTTAAATTGCTCAGGTTGAAACCCGGATTTGGGAAAGTTTTGGTGTGAAAACTCAAACAAAATTGGGGCCTATGGCGGAAAGAAAACATTTTTAGAAGGATAACAAGTCTAACAAAATGATTAAAATTTATGGCAAAACAGCCTTCAATCGAACAAGATGGAACCATTATCGAAGCATTGTCGAATGCTATGTTTCGTGTTGAACTGGAAAATGGACATGTAATTACCGCGCATATTTCAGGAAAAATGCGTATGCATTACATTAAAATTTTACCCGGCGATAAGGTCAAAGTTGAAATGTCGCCTTATGACCTTACCAAGGGAAGGATTACATTTAGATACAAATAATCAACGAATTGGGCAAAAACGATTGAAATTGTTGAAATAAAAGCTGTATTTTTGTGGCAATTTTTTTGAAAAGTTTTTGCAGGATGAAAGTCCAATATAAAAATTAAACGATGAAAGTACGTGTATCAATAAAAAAGCGTAGCGCTGACTGTAAAATTGTTCGTAGGAAAGGACGTTTGTACGTGATTAATAAAAAGAATCCTAAGTTCAAACAACGTCAGGGTTAATTTGTAAAACATCAAATAATTAAAAGAATACAATGGCTCGTATAGTTGGTGTAGATATTCCAAATAACAAGCGCGGAGAAGTAGCTTTAACGTATATTTACGGAGTTGGGCGTAGCAGTGCCAAAAAAATTCTTGAAGAAGCCGGGGTCGACAAAGACCTTAAGGTTCAGGAATGGAACGACGACATGTTTCAGTCGATACGTAATGTGATTGGCTCTACCATGAAAGTGGAAGGTGAGCTGCGTTCGGAAACCCAGATGAACATTAAGCGATTAATGGATATTGGGTGTTACCGTGGTATACGCCACCGTATCGGTTTACCGGTACGCGGGCAAAGCACCAAAAACAACGCGCGTACCCGTAAAGGTAAACGTAAAACTGTTGCAAATAAAAAGAAAGCAACGAAATAACAGGTAATAGATTATGGCAAAAAAGTCAGGAACTTCTTCAAGAAAAAGAGTTGTTAAGGTTGAACCTTCAGGACAGGCACATATTCATTCCTCGTTCAACAACATCATTGTTACATTGGCGAACGAAAATGGTGAGGTAATCTCATGGTCATCGGCCGGTAAAAAAGGCTTCAGGGGATCGAAAAAGAATACCCCATATGCAGCACAAACAGCTGCCGAAGAATGTGCGAAAACTGCATACGACTTAGGTTTACGTAAAGTAAAAGTATTTGTTAAAGGGCCCGGTAACGGACGTGAATCAGCTATCAGGGCAATTTCAGGAGCAGGCATACAGGTAATCGAAATTGTAGACGTTACCCCACTGCCTCACAATGGTTGCAGGCCAGCTAAAAGAAGGCGTGTTTAATTAAGTTGCACTAAGAAACAAAAAGGATAACATGGCAAGATATATTGGACCAAAGTCAAAAGTAGCCAGAAAATTTGGCGAACCAATTTATGGCCCCGACAAGGTGTTGGAACGCAAGAACTACCCTCCGGGTTTTCATGGAATGGCACGCCGCCGCCGTAAAGTTTCAGAATACGGCGTTCAGTTAAAAGAAAAGCAAAAAGCGAAATATACCTATGGTGTGCTCGAACGTCAGTTTAGAAAACTGTTCGAAAAAGCACAAAGTTCAAAGGGTATTACCGGTGAGGTTTTGTTGAAACTTCTCGAATCGAGGCTCGATAATGTGGTGTTTCGCATGGGAATTGCCCCTTCGCGTTCGGCTGCCCGCCAGCTCGTTTCGCACAAGCATATTACCGTTAACGGGCAGATATGTAACATCCCGTCAAGTTTAATGAAGCCAGGCGATGTTATCGGCGTTCGTGAGAAATCGAAATCTCTCGAAGTAATCACCGATTCACTGGCCTCTAAACGCTACGTGAAAAGCCCCTGGTTGGAATGGGACGATGCCCTTATGTCAGGAAAATTCCTGAACCTTCCTGAAAGGGAGGAAATACCTGAAAACATTAAAGAACAACTTATTGTTGAGTTGTATTCGAAATAATCACTAGATATTATAACTATGGCAATATTAGCTTTTCAAAAACCCGATAAGGTGATTATGCTGGAATCGGATGAGAAAAATGGAAAATTTGAATTCCGTCCGCTCGAACCTGGGTATGGCATTACCATTGGAAATGCATTGCGCAGGATACTGCTTTCATCGCTTGAGGGTTATGCGTTAACAACGATCAAAATTGAGGGGGTTGAGCATGAATTTGCCACAATTAAAGGAGTGATACAGGACGTAACTGAAATGATCCTTAACCTGAAACAAATCAGGCTGAAAAAGGAAATTGAAGATTTCGACAGCGAAAAAGTTTCTGTTACAATTACCGGGCAAGACAAGTTCACTGCCGGTGACCTGAACAAATTCATGACCGGTTTCACCGTATTAAATCCCGAATTGGTAATATGTGAAATGGAACCTTCGGTTAAACTTCACATGGAAATTACCATTAATAAAGGCCGTGGTTATGTCCCCTCTGCCGAAAACAAACCTGCCGAGGAAGAATTTGGTGTGATACCTATCGACTCGATTTATACCCCGATCAAAAATGTGAAATATTCTGTAGAGAATTTTCGTGTTGAGCAAAAAACCGACTATGAAAAACTCCTTATCGAGATTCAAACCGATGGGTCTATTCACCCAAAAGACGCGCTGAAAGAAGCAGCAAAAATCCTGATTTACCACTTTATGCTCTTCTCCGATGAGAAAATCACACTCGATTCGGATGAGAAATTTGCAAACGAAGAGTTCGATGAAGAGATCCTGCACATGCGCCAGATGCTTAAAACCAAGCTTGTGGATATGGACCTCTCGGTAAGGGCGCTTAACTGCCTCAAGGCTGCTGATGTTGAAACACTTGGCGACCTGGTACAGTATAACCGCAACGACCTGCTGAAGTTCCGTAACTTTGGCAAAAAGTCGCTTACCGAACTCGACGACCTGCTATCGGGCATGAACCTTAACTTCGGGATGGATATTGCAAAGTATAAACTAGACAAGGAATAGTATAACGATGAGACATAATAAGAAATTTAATCACCTGGGCAGAAAAAGCGCTCATCGTAAAGCCATGCTTTCGAACATGGCCGGTTCGCTTATTCTGCATAAAAGGATTTCCACTACATTGGCCAAAGCAAAAGCCCTTAGGGTTTATGTTGAGCCTTTAATTACCAAATCGAAAAACGATACAACACATAACCGGAGGGTGGTTTTCAGCTACCTTCAAAACAAGGATGCAGTTTCGGAACTTTTCCGTGAAATTTCACCAAAAGTGGCCGATCGTCCCGGAGGTTATACCCGTATTTTGAAAACCGGGAACCGACTTGGCGACAACGCCGAAATGTGTATTATCGAGCTGGTTGATTACAACGAAAACATGCTGGCCGCAAAAGAAGAAAAGAAAACAACTTCGCGCA
>JAFGEV010000377.1 GCA_016931385.1 Prolixibacteraceae bacterium
AAAAAAATTGAAACTATGGAAAGCATCAAAGGAACAAAAACCGAACAGAATTTATTAAAAGCTTTTGCCGGCGAATCACAGGCCCGTAACCGTTACGACTATTTTGCAAGCCAGGCAAAAAAAGAAGGCCTGGAGCAAATTGCTGCCCTTTTTCAGGAAACTGCATTAAATGAAAAAGAACACGCAAAGCGTTTTTTCAAATTCCTTGAAGGAAGTATGGTTGAAATTACTGCTACCTACCCGGCAGGAAAAATTGGCACTACCCTTGAAAACTTAAAGGCTGCTGCAGATGGCGAAAATGAAGAATGGACCGAATTATATCCCGAATTTGCTAAAGTTGCCGAGGAGGAAGGATTTAAGGAAGTAGCAAAGGTATTTAAAATGATTGCAAAAGTTGAAAAAGCACATGAAGAAAGATACAGAACGCTTTTCAACAACCTTGAAGAAGGAAAAGTGTTTAAAAGGGAAAATAAAGTTATCTGGAAATGCCGTAATTGTGGCTTTATTCACGAAGGCACGGTAGCACCAAAACTTTGTCCTGCGTGTGATCACCCGCAATCATACTTCGAAATAAAAGAAGATAACTATTAAAATATTAGCTTTTTAGCAGTAAAAATTATCAGCAGGGAATATAGAAATCCCTGCTTTTTTAATTGATGATCAATTATAATGTATTATTTTTGCTGTCAATTTTTTATATTGAAAATAAACTGGTTTGTTATGGTTTGGGATTTACTTGATATCTTTTCAACAGCAATTGTTGGTATACCTGTAGCAATAATTATTTTGCGAATACTTTTTAAAAAATCAATTTTACTGAAGATTTCCATATTCTGGGTTGCCACAATCATAATTGCTGATACGCTTGGGGAATTGAATAACGTGTTCCCTGAAATTTTTCCTACATGGGTAACCCTGCCAATTGGTTTGGCAATTGTGATTGCAGTTTTCATTTACATCTCGAAAATTGTAAAAAATCCCCTGAGAGAATCAATCGAAAAAATCACGATGCTTGCAAAAGGAGACCTCACCCAACAGGTTAATAAAGAGTATATCAATTCATCAAACGAACTGGGACAGTTAAACCGGGTAATTTATGAACATTCGGAAAACCTCAAAAATCTGGTCAGTGAATTTAATGCAGCCACTGAGAACCTTTCTTCAGCAGGAAATCACCTGAATCAGGCAGCCAATGAACTTGCCAGCGGCGCTTCAGAGCAGGCAGCTTCGGTTGAAGAAATATCCAGTTCGATGGAAGAGATGCTGGCCAATATTGAACAAAATTCTGAAAATTCGAATCAAACAGCTTTTATTGCAAAACAAACCGATTTATCGTTGGATGAAATTGTTGAAATTGCCCGAAAAACAATGGAATCAAATAACAATGTTATCGAAAAAATCAGTATTATCAACGACATTGCTTATCAAACCAACATACTGGCGCTAAATGCTTCGGTGGAAGCAGCAAGGGCAGGCGAAGCAGGAAGGGGCTTTTCGGTTGTTGCAGCCGAAATCAGGAAACTTGCCGAAACAAGCAGGCTGGCTGCCGAAGAAATCAATACCATAATGCAAGCAAACCATAAATTGGTTTCACAGGCTGGCGAACTGGTTCTTAAACTATCGCCCGAAATGAAGAAAACTTCCGAACTTATAAACAATATCAATATTTCAAGCAATGAACAACAAGTTGGCGCTCAACAGATAAACAATGCCCTTCTCGATTTAAACAACATCTCACAACAAAACTCAGTTACATCGGAAGAATTGTCGGCCAGCTCCCAGGAATTGACCAACCAATCGAACAGGCTGGAAAAACTTATTCATTATTTTAGATTAAAGTAGCGCCAAAGCCTGTGTTTTCTTCAAGAAGACGAGGTTTTTTTATAATTTCGGTTTATAAATTCAAACCTGTTATGTTCAAAAAAATACTCTTTTCTGCTTTGCTGATTCTAACAGCTTTATTGCTAAAGGCCAATTTCCGCCAACTTTCCGATAGAGCACAGTTGGTATTATTCACCTGCGGGCCTGGAACTGAACTTTATGCCGGTTTTGGCCATAGCGCCCTATGGATATTCGATCCGGTTACTGGTATTGACCGACTTTACAACTATGGCACATTTGATTTCAACACACCAAATTTCTATCCCAAATTTGTCAGGGGTAAATTAAATTACATGCTATCGGTTACTACTGGCCGGAATTTTTTAATTGAATACCAGCGTCGCAATATTGAAGTTAACGGACAAACACTAAACCTTTCCCACGATGAGCTCCTCAGGGTTTATACATTCCTTGAAAACAATTTATTGCCCGAAAACAGGTTTTATAAATACGACTTCTTTTTCGACAATTGCGCAACAAGGATACGTGATGTCATTGAAAATGAAAGCGGGAGTAAGGTGAGATTTCATTTGCCCGATCAGAATGTGAAATTCAGGCAAATGCTGTTTCCTTATCTTGAGCATTCGCCCTGGACAAAATTTGGTGTAAATTTTATTTTGGGCTTAACTACCGACAAAATTGCCACACCCTGGCAATACATGTTCCTGCCAGAATACATGGACGATGCTTTTCGGACAGCAACAATAGAAACTTCAGAAGGGGAAATTCGAAACCTTGTGAAAAACGAACAGCCATACCTGCCCCAAAAAATTAAATTTGACAACAACAAATACGATGATCCGGTTGTTGTTTTTAGCCTTATTTTTCTTCTTGCCCTCATCCTGTCATTTGTTGAATACAAAAAGAAAAAATACTTCAGGGTTTTTGATGTCATCATGTTCAGCACCTCGATTATTTCTGGTTTGTTTTTACTGTTTATGTGGCTGGGCACCGAACATATTGCCGCCAATTACAACCTGAATGTTTTATGGCTCCTGCCGGCTCAAACAATCTATTTAGCCGCCCTTTTCGTAAAATCAAACTACAAACAAAAAGTATTGCTCACAGCTGCTGTATATCAAGCTGTTGTTTCAATTGCCATGTTTATTTGGCCACAGGAAACCGAAATTTCATTTTTATTGATATCCCTGTTTTTTCTGACAAGGATTTTCTCACGATGGTTTATCATAAGGCATATTAAAGAAGAAAAATAAAAAAGGAAAAGCCATCCGGGCAGATGGCTTCCAACTTAATCGACTAAAAAAACTATAATGTGGGAACACTATAGAAGGTTTTTATACTATTGTTTGTAATTGAGTTTTTTCCTAACTGTTTTGGTCATTCACTTCAACAAATATTTCTTTTTCGCCTACCTTCTGGCATGTAAGGTCGAGCGAGATACAAATTATTTCAATAACATCATTAAGTTCGGCTGTTTTAAATGAACCCGTAAAACGTTTTTCAACAGGGATATCGGTATATATTTTTACGCCAAAATAATTTTCAATAATTGGCCATATCTCGTTGATGTTTTTGTTCTGGAATGAATAATTGAATGAGACGTACTCGGGGAATTTCATCTGGGGCACTTCAACAACCTGAATAAAATTATGTTCTCTCACGTATTGGTCACCTTTAAACAACTGCCGCTCCTCTTCCTTAAATTTTACTTCAACATTGCCTTCGAAACATGTAACCAAAAAACCATCATCTTTTTCTGAAACACAAAATGTAGTACCAAGAACCTTAACTTCGCCGTTCGGGCTTTTTACAGAAAAATCGTTTCCGTGAGTAACTTCAAAGAATGCGTCTCCTTTCGATCTGACATTCCTTTTAAAGAAATACTTCGAAAAACTGATTTGGGAACCGGGAGCAAGCACAACACGCGTTTCGTCGGGAAGATAAAATACGTTGTCAGCTTCCTGTATTCCACGATATGTTTCGAAACCAAAAGCAAAATACAAAAGAAAGAGGAGAACTGAAGCGGCAGATGTTATTAAACCAATCGCAATATAAAGCCTTCGTTTTGCTCTAACTTTTTCGGGCTTCATTATTTTTAATCCTGTGATTTCTTCCATTAAAGAGTTCAGAACATCCCTTTTTTCTTTCACAAAAGGAACTTTAAAATACCGAATTGATTGATTGATAGTACCTTCAAAATTAAAACTTTTTCTATCTCCTTTTTGTTCCATAAAATCGGGATGTCTGAACATATCTCTATTTTAGTGTCAACCGTGATTAAGTACAAATGCTCTCCGAAAAACCCTACCCTTTTTTATTAAAATCGATTTCTGAAACGGGGCATAAAGAATATATTCAATTGAATAACAGCAAAAAAAAGATTTCTTTAAACCAGAAAAAAAAATTACTCAAAGCGAACCGATACGAAGGCCTGTGGAGAGAATGGAAGATCGTAAAATGTTTTTTGAACATCGAAACTGCTATTTGCCGTCCTGAGCGTTGAAAATTCAATATTGTTTACATTACGGTTATCAAGCAAATTTAAAACACTTAAGCCCAGCTGTATCCTTGCCGATTTTACCTTAAATTGTTTCATAATGGAAATATCGAGCCTTGAATAAGCTGAAGATCGGCCTTGAAAAAATTCACTGGTTGTTGACGATAAGGTAAAGTAAGGGATTCCGGTTGCAAAATTCCAGTTCAGTGAGGCCATCCAACCTTTGTAGCTTACAAGTTCCGATATTTTAACAACATGCAACCTGTCAGTTAGTGACCAGAATGAATTACCCGAGTTAACTGAATTAACGGCTTCACTGTTTCTGCCCAGAGAATAAGCCAGCGAATGTGAAAATACAGAATGTCGGTATTGGGCAAAAAAATCGACACCAATGCTGGTGGAAGTACCTTTTTGAATCTGGTAGCTGACATTCTCAACATCGTTGGTATAATTCGAACGGGCAAAAAGCAATGGCCTGTCATCAACGGTTTTTGCATAAGCCTCAATATTTAACAGAAAACCTCCCCTGTCATAATTAAGCCCTGCTATGTTTTGATACGATTTTGAGAAGAATGTGCCGTTATCGGGTAAAATCCATACCGTTGTCCTGTTCAGGCCTGTGTCGAAACGGGTTGAGCGGTACAATTCCTGCAAATATCTTCCCGTAAGGTAATATATCCTTACACCGTCAGCCGGAAGAAATTCAACGCTTCCGTTTGGCAAAACCTGAAAATCATGAACCGTAAAATTGTACCTGGCCTTTGCCCCGGCTTTAATGCGCAACCATGGCAATATATTTAGCCGGCCCTGATAATATATATCGGCAACATGGTTTATCGTAGAAATCCCAAAAGGTAAAACATTCATTGATTTCCAGGCAGAAAAATCATTTTCAAAAAAATTGTAATTGAAGTGTGACCAATGATAAGCTGTACCAAAATAATGTGTAATAATATTTTGCTCAATTACTGATTGCCAACGAATATTTAAACCTGACAGAGAGTTTTCATCCACCACGTTGTTTATAACCGTTTCCCCGCTCGAAAAAACACTACTACCCTTTTTATCGAGGCTATAATAACTCACATTCACCGAGCTGCTCCAGTTTGGATTAAACAGCGCCGACCAATTAAGGCTTCCCCCGTACTGCAAAACAGTATTGTTTTTTGTTTCATTAAAACTATCGGGCAAAGTCCAGGCAAAACTTCTCGATTCGGCATTCTGGTTACCAATAGCTGTTATAGCAATTTCGTGGTTAGCTGAGGGCTTTATCGATAATTTCAGGTTAAAGTCGAGATAAGATGCTTCAGGCTTTTCAATGCTTCCGTTTATAACAGGGTTTTCGGAATATGACGCCAGCCCAACATTTTCCGACAGGTTTTTAAACAAAAAATTTGGCCAGTACTCAATCAGCGATTTTCTGAAAAATGCGCTTATCGATACTTTTTCCCCAAGTGGGAGCATTGTCAACAGTGAAGCATCAAGTAAATTGGCATCAAGCTCAACCACCGGCCTGGTATTCTGTCCTGTTTTAATTTCATTTTGCACTGTACCTGCAATTCCGCCTGAATATTCAAGGCCATAACCTCCCCTGGAAAAATACGATTGCTGAAGGATTGCGGAATTTAACAACGACTGGTTGCCAAACAAAAAATTTGGTTCAAACAGTGGTATCTGTCCAATGTAACTAACAACTTCAGACTGGTTTCCCCCCCGAACCTGCATTCCCTGGGGCGACATACCTTGATACATCACACCTGGATACGCCGCATAAAGGTTTACCATATCGTTTGGAAATAATGAAGGTATGATTGCTGAAGCATTACCATTAAATGCGATGAACTCGGGCTTCTCGTGAAAACCGAGCTGAAATTTCACATTCCTCGTATTGGCTTCAAAATAATTTATAAGGGAAACAGGCTGAAGGGTAAGCTGAATATTTTGTTTCCCAACTATATCAACAACTGTATCGAGAGGCAAGTATCCCAGGTGGCCAACTTTGATACCAACCCTTCCGGTACTCACAATTTCGGAATAAAACACACCGCTTTCGTCGGTAATCACCGATTTGCCCCCGGGGATTGCAACACTGCAATATTTAAGGGCATCGCCTGAATTTGCATCCACAACCCTCCCCTGAAAATAATAAATCCGGGGTTGAATATAAGCTGGCACTTCCTTTTTCTTAATGACTAATTCAGGTTCCTTTTTAACCGTGGCAACTGGCTTAGGTAATACTGTTACTGGCTTTTCGGCCCTAAATAAAACCCAGGTTCCCCCAATGTATTTATAAGCCATAGGATATTCTCTGGCCATAAATCCGAGAAATTTTTCAATTTCCATATCGGTTACCGAGAAAGTAACCTTTATTCCCTTAAAGTAGTCGTTATCGAATGCGAACCGTATTTTCCCGTTTTCCGATAGTTTATTCAGAACAGTGTTAAGAGGTTGTTCCGAAACAGTTATGGTTACCTTTTCCTGGGCTTTCAAACATATAGAAAACGAAAAAAAAAGCAGAAATAGAAAATATCTTAAAGAATGCTTAATTTGCATTTATCTGAATCAGTTTTTTGTCTTCGTTAACGGAGTAGTTAAAATCCATTGCAACAGAAATTATCATCAAGCCATCGTCAATATTGTTCAATTCCAGCTTTCCTGAAAAATTTCTGGCTTGCAATGTATTGTCAAGTTGTATATCGTACCCGAACCTGTATCCGATAAGATCGGTCAGTTCGGGCAAACTGATAACCTTCCAGTAAAAAATACCGTTCAACCGGTCGTTAACCTCGTTTTCCGATATGTAATAAGGGCCGGTTACTTTACCATTATAAAATTTTATTCCCTGGTTTTTTTGAAGCTGGTATTCTGTTTCATCAAGGTTCACTTCAACAAGGCCCTCGGTACAATCTACCTGCAACATTTCGGGAGAATATGCCGAAACATAGAATTTCGTTCCTTTTACACTAACTGTGCCTCCGTCAAAATTCACCAGGAATTTTCCACCTTTTTCAACATCGAATAAGGCATCACCATTTAGAATAACATTCCTTTCGCCTGAAAATTTGTTAACATGGTATTTTATGTTTGAATTATAATTTAGTTGCACATTGCTTCCATCGGGCATGTTTACAGTTTCGACAGAGGCAATACCCGATGAAATCTCAGGTGAATATTTACCTGTACGGAACATTCCCAAATAGAGTATTGCAAACACAACGGCAGCAGCCGAAGCAAAACCAATAAACCAGTTCAGCGAAATAACGGAACGTTTTACTCCGGCTTTTTCATCCGGAATCCTTGCCTCCAGCATGTTCCAGGCGTCAGCCTTTGAACGTTTTGCCGGAACATTATATCCCGATATTGTTTCTTCAAAGCTCATATTCATTTGCCAAATTTATTCGTTCTACATTTTGTGGTCAAATTTTTCACGTAATATCTTCAGGGCTTTGCTAATCTGCTTTTCAACAGCTTTAACACTTATCCCGAAACTGTCGGCAATTTCCTGATACTTCATACCATCGATACGGTTCATTAAAAAATATGTCCGGCACTGCTCAGGCAAATTCGAGATAGCCCTTTGCAGCCTCCAGTCAAATTCTTTCATCTCAAGAATGAATTCAGGCGATTCGCCGTCACTGTTATCAATCCGGGTATTTATGAATTTCAAATCGAGTTTCTTCCGCTTGTGAGAATTAATAAATAAGTTTTTAGCGATTTTAAACAGGAAAGGCTTTATGGTTTCATCGTTAATTTTGTCCTTCGCCTGCCACATTTTCATAAATACATCCTGTGCAAGGTCTTCCGAAAGTTCAATGTCGGCCGATAAATAGAAAAGGTAATTCCTGATGAAATCATAATATTCATCAAAAATCTTTTTAAACCACTCTGTCCCTTTTAATAAATCAACCATAAAATTGAAACGGTACTAAAATTTTATTTGAAGACACTACAAATCTACAAATTTTCGATTAGTAAGGAACAGCATTATTCTATGGCAAAATGAACAAAACGATAGTTAATGTCCGCTTAAAAATAGAATATCATAAGTGAAACATTAAAATGGGCTTTGATAATCAACGAAAAAAAGGGAATTTCTATTAAAGTGATTATCCATTATTTTTATCTTAAAAAAAACACACGATTTTCGAAAAATTTCCTGTTTAGATGATGCCCGCGATAAAAATCCATTTTTTTTATTACCCATTCAATGTTTCATTCACCCCCTAAAATGATATATAATTCACCCTCGCCCCAATGAATATTATGGCTAGTTTTACAAAATAATTTAAACCTAATAATAACTTATATCCTATGATCTCAAATCTATCTAGACCCTTTAATCAGTGGGACTTTAAACGTATATGTGTCTTGCTGGTTTTTCTGATGATGTTCCAGTCGATCGTTTACGGACAGGCAAAACAAATAACCGGGAAAGTAAGCGATGAATCGGGCGAGTCGTTACCTGGTGTAAATGTTGTGCTGAAAGGCAGCACGGTTGGAACCACTACCGATTTCAACGGAAATTATAGTATTTCGGTAAAGAGTGAAACCGATGAACTGGTATTCTCATTTGTCGGATACCTTGATCAGGCCATTTCAGTTGAAGGCCAATCGGTAATCAATGCTGTTTTAAAAGAAGATGTCCTTGAACTAAATGAAGTTGTGGCAATTGGCTACGGCATTCAAAAGAAAAGCGACGTCACCGGTTCTGTATCCTCTATTAAAGCCGAAAGCATCAAAGACATGCCCACAACAAGAATTGATGAGGCAATACAGGGTAAAGCCGCTGGTGTAATGGTACTTCAAAACTCCGGTCAACCGGGTGCGGCGCCTGTTATCAGGGTAAGAGGGCTTGCAACAATAAACGGAGGTACACCTTTGGTAATTATCGATGGTGTTGCAGGCGGATCACTTGCCGATCTGAACCCAGCCGACATTGAATCAATAGAAATTCTTAAAGATGCCGCCTCGCAAAGTATTTACGGTGCTGCCGGAGGTAACGGCGTCATTCTTGTCAGTACCAAGAAAGGCCAATCGGGGAAAATGAACATTACATTCGATGCTTATGCCGGGATTCAAAAACCCTGGGCAGTAAATGTTGAAGTTTGTGATGCTCAACAATATGCCGAGTTGTACAATATTTACCAGGGAACCCTTGGTAAAGAACCTTATTTCCCTTACGATGAAGCGTCTGGCATGTACCTGAATACAATCGACAATACACCTCTGAAATCCACAAACTGGACGGACGAGATTTTCCGCAACTCACTGATGCAAAACTACAACCTTTCACTTTCAGGTGGAGGCAAAGTATCGAATTTCTTCTTTAGTTTCGGATACACAGCTCAGGATGGCACCATCCACAAAACATATAACAACAAATTCAATATCAGGTTAAATTCCGACCACAAAATAACCCAGTGGTTAAAAGTGGGTGAAAACATCAGCTTTACAAACAACATCAGGTCGGGAATGTTCGAACGGAATGAATATGGCTCGCCCCTTGCAACAGCTATACAAATGCTACCCTTTGTACCTATTTATACCAGCGACGGTTCGGGTAATTTCGCCTTTAAAGAATCAGGGCTTTCATCGAACATTAAAAACCCGATGGCGGTAATCGAGTATGATAACAACATTAACAAAGGAAATGCCGTTTTTGGTAATGTTTATTTACATGCCGACATTATTAAAGGCTTATCGTTCGAAACAAGGTTCGGTATGAATTACACCGATAATAATTACCAATCGTACACACCAATCCATACCATCGGTGAAGCTACCGATGCGAACGCTTCTCAAAGCCTTACCCTGGCCGATTATACGCGAAATACAAGCACAGGTTATGGCTGGCAATGGCAAAATTTCATTACGTATAATTTCTCGGTTGGAAAGAGTGATTTTTCAATACTTGCAGGTATGGAATCGGGTGAATCGTATTATGATTTCCTGAATACTTCAAGAAGCATCTCACCCGATGAAGAAATCCTCGAAACAGTCGATGCCGACTGGCGTTCCTATACCGACACAACCGGGTTCTTAAAAAATTCCGGCAAACCAACAAAATCAAGTGGTTTTGCCTACTTTGGCCGTATCACCTTCGATTATAATAACCTGTTATTGGTACAGGCCAACTTCCGCCGCGATTATTCTTCGAAATTCGGGCCAAACAACAGGGCCGGTAATTTCCCGTCAATTTCGGCAGGGTTGAAATTCAGCGAATTCGATTTTATTAAAAACCTCGGGTTAATCGACCTTGGTAAATTAAGGATTGGTTATGGAGCCACCGGGAACAGCGATATCCAGCCATTCCTATATGTAAATTCTTTTGGCGAACTACCAATACTGGGGTATGCCTTCGATGGAATCAATGTAAGCCCCGGCGCTGCATTGTTAACTGCAGCAAACTTCGACCTAAAATGGGAAACAGTAATAACCAAAAACCTTGGCCTCGACCTGGGGCTCTTCAACAACCGTTTAAGCTTAACGTTCGAAATATTTGAACGGTCAAACGAAGACATGCTCCTGCGAAAATCGGTACCCTTAACAGTTGGTTATATGATTACCGATCCATATCAGGAACTTGGTGATGGGCAACTCGACACCCGCCCCCTGGTAAATTACGGCACCCTTCAAAACCGTGGCTGGGAAGTATTTGCCAGTTACAGGGATGATATCGGAGACCTTACTTTTGAGCTGAACGGGAACATTTCACAGGCAACCACCGTTATTGAAAGCATTGGCGACCCGCTTTATGCAGGTACCGGCCGCGGCCTTTCAAACGTTTGCCGCACCCTTGAAGGCGAAACCGTTTCAGCATTTTACGGTTATGAAATTGAAGGCGTTTACAGGGAATCAGATTTCACATGGTATAAAGATAAAGGTGGAAAATGGAAATGGGCAGCGCTTGATCCCGATGGGGGAAATGCCATCGCAAATGCATTCGACATTAACCGCAACCCAATTGAAATCTACACGAAAAACACAAGCGCTAAACCAGGTATGTTCAAATATAAAGACCAGCTGACTGAAGATACCGACGGAGATGGGATACCCGATGCAACCGATGGAAAAATCGATGCCAACGATTATGTCAAAATCGGTGATCCAAATCCGAAATTTGTTTACGGCTTCGGAGGCTCGTTGCAGTACAAAGGTTTCGATATGAACTTCTTTTTCCAGGGTTCTTACGGAAACCAGATTTTTAACATGTTAAAAGTTAACCTTTACAACACCAACAATGGTGGTTTAAACCTGGCTCCCGAGCTTATCGATGCATATATTCCGGCAACTTTCGATACCGACAACAAGGACATTTTGCCGGTAGAACTTACTTCGGCCTCAAATACCGAAACTGGCATGACACGCATGGACGGCGATTTAAGCCCTTCGGAATTTTATGTTGAAGATGGTTCATACATGCGCTTGAAGAACATCCAGATTGGTTATACCCTGCCCGCTTCTGTAAGCTCAAAAATCAAAGCAAACAGGATACGGGTTTATATCGGGGCAAAAAACCTGTTTACGTTCACAAAATACTCTGGATTTGATCCTGAAGTTAACGAAACAACTTTGTTGGAAAGAGGCTTCGACCGAGGCACCTATCCTCAATCACAAATGTTTTTAGTAGGTATAAATGCAGCATTTTAACTAGAAAAACCAGAGTTGAACATTAAAAATTTGAAAAATGAAAACAATAAATTATATAATCGCAGCTTTACTATGTGTCCTTCTGGTTTCATGTACTGAAGAATTTCTTGAAATAGAACCCGAAGGAGTGCAAACCGACGAAGTATTCTTTTCAACAATTGAAGGAATCGAACTCGGTGTAACGGGAGCTTATGCCTCTCTGAATGCATGCCCTGCAAGCCTTCACAACCTCGACATGATGTACCTTGCGTGGGGAAGCATTGCCTCTGACGAAGCTGAAGCAGGAGGTGAACAGGGTGGCAACGACTTTATCGACATACAGGATGCCGACAAGGGTACGATCAAACCATTGGAATCAAAAGCCCTGTCGGATAATTTCTGGGGCTACAACTATAAATCGATTCTGAGGGCTTGTTCCGTATTATCAGGCATTGAAAAATACAGGGAAGAAAACCCTGACCGAAGCAGCGCCGATGAAGAAAAACTCAAACAATTTGAAGGGGAAATGAATTTCATCCTTGGTTTTGTGCACTTCAAAATGGTACAGGTGTATGGCGGGATACCCATCGTTGACCACCCCCTTGCAGCAAGCGAATACGATGTATCACGCGATCCGATTTCCGATTGTTTGCACTTTGCTGAAGAAAAACTTGCTTCTGCATCTGCCACCCTTCCTAAAAGAAGTGAATATGGCGCCGATAATGTCGGACGTATTTCAAAAGGTGCAGCACAGGCTTTGCTTGCTAAAGTATATCTTTATGAAGCCTCGTATGCAAAAAATTACCCTTCGGATGAGCGTTTTACAGGCTGCACAAATACTTATTCGCTGGCATTGGCTTATGCCGACAGTGTGATCAATTCAGGGGAATATTCATTGCCCGGGTTAAATGGTGAAACCTACGATACCTACTGGAGCCAGAATGGTTCACCCATCTATCCTGATGGCACTCCTGGTTATCGGTACATTTTCTCAGTTGAAGGCGAAAACAGTGGCGAAACCGTATTCAGCATGCAGGCTGTAAACGACGGGCTTGGTTACATGTTGTCACGCGGAACATATATGACTGTATACACCACCGTACGCAACTACAACACAACTACGCTTGGCTGGGGCTTTAACTGCCCAACCGATTTCATGTATAACAATTACAACGATGGCGATTTGCGAAGAGGCGTAACCTGCGGCAGGACAGGCGATGCCATTTATGCCAGCACCAAAGTTGGCTGGGGCACGATTGATTGCAAACAATCACCCACCAATATGATTGGCCGCAAGTTTGAAGCCTCGCCCGAACAATACTGGGAAAGCAAAAAAGCCGATGGAAACGGCCCCAACAATTTTCCATACATTCGCTATGCCGATGTATTGCTAATGAGCGCTGAAGCAGCCCTTGAAACAGGCAATGCCGCCAAAGCCCTTGATAATATCAACCTTATCAGAAAACGTGCACGTAACGGAGCAGACACTGGCGCTCCGGCCAATTTATCAAGCGTTTCGTTCGACGATATTGTGATGGAACGCCACCTGGAACTGGGCCTCGAGGGTCATCGTTTCTTCGACCTGGTAAGGTGGAATAAGCAGGAAATATTGGTTGAACACCCCTTGCAAAAGTATTTGGAAGGAGCTGAACAAACTCCAATTTACAGCCAGTTTACCGTTGGCAAAAACGACTTCTTCCCCATTCCCGAAGTTGAAGTCATTAATTCAAACTACAACCTTGAACAATATCCGGGTTGGTAATTTTTTCATAATTGAATAGATTTGGAAGGGTGTTCAAACAAATGAACACCCTTTTTTCATCATCTTTTGTATTTTTGATGACTAAAATAATACCCATACACTATTGTCATGAAATATTTCTACCTCTTTATTCTTCTCTTTGCCATAATAAAACTTTTCGGACAGGAACATTTTTCAAGCATTTACGGACAAAACTTCCGGGTAAAAATTATGGGTGAAAGCCCGGTTACCGTTGTTTTTGAAAACGGTATGAAACAAAATTTGAAGAGAAATACAGGAAAGAGTGGTACCAATTCATCCCAAACCTGAAATACATGGATGAGCTTGTTTTACCTCCTGACTTGCCTGTAATCCTGGTTTCAGCATCGGCATGGAATTGGTACAAGTATCAGAAAAAAATAATTGATGGCCACAAAAATGCCCGGCATTTCGAACTCGAAGGCCAGCACCATATTTTTAAAGACCACCCTGATGAAATTGTAAACTATATACAAGAACTTGTCAGTGATAATTGAATTGTCGGAAAAGTTTTTGATATTTACAGCACGCAAAAAAAAAAATGAAGCTTTATGAAGAATAGTTTTTCAGTGAAGTTAAATAGTTTCCCCTTGATCACTTCAATGTTTTCAATTATTCTTTTCATCGTCTGTTTTGCATGTTCATCAGGGAAAATTGAGTATCCAAGGGGGATTGACCTGAAAAATGAAAGCTTTGCACCCAAACTTGTCAAAAGCAACAAATACCGCAACATAGCCCTGCAGAGGCCTGCTTTCCATTCATCGAGCTACAACAACAACCTCACTGCCCAACTGGTAAACGATGGCATTACCGACAGCATTCCTCCCTTGTGGATGAAGGTAACCAGCAGCCACAAAGGCATTGTTTCAAAACAGGAACGGGAATACCTCTTCGACAGGAATAAAGCAACTGGTTTCAGGTTTAATCAGCCAAAAGGCTGGATAAAGCTTGAGTCAAACCACTTCGCGGCATTCAATGTCGTGGATAGTTTTGCAATTATCGGAAAAATAAGATATCGTGAAAGCGGAACCGAAAATTGGGAATTTACATTATCAAATTCTACCATGGGAATTCATTATGAGCCTGTTAAAACCATAAAAGGCAACAAGCTGACAGGCAAACAAGTTGAAAACCATTCGGAAAAAGTCAATGAATTTGAAACCGGGGCTTCTTTAGGGAAACCAATGCGAAACCGATTTTACAAGCTCGATTTCAGTTGTGGAGCAGCCCTTGATTGGGAGATTTCCGAAGTGTGTTTCTTTTACAAAGGAAAACAAAACGAAATTGGCGGCCCTCAAATATTTACCAGCGCCTGGAAAAGCGGAGGTAATAAAAATGAGTGGATAATAATCGACCTTGGTGAAAAAAGCAGGTTTAACCATGTGAAGGTTTACTGGCTTGACCCGGCTAAGGAAGCGCTACTCGAAACTTCAGACGATGGTTTAACATGGAAAACCTTTGAGACCATAAGCGGGAACACTTCAACCATAAGTGAATTCAATTCGAGAAAGAATATTAAGGGTCGTTTCATCAGGATAAACATGCTTGAACCGGTTAATGAAATTGGCTATTCCATTAACGAAATAGAAGTTTACGGAAAAGGCGGGCCATTACCGCGCCAGGCTGATGGGCCTGTTCAGGTTTCCGACGATAATATTCTTTTATCGGGTGGAAACTGGAAATTGCAGCGTTCTTCGCTGGTTCAGGGAAACGCACTTCGAATTTCAAAAATCGGTTACGACGATTCAGGTTGGATAATTGCAACAATACCTGCTACAGTTATAAAAAGTTATTATAATGCCGGAATAATCCCCGATCCCGATAATAGTGAAACCCAGCAAATGATTTCAGAATCGTTTTTTTTCTCCGATTTTTGGTACAGGAACGAGTTTGTTGTGCCCGAATCGTTCAGTGGTAAAAACATAAGTCTGCATTTTGAAGGAATATACCCAAAAGCTGATATTTTTGTTAACGGCGAAAATTTCGGCACCATAAAAAGTCCTTTGCAAAAAGATTCTTTCGATATAAGCCGGGCTGTTGTTCCAGGCGAACTAAATGCCATTGCGGTTAAAATTTATAAAACCAACATGTTTAAAGAAAATATTGTTGACGATTACTTCAACAATCCAGAGTATGAAAAAGCATCTCCGATTAGTTTAAGTGCAGTTAAGCCAGGTATTATCCGCAGTATATTTTTAATTTCGGGAGGGGAATGAGAATCTGAAGTTAGATATCCTTTTAAACTTTTTTATAAAAATCAATTTTCCCAAAATCAATTTCATCAATTCCAAGCCAGTGCAATGCAATTTCAAGTGTGGAAAAAACTTCACATTCAATAGCCTTCGATTCAAATAACTTATACAATGTTGCGCCTGCTACCTGCGAGGGTGAGTAAGTTATCACAGCTACTTTAATTTTTTCGGTAAAAACCTGTACAGGCTTAACACCTTCGGTATATGCTTTAATCGTTTCATCAGAAAGGTCATCATCAACATTTCTGATATCAATAATGATATTGAAATACGATACAAAATAAGTAGCTATGTAAAAAACAATCAAAGAACATGTTTGTTTTTCTGGATAAATATTTTTTAAACATCGTCTTACAGCAAAGGCAGAAATTTTACTACTTCTGGAAACTTTTTCATTTTTGAACATGAAACTTCAAACTTCAAAAACAAAATATTTTAATAAAACATATTATAAAATAAAAATTCACATTAACCTGTAAAAAAAATCATTTCTCATTTCGATCTTTACAAAATAGGTATAGTTTTGCATTTTGTTTCAAGTTAAATCCTGATGGATTCAAAAAGGGAAGTAACACATACCGGTATTGTAAAAGAAACCGGAAAAAGAGGAATTAAAGTGGACATTGTAGTTCTTTCGGGTTGTGCCAGTTGCCAGATCAAAGGTTCTTGCAACATGGCAGAGCAAACCAACAAAGAGCTGGAAATTGAATGCGACCCCACTCCCTTTAAAACAGGCCAGAAGGTATTGATTAAACTTCGTGCATCACAAGGATTTAATGCCATTTTCCTGGGTTATCTCCTACCCTTTTTAATTCTCATTTCAGTAATGATTCTTACTTCAACCATTACAAAGGATGAAGCATTAACAGGCCTCGTATCCCTGGCCTCGGTTATCCCCTACTACATTGCCCTTTATTTTTTCCGCAATAGAATAAAAAAGAAATTTACTTATGTGGTTAATCCGCTCAATTCATAAATTATGAGTGAATCGTTAATATATACAATAATAATCCTAAGCACTATTGGCATCGCAGCTGCAATAATCTTGTATTTAATTGCCCGGAAGTTTTATGTGTACGAAGATCCCCGGATTGGACAGGTTGAAGAGGCATTGCCAGCTGCAAATTGCGGCGGATGTGGTTATGCAGGTTGCAGGGCTTTTGCCGAAGCGATTGTAAAAGACAACTCACTGGCAGACAAATTCTGTCCGGTTGGCGGTAATGAAGTAATGGACAAAATTGCAACAATAATGGGGCTTACAGCTGAAAAGAAAGCACCCCGCACTGCTGTTGTACGTTGTAACGGTACTTGCGAGCACAGGCCAAAAACCCACAACTACGAGGGTGTTAAAACATGTGCAGTTGCTGCAATGAATTACAGTGGCGAAACCGATTGCCAGTACGGATGCCTTGGTTTTGGCGATTGTTGTGTGGTGTGCGATTTCGATGCCATTCACATGAACCCTGAAACAGGTTTACCCGAGGTTAACGATGAAAAATGCGTTGCTTGCGGGGCATGTGTCGAAGCTTGTCCGAAAAACCTGATTGAACTGCGAAAAGTTATGCCTAAATACCGAAAGGTATATGTTGCCTGCAGGAATATGGACAAAGGCGGGCCTGCCCGAAAAGCATGTACAGTTGCCTGCATTGGGTGCGGAAAATGTGAACAGGAATGTAAGTTCGATGCAATAACCATCAGCAATAACCTTGCATTTATCGATTCCGACAAATGCAAGCTATGCAGAAAATGTGCCCCGGTTTGCCCTACCAATGCCATTATTGAAGAAAATTTTCCACCTCCAAAAAATAAGGAAACTGAAGAAAAACTCAAAACCACGGCTGAAGCATGATCAAAAAAGTTGAACCGTTTCAATTGAAATAAAAAGCAATGTTGAAAACATTTAAAAAAGGAGGCGTCCACCCGGCCGAAAACAAGCTATCGGCTGACAAGGCCATTTTAAAACTGCCTCTGACTAGCAAGGCATCTATACTGGTTTCCCAGCATATTGGCGCCCCTGCTAAGATAATCGTAAACAAAGGCGATGTTATAAAAGTAGGCCAGCTAATTGCCCAAAGTGCAGGCTTTGTCTCAACCAATATCCATTCACCTTTTTCGGGCAAAGTTGCCAGAATAGACACCATTACCGATAATTCAGGCTATAAAAAGGAAGCCGTGATAATAAATGTTGAAGGAGATGAGTGGCTCGATACGATTGACCGTAGCGATACACTTGTTACTGAAAACAACCTCGACGCAAAAGAGATTACCGACAAAATACTCTCGGCCGGTATTGTAGGGCTTGGGGGCGCCACGTTTCCAACGCATGTAAAACTTATGCCGCCACCAGGGTTGAAAGCTGAAATATTGCTGATTAACGGAGTGGAGTGTGAACCCTACCTCACTTCAGACCATCGACTGATGCTCGAAAAAGGCGAAGAAATCCTGATTGGCACAAAATTAATCATGAAATCCCTTCATGTTGAAAAAGCGGTTATTGGCATCGAAAAAAACAAACCCGACGCCATAAAACTCCTGTCTGAATTATCAAAAAAATACAAGAACATTTCAATTTGCCCCTTAAAAGTAAAATACCCCCAGGGAGGTGAAAAACAACTCATAAAAGCAATTACAGGCTATGAAGTACCCTCAGGGGCTTTGCCGGTATCGATCGGGGCTGTTGTAAACAACGTAGGAACTGCTTTTGCAGTATACGAGGCCGTTATGAAAAACAAGCCTCTTTTTGAGCGTGTAGTTACAGTTACCGGACAAGCAATTAAAGAACCATCGAATTTCAGGGTACGGCTTGGAACACCTGTTAGCGAACTGATAGAAGCAGCCGGTGGTCTTCCCGAAGATACAGCCCGGATAATCAGCGGCGGCCCGATGATGGGGAAAGCAATCGCATCGGCCGATGTTCCTATAACCAAAGGTACTTCCGGAATCCTAATTATTTCTGAAAAAGAAGGGCACCGCAAACCCATTGGAAATTGCATACGCTGCGGTCGCTGTATTTCCGTTTGCCCAATGGGGCTGGAACCCTATTTACTGATGGCCCTTTCGGAAATAAAAAACTGGGAACATGTTGAAAGTGAAAAAGTAATGGATTGCATCGAATGTGGTTCATGCAGTTATACATGCCCGGCAAACCGCCCATTGCTTGACCATATCCGTTTCGGAAAAAATAAAGTCAGTGGCATTATACGCAGCCGAAAATGAAAACCTTATTGCGAAAAATATAATTCGACAGAATGAATAAAACATTAACCATAGCGCCATCGCCGCACATCGCACAGGGCGATTCGGTACAAAAGATCATGTTCAGGGTGATATTTGCCCTATCGCCTGCCCTGATATGGTCATTTATTGTTTTCGGGTTACCTGCTGTTTATGTAACGGCAACTTCGGTGTTAACCTGCCTAATTGTTGAGTGGCTTATTCAAAAGCTACTTCTGAAAACTTCCCCCTCGATAAAAGACGGATCGGCAATACTCACGGGCATCTTACTGGCCATGAATGTTCCTTCACAAGTTCCTGTCTGGATAGTTGTTATCGGAGCCATTGTGGCCATGGGCATTGGTAAAATGGCTTTTGGAGGCCTTGGACAAAACCTTTTCAACCCGGCACTTACCGGGAGGGTATTCCTGTTAATCTCCTTCCCTGTTCAAATGACCAGCTGGCCCAATATTTCAAAAACAGTTGTTGATGCTGTTACTGAAGCGACTCCTTTGGCCATTATTAAAGAAGGACTTAAAAATGGTACGCCAATCAGTGAACTTACCCAACAAATACCCGGTTATTCCGACATGTTTTTTGGCAACCTCAGTGGTTCGCTTGGTGAGGTTTCAGCCATTTTACTTTTATTAGGGTTTGGCTATATGCTAATGCGAAAAGTCATTTCCTGGCATATTCCCGTCACAGTGCTGGGAACCATTTTTATTTTCACAGGCATATTGTGGCTGGCCAATCCCGGCCAGTTTATGGATCCGGTATTCCACATCCTGACGGGTGGAGCCATGCTTGGTGCCATTTTTATGGCAACCGACATGGTAACTTCGCCTATGACAAAAAAAGGGCAGATTATTTTCAGCATAGGCATTGGTGTCATCACCGTGTGCATCCGAACATGGGGGGCTTACCCCGAGGGCATATCGTTTGCCATTCTCATAATGAACGCATTTACACCGCTTATAAACAATTACATCAAACCTAAACGATTTGGAGGGAACTAAAATGGCAAAACTTGAATCATCGTTTAAAAACATGCTCATTTCCCTCTTTGGGGTAACTTTTATTGCTTCGGCATCATTGGGCCTGGTGAATGATATTACCAAAACGCCAATTGCCGAGGCCGAAAAGGCTAAAAAAAACAACGCGATTGCAGCCGTTTTACCCGGCTTCGACCACCTTGGAGAGACAGAAAAAATATTGCCTGAAAATTGTAAGGACAGCCTTGAAATATATCCTGGCGTCGACAAAGAGGGCCAAGTGGTTGGAAACGCCATTAAAAGTTACAGTTACAAGGGTTTCAGCGGGTATATTGAAGTAATGGTAGGTTTCGACCATGAAGGGACCATCTCGGGTTACAAGGTTTTAAAACATTCCGAAACACCAGGGTTGGGGTCAAAAATGGGAACCTGGTTCAGTGATATACAAAAACAGAATCAGACCATTATTGGGAAAAACCCCTCAAAACAGAACCTGACCGTTTCGAAAGACGGGGGCGATATCGACGGGATTACTGCGGCAACCATAACATCGAGGGCTTTCCTCGAATCGGTGAATTTGGCATACAATTCCTTAAACAAAATTTACGACGGCACAACATCGGCCACAAGCCAGAAAGGAGGTCAGAAATGAACCAGTGGAAAAATTTCTCGAAAGGTTTTATCAAAGAAAACCCGGTATTTATCCTGTTGCTTGGCATGTGCCCCACGTTGGGCACAACCGGATCGGCAATAAACGGCCTGGGTATGGGCCTCGCAACAACTTTTGTTCTGGTAATGTCGAACCTTGTCATTTCTCTCATAAAGAACCTTATCCCCGACAAAGTGCGCATCCCCGCTTTTATTGTTGTGATTGCAACGTTTGTTACCATTGTTCAAATGGTTATGCAAGCCTATTTGCCAAGCCTGTATGAAAGCCTGGGGCTGTTTATACCGCTAATTGTTGTTAACTGTATTGTGCTGGGGCGTGCCGAAGCGTTTGCCTCGAAAAACAGCATATTTTCCTCGATTATTGATGGCGTAGGCATTGGCCTTGGCTTTGCTTTTGCATTAACTGTTCTGGGAAGTGTCCGCGAACTTTTAGGAAGCGGAAAAATATTCAACTTAAACGTTTATCCCGAGCAATACGGTATGTTGATATTTATCCTTGCCCCGGGGGCTTTTATTGCCCTTGGCTTCCTTATTGCCATCATCAACCGGCTTAATAAATCGAAGGCATAAACTTAAAACAGAAGAAAATGGAATACATTATCATTATACTTTCAGCAATACTTGTCAATAATATTGTATTGACCCAGTTTCTGGGAATCTGCCCTTTCCTTGGGGTGTCGAAAAAAATTGAAACAGCAGTTGGCATGACCGGAGCAGTGGCCTTTGTAATGGTACTTGCAACCATTGTAACTTTTTTAATCCAGCATTATGTGCTGAATCCCTTGAATGTGGGATATCTTCAAACCATCACCTTCATCCTTATAATTGCATCGCTGGTTCAACTGGTTGAAATAATTTTGAAAAAAGTAAGCCCGGCATTGTATCAGGCCCTGGGCGTTTTTCTCCCACTAATAACAACCAATTGTGCAATTCTTGGTGTAGCCATACTTGTGATCCAAAAAGATTTTAACCTGATGGAGGGCGTGGTTTATGCCACAGCCAACGCTGTTGGTTTTGGACTTGCGCTCATTATCTTTGCCGGTATCAGGGAGCACCTCGAAATGCAGAATGTACCAAAAGGATTAAAAGGGGTGCCCATTGCCCTTATAACAGCCGGCATCCTGGCCATGGCTTTTATGGGTTTTTCCGGCATCGTATAATTACAACTCTAAATTTCAGGCCTCCTTATCTCCTCATCCTGCCGCGGCGGGCAGTATTGCATCATTAAGTTTCGGAAACGCTTGTGCGAACATCTTCCGAAAGTGTACCGTCCATGGTTTTTAATAACGAAGTGGAAGTATTCATGAATGACCTGCCTCAATTTCTTTACGTTCGACACGGTCATTTGCTGGGCTGAAAGTGCTATCGCTCAAAAGTACAATCCTGATATTTCGTTTAACGAAACACAAGGAATTTCTCCATCAAGGAACGACCTTAATGCAATTGTATTCAGGAATCCAAGTGCCGGAACTGAGTTGATCAATATCCGTTTCTTTGTTAGTGCCCCCGAAGAGATTGTCTCGCTGAAGGTATTC
>JAFGEV010000053.1 GCA_016931385.1 Prolixibacteraceae bacterium
GAAAATCATCATCATCAGTTAAATTTGATGAATACGAAAAAGAATAAAATAACGTCTAATTCGGTCAACGTTATTTAGGCATGGACAAACCACCATCCAATATCCAGAACCCAGAACCCAGAACCCAGAACACCCAGAACCCAGCATCCAGAACCCAGTACCCAGAACCCAGAACCCAGAACCCAGAAATATTTTCACTTAACCTTTTCCCAATTAAAAAAATTGTCTATTTTTGCGGCGCTTTAAAAAGCAAGCGTAATCTCTTACCACGCACAGATAATCAGGTAACATTGCGTCTTAACCCATTAAATGATTATAAAATGGATGCGATTAAAATTGTACAGGAAGCTTTTGTAAAAGAAGAAGCAAAGCAACATCCCAGATTCAGCGCAGGCGATACCATCACCGTTCACTATAAAATTGTTGAAGGGAACAAGGAGCGTATTCAGAACTTCCGCGGGGTGGTTCTTCAGATTAAAGGATCAGGAATGTCGAAAACATTTACCGTCAGGAAAATGTCGGGGAACATTGGCGTGGAAAGGATTTTCCCGGTCAATTCACCGTTCATCGAACAAATTGAAATTAACAAAGTAGGTAAAGTGCGCCAGTCGCGTATTTTTTACTTCCGTAAATTAACCGGCAAGAAAGCCCGTATCAAAGAGAAAAAAATCAATTAAGGATCCAATAAGATTCAACAGATCCCTTCATCATCCGATGAGGGGATTTTTTTTTACTTTTTTATCATAAATCTTTCAACGGTCATTGATTCTTTCAGTCCTTACTCATAATTTGCAAAAGCAAATATTTTATTGATTTCAACAACGAACAATGGCCTTTTCATTTAAGAAATACCAGAATTATGCCCGTTGGATTACCGATTATGCACTGATTATCATCGGGGCATTTATTCTTGCAGCCGGGTTTGTGTTTTTTATCACCCCGCATAAGATTGTTCCGGGAGGTGTTTACGGCATTGCCATAGTAGTGCACTACCTGACCCAGGGTGTTTTTTCCTTCTGGCCCGAGGGTATACCAATCGGGCTATTTGGCCTCGTGCTTAACATACCCCTTACATGGGCCGGCATAAAAATACTGGGGCCAAAGTTTGGTGTGAAAACCATCCTGGGTTTTGTTCTTACTTCCGTTTTCATGGACAGCATAACCTGGATGCGCGAGGTAGGCGATGCCCCCCTGGTGGACGATGTACTTTTGTCGTGTGTTTTTGGAGGTGTGCTGATCGGGTTTGGCCTTGGACTGATTTTTAAATCGAGGGCAACATCGGGCGGCTCCGATATTATTGCCATGATTATTGCAAAATACACGAACATACAAATCGGGCAATTGCTTATTTATGTCGACTCCGTTATTGTCCTTTTCGGTTTGATTGCTTTTCAGGACTGGAAAATCCCCCTGTATTCATGGGTTGTGATATATATTACTGGCAAGGCTATCGACCTTACCATTGAAGGAAGGAATTACAACAAAGCATTGTTCATCATTTCAAAGCAACATGAAAAAATAAAACAAAAAATTCTTGCTGACCTTGAACGCGGTGGTACTTACCTTAATGGAAAAGGAATGTATACCGATGATGAAAAAGAAGTTATCTTTACAGTTGTAAGCCGAAGGGAAGTCACAGTTTTGCAACAATACATACACTCAATCGACCCCGATGCATTTATCACGGTAATGGATACCCGCGAAATACTTGGAGAGGGGTTTCAATCGTTAAAGAACAAAATTGAAACATAAAGTTAATCAGCTCAAACAATGCCAAAAATTATTTTAGCCATACTGTCCGTTTTCATTTGCTTCAACATGAATGCCCAAAGCGTGGGCCTGGTATTAAGTGGCGGTGGTGCAAAAGGCATCGCGCACATTGGCGTGATAAAAGTACTGGAAGAAAACGGCATCCCGATCGATTACGTTGCCGGCACTTCGATAGGCGCCATTATTGCCGGGCTATATGCCTCGGGCTACTCTCCCGATGAAATGCTCGAACTTTTCAGTTCCGACGAGTTTAAACTATGGTCGACAGGAAAACTCGACAAGGAAGACCTCTACTATTTTAAACGAAAAGACGAAGGCCCTGCCTGGATAAAACTCGACATTACCAAAAAGGAAGATAAACTCAAGATCATTTTCCCCATAAACCTGATCCCCGAACGCCAGATGGACTTCGCTTTCATGCAGATCACGGCACAAACAACTGCTGCTTGCAACGGCGATTTTAACAAGCTGATGGTGCCGTTCCGATGTGTCTCGACCGATATATACCATAACAAGGCAATTATTCACAAATCGGGCGATGTTGGCGAGGCAATCAGGGCTTCAATGACCTTTCCCTTCGTGTTCAAACCCATCGAAAAAAACGGCACACTTTTATTCGACGGAGGCATTGTAAACAATTTCCCAACCGATATCATGAAAGAGGAATTCAATCCCGACATCATCATTGGCCATAAAGTAACAAGCCTTGGGGAAAAATACGATACCGAAGACCTCTTTAACCAGATTGAGTCGATGGTCACACAAATTACCAACTATAATATTCCCGACAGTATCGGAATCCTTTTAGAAAGCAAACTCGACAACGTGAGCCTGCTCGATTTCCCGAAAGTGAACTATACCTATGGCCGGGGAGTTAGCACTGCCCTTAATTCAATCGAAAAAATAAAAAGAACAGTAACGCGCAGGGTTTCAAAAGATGAAGTAAATAAAAGACGCGAGAAATTTAACGGGCTGAAACCACCGCTAAAGTTTAACAACATACAGGTTGAAGGCATTAAGGACGACATGCAACGAAAATACATTATCCAGTCGTTCAAACGCAAAGAAAATATTATTGAGGTTGCACAATTGCGCGATTCTTATTTCAAGCTGATCTCCGACGACCATATAAAATCGATCAGGCCAATTGCTTTCTACAATAAGCGCACCGGTTTTTTCGACCTTCACCTTAAAGTAGAGCCCCGGAAACCTTTCGATGTTGAGATCGGGGGCCTGTTGTCAACCCAGTCGAACACCTTCGGATTTGTCCAGGCCAATTACAAAACCTTTAAAACCCTGTCGTACAACTTAAGCGCCAACGCCTATTTTGGAAAATTTTACAACTCATTCTCTATTGGCGGAAGAATGGATTCACCTTCACGTAACCCGTTTTACATTTCGACCCGTTTCACACTCAATTCATGGGACTATACGGCTACAACCAGCGACATCGTATTCAAGGACATCAATCCATCGTATATTATCAGGAATGAAAACAGCGTGAAGATTGAAGGCGGCATTCCGTTTATAAAAACCGGCATTGTTGATTTTGGCACTTCCTTGTCAAATTCAACTGACCATTACTACCAAACCAATATTTTTGAACGCGGCGACGAAATGGACGAGACCAGATTCTCAGCCTTTTCGGCATTCGCAAGGGTCGACCAAAAAAATTACAATTACAAACAGTATGCTACCGAGGGCGGACGTAAACTTTTATCGTTCCGTTACATTTACGGGAAAGAAACTTTTACACCGGGCACAACTGCCCCTGTATCAAAAATCGTTGAAAAAACTCATAGTTATTTTCAGATCAAGGCTTTTTATGAACAGTATTTCAAGATCAACCGTGTACTAAAGCTGGGAGGCATGGCCGAAGCAGTTTTCAACAACAACACATTATACAGCAATTATACATCAACTGTGATAGCGGCGCCGGCCTTCTACCCTACCCCAATCAGCAGGTCGAAATACATCGAAAATTTCAGGGCAAACCAGTATTTTGCCCTTGGTGGTAAAGCAATTTTTATAATAAGCGATTATCTGCATTTCAGAACTGAATTATTCGGATTTGCACCCATACAAAATTTTCAAAACACCGACAATAACCTTGTGAGTTATGAAGAAGGTATATTTCAACATTTCTATTTTTCGGGTATGGCTGCTCTTGTATTTCAAACCCAGCTTGGCCCGATCAGTGCCGAGCTTAATTACTTCGACAAGCAAGGGCAATCTTGGTTTTTTGCTCTAAACCTGGGTTTCGTTCTTTTCAACGAGCGCGCCTTATAAACCTTACGCAAATGAAGAATAATTGTTTATTTATCTTGTTGCTAACAATATCCCTGGCACTTAACGCAAAACAGCAAACTGCAGAGGGTTTGGTTTTTTGGGACAAGAACAAAAATCACATTTTCGATCAAACCGATGAACCGTTAAGTGGGGTTGCGGTATCATCGCTCGACACAATTGTGCTGTCAAAAGCTGACGGAACGTTCTCTATCCCACTGCAAACAAACGACATTGTCTTTGTCATTCAACCCGACAGCTTCCAGTCGCCACTTATGGAAACGGGCATTCCGGGTTTTTACAGATTATGCTACAGCAAAACTTCACCCAGACATCTTCATTACAGCGGAATTGAAACAAAATCAATTCTCAACGACAGCCTCTGTTTTCCGCTTGAAAAATATAAGCC
>JAFGEV010000054.1 GCA_016931385.1 Prolixibacteraceae bacterium
CCCCCCTTATTAAGTGCACCTGAACCCTGAACCTTGAAAAAGCGGTCGAAAATTTTACCTTTATCATTTTCGGAAATTCCAATGCCATTATCGCTGACCTCAAGTTTAACATTCTTGTTGCCTTCAATTAACAATTCTTCGGCACAAACGGAAATGGTTCCTCCCTTTTTAGTGAATTTCAGAGAATTTGACAGAAGGTTCCAAAGTATTTTTTCAATTATTTTTGCATCAACATAACCAACAATGTTGTTGCCCGAATTACATTTTAAACCTATCGATTTGTTTTTGCATTCTCCTTTAAATGCCTCGCAAGTATCAGCCAGTATATCGGAGATGTTGCATAAACCAATTTCTGTTAGATATTGTTTTTGGGCAATCTTTCTGAAATCGAGCAGGTCGGTTATCAGTTTGTAAAGCCGCTTTGAATTACGGTTAACAATCTTCAGTTTTTCAAGTTGGTCACGATTGAGGTTTCCCGATTGTAACAAATCGTTTACCGGGGCATCGATAAGGGTCAGCGGGGTTTTCAAATCGTGCGATATGTTTGTGAAAAATGCCAGTTTCTTTTCTGTCAGTTCATGTTCCTGTTGAATTTTAATTTCAGCTATTTCCTTTTCCTTAAACAATTCAAACCGTTTAAGGAATGCATAGATTGAAAGATATAAAATCAGAAAAAATAACAGGATATAAATCAGAAATGCATACCAGCCCAGGTACCACGGAGGCTGAATGTTTATTGCCAAACGTGTTGTTATTCCCGGCTGACTTTTATCGGCGCTCCTGATTTCAAATGCATAGGTTCCGGGAGATAAATTTGTATAGGTCGTATAGTTTGTTTCCCCCTGGTAAACCCAGTTTTCATCAAACCCAACCAGCCGGTATTCATAATTGTGGTATTTCGAAAAGCTTTTATTTTTAGTGAAATAATGGATCGAAAATGAGTTTTTACTGTACGGAAGTTTAATCTCTTTTGTTTCTTCAAGGGGCTTTGTCAGATACTGCCTGCCATCAGGATTTCTTATGCTTTGGTTTTGAAAGCTGATATCGGATATTACAACTTCAGTTTTCGATGTATCGGGATTCAGTTTTGACGGATCAATAATGGTAAAACCGGCAAGGGAACCAAAAATTATCCTTCCATCACTGATGGTGGCTGAAACCCTTTCCTGGAATTCGTTTGCCGGTAAGCCATCGCGATGGTTGAAATTCATCACTTCTTCGGTTTCGGTATCGAACCTGCAAATGCCCGAGATGGTGCTTATCCAGAGAAAGCGGTTATCGGTTGACTCAACTCTCACCAATGTGTTTGAAGGAAGCCCGTCTTTAACAGACCATTTTTTTAAAATCTTCCCATCCTGAGTAATATACAATAACCCGTCGGCAGAAGATGTTATCCAGTAATTTTCATTTTCATCCTGATAGAAATCGGTAATCGTGAAATCGATCTTCGAATTCATCTCCGACAACCTGTTTTCAAGCACATTGGTATTCCAATTCACATGAAACAGCCCCTGATCTGTAATTACGGCCAATAATTCACCTTGCTTGTTTCTTCGTAATGAATTTAACAGGCAATAGGTGATATTGCTTCCTTTAGTATACAATTCAAACAAACCTGATGTTTTATTCCGGGTGTTGAAATTTAACAGGATACGGCTGCGAAATTGAGTAAGTACAAGCAGGTTGTCTTTGCCAACTTCTATTATATCAATAATTTGTTGCATTTCGCCTTTCTCAGTGCTGCAAGGATGGTAGATATCTGAAAGTTTAAAACCGGGAGAATATTTGCCCATCAGTCCATCATAGGTGCCTATCCAAATGTTATTTGCCCGATCAACATTGGTTGCAGTAACTTTTGTGCCATTTAAGTCTTTAATTAGTTTTTCGCTCGATATGTTTACAAACTGCCCTGAATTTATATTCCATTCCGACAATCCGTAATTCGTTCCAAAATATACAAAGGGCTCTTTAACCAAAACTGAAACCCCTTCGTTGGCAACCAATGAATTCAGGTTTCCTTTTTCAGGAAGAATGTTTTGGAACAACAGGTTGTCGGGAAGGATGCACGTAAGCCCGGCGCCAAACGATGCCAGCCATATTTCTTCGTTTTTCCCGGGAAGAATGTCATAAATACTGTTGCTGTTTATTGATGCACCTTCATTTTCATTTTTCCCCAATTTTCTCGAAAAACATAGGTTTTCATCGAGTATAATAATCCCGTTACCATCAGTAGCCAACCATATCTCATTGCCAACTTTTTCAAACTTTTCAAAATAATAATGGTTTTTGATGTTGACTTGTGTAATGCTACTATCCGCTATTGAATACAACTCACCGTTAAATAAGCCAACAAAAAGCTTGTTGTCGATCATTCTTATAAGTGAAACCGATTTGTTTTTAAGGAATGACACCCTAGGCTCATTAAATTTATTTTTTCGGCCGAATAGTGAAACTCCATCGTTGCTTTTACTTACCCATAGGCCTTCTTCTGAAAAACAAAAATCGGAGATATCGCTGCCCGGGAAAAAAATTGTGGTATCATGTCCGGAAACTCTGAATATATTCGAATTCATTAAAAAGTAAATACTGCCGTTGTCTTCTTCAATTTTCGGTATATAACCTTGAACAATTAATTCGAAAAAGTTTGTAATCCGGTTGTATTTATAAAGGCCTTTGCTGGTACTTGCCCAAAGTGAGTTTCCCGAATCGTAAAGCAGATGAATGATTCCAATCCCCGTCAGTTCTTTATACCCATAAAAATCTTTACCGTCGTACCGGGCTATTCCATTATTTGTGCCAATCCAGATATACCCGTACTGGTCTTGTTCAAGGCATGTAGTGATGTTCCGCGGAAGACCATCGATCTCGGTAAAATGCAGGTATCTTTCCTGCCCTGCAGAAAAACAATTTAGTACAATCAGCAGGAATACTGAGGGCAGTATAATAATATTTAAATGTATCGATTTTCGCATTAAAACCTGAAAACGGTAAAATTAATGTTAAAAATCGTTTTTTCAGTTATGATAGAATCTTAAAGATTTTTGAGACAAATCTCAAGACTCGAATAAGGCCTCTTATATAATTTTGGATCGTTTAACCATTAAATACAACAAAAATGAAATTGCATCGGTTTTTATTCATCATTTCTTTTGGGCTTATAGCAACTTTTGGCTTCTCACAAAAAGAGAAAACAGTTAATCAGGATAGGATTATCGATATTGATTTTAATAAGGAAAAAGGTTCCTTAAACACCATGTTCAATGAATGCGTTGGTGCAGGAAGAGCTAATGAAGGCCTGCGTGCCGACTGGCAACAACAACTTGCGTATGTAAAAAAGGAATGTGGTTTCAGGTATATCCGTTTTCACGGGCTTTTAACCGACGACATGGGTGTATACCGGATAGATCGGAATGGAAATCCACAATACAATTACATGTATATCGATGCTTTGTTCGACTTCCTGTTAAGCATCGGCATCAAGCCTTTTGTAGAATTGGGTTTTATGCCCAACGACCTGGCCAGTGGTAAGGAAACCATTTTTTGGTGGAAGGGAAACGTTACTCCACCCAAAGACCACGACAAATGGGCTGACCTGGTCCGGAATACGGTACAACACTGGACCGACCGCTACGGTTCCGACGAGGTGAAAACCTGGTATTTTGAAGTCTGGAACGAGCCCAACCTTGTACCTGCGTTTTGGACTGGCACAATGGATGATTATTTTAAGTTGTACAAGTACAGTGCAAAGGCTGTTAAAAGTGTGAACCCCGAATACCGGGTTGGCGGGCCCGGCACTGCCGGTGCAGCCTGGGAAGAAGAAATGATCGATTTCTGTGTAAAGAACAACGTTCCAATCGATTTTGTGAGTGCACACTCCTATGGTGTAAATGTAGGCTATCTCGACGAATATGGAAACAACGGTACTGTTCTGGCTCCCCAGGAATTTGCCGTTAGCGGCGATGTGCTGCAATCGCGCAAAGAAATAGCCGGCTCGGCAATGCCTAATCTCGAATTGCACTACACCGAATGGAGCGCTTCCTATACTCCGTTCGACCCAATTCACGACAGTTACCACGAGGCATCTTACGTGCTTCAAAAACTGAAACAGGTTGGCGATGCCGCCCAGTCGATGTCGTACTGGGTTTTTACCGATATTTTTGAAGAATCGGCTCCGCGTTTTACGCCTTTTCATGGCGGTTTCGGGATGCTGAATACCCAGGGGATCAACAAACCCGTATTTTATGCGTACCAATTCCTCAACCGGTTAGGAGATACTGAATTGGTCAATAACGACAAAATGTCGTGGGCTTGTAAAGACCCGAAAGGCAATATCCAGGTTCTGGCATACGATTTTACCCACACCCATCCCGGTGATTCGGTGAACAACCAGGTGTATTACATTCGTGATTTGCCATCGAAAGACAAGGGCAAGTTAAAGATTAATCTGGCTGGTGTGCCCGCAGGAGACTATTCACTCGAAGTATACAAAGTAGGTTACCGTTGCAACGATGCTTATACTTCCTATTACGATTTGGGCAGGCCAAACCAGCTGACCAAACAGCAGGTGGAGCAAATAAAAAAACTCAACAGCGGCTCACCCATTTCAGGTGAAATTGTTAAAGTAAAGGCCGATGGTGTGTTTTCGAAAGAGCTGAATATACGCGAGAATGATGTTTTCTTTATAAACCTAATAAAACTATAAGTGCTTTAAAAACATTTTTTAAGATGATCAGAAAATATATTCTTTTTGTTTATTTATTTCTTGTTTCTTTTTTTTCATTCGCACAGAAACTAAGTACCGACATCAGGCTGAACCAACTGGGTTTTCTACCCAACTCAGTTAAGATGGCTGCCGTTATAAACGCCCAAACCGATAATTTTAAAATAATGAACAGTGCCTTGTCGGATATTGTATTTGAGGGAGAGTTGTTGCCATCGATATACTATTCTGCATCGGACGAGTATGTACGTTTGGCCGATTTTACCCTGATGACCGAACCGGGCAATTATGTGTTGGTTATTGATGGACTGGGCACATCGGTGCCTTTTGAGGTTTCGGAAAACGTTTTTACCAATTTGGCTAAGGCTACCCTGAAGTATTACTATTACAACAGGGCATCGATGCCGATTGTAAGCGAATACGCCGGGGTTTGGGCCCGTGAAGCCGGTCACCCCGACACGGCTGTGGTTGTATTGCCATCGGCGGCATCAGCTAACAGACCAGCCGGTACCATTATCTCTACACCCCGGGGTTGGTACGATGCCGGAGATTACAACAAGTACATTATCAGTTCGGCGATTCCTGTCTTCACCTTGCTTTCGGCCTACGAGTCCTATCCCGAATTTTACGATTCGTTTGAACTTAATATCCCCGAAAGCAATAACAATATTCCTGATATTCTGGACGAAGCTTTGTACAATATCCGGTGGATTATGACCATGCAGGATGAAGACGGCGGGGTATACAACAAAACCACCGAGGCCAATTTTAGTGGATTTGCAATGCCATCAAAAGTTACCTCAACCCGGTATGTATGTGCAAAAAGCACTGCTGCTTCGCTCGACTTTGCTGCTGTAATGGCCATGACTGCCCGTGTTTATAAAAAGTTCGACCCCCAATTGGCCGATTCGGCATTAAACATGGCCGTAAAAGCATGGCAATGGGCAAAGACAAACCCCAATGTTGCATTTAGAAACCCCTCTGCTTCGGGCGGGTATCCGGGTGTAAATACTGGCGATTACGCGGATACAGGTTTTGATGATGAATTTACATGGTGTGCTGCCGAACTGTATATTACTACAAAAGACGCCAGCTATTATAAAGAAATTAATTTCGACATCTCGTTCGGTGTACCGGGTTA